>NZ_JBFALK010000004.1:0-332119 GCF_040656155.1 Microtetraspora glauca
AAGCGCGGTAACGTGTGGAGCTGACCGGTACTAATAGGCCGAGGACTTGTCCATAGATGTTCGCGTCGACTATGCAATTCAGAGACTGCAAACGGTCCTGCCTGCTGTGATGAGCGGGTGGTCCTGGTTGTGTGTTTCATAGGGTTACGGCGGTTATAGCGGTAGGGAAACACCCGGTTACATTCCGAACCCGGAAGTTAAGCCTTCCAGCGCCGATGGTACTGCACTGGGGACGGTGTGGGAGAGTAGGACGCCGCCGGACAATTTTTGTGGGAGAGGGTCACCCTTTTGTTGGGGTGGCCCTTTCTCTTTTTTGTGCCTTGGTGGGTAAGCGCTTTCCGTATTTGTTTGGCGGTGTATTGCTGGGGCCAGCCGCCGCCCAGCGCGTCGGGTTGCGGGGTGAGCCACTCGATGTGGGGGTTTTGGTGGTGGCGGAGGGCTGCCTGGTGTCCGTAGGCGCGGAGGCGGGGGCTTGCTCCGGCCGGCCGTGATAGTTGCGATCAGGTGCATACCGCTGTCGCGGTCGCGGGCGCGGTGGTTGCTGGCACGGTCTTACGCCGGCCTCCACAAACCCCCGCCTCCGCGCCCCCCTTTCCCGCCGCAGCATCCCGGTCTGGACGCACTTCCTGGCATGGACGGGTTCATGGAGACGTCCCCCGGCGCCCCGGCGTGGCCGCGTTCCGACGTGAGGAAGCGTTCATGGAGAAGTTCCCCGGTCTGGGAGCGTTCCGCCGTCCGGGCGTCTTTTCCGCTCTGGACGCCTTCCCGGGGGTGGGCGCGTTCCCCGGTCCGGGAGCGCTCCGCGGTCGGGCGTCTCCGCCGACCTTGAGGCGGCTTCCCCTTGCGTCGCCTCGGCTGTTGGCGCGTGGTTCTGACGTGTCCCGTGGTTCTGGCCCAGTGCGCGAAGCTTTGTGATCTCGTGAACGGCCGAGCTCCTCTGGACGGCCCGTCGCCGCCCGACCATGCCGTAGGCGGCGGGCCCGGCTCGGGGAAGGAGAAGTCCGACCGGCTCGCCCAGGAGCCGGGAGGAGGCGTTCGAGGGATCTGGCTGTGGCCCGCCACGTCGGGCGATTAGGCGCACCAGTTGGTGGAACTGGCCGGCTGCAGCCCGGTGAATGGGTGGATCAACTCCGGGCAGTCCGGGCAGGAGGCCGAGAAGACCTGCATCCATCGATGATCAGCCACGATCCGACCCAGACCAACGCCGGGTGACGAGACATCCCATAGCCAACACCTGCGAGCCTCGCCAAGATCACCTACGCGACGTCGGGCCGTGTCATCAGCGGCGACCGCAAATGCAACGCCAGACTGGGGCTGGTCAGGGGCACGATGCTCCACGTCGCCACCGCTGTCCCTGCGTCGGCGTCGACCACCAGCCGAACCCGGTGCGGGGTGGTGATGACGTAAAGCTCGGCGACGAACGTGTTGCCCTGCCAGGCGCCAGCCGCGACGACAGGGCGGCCGAGCGGCGAAGTTTCCCGCCATTCGCCGTGGCCGACCTCGACGTTGAGGAACGACCCGAATCGCAGGAGCCATCCACCGGCCACGGGATCGACGATCACCGTGGTTCCGTCGGGCAGAGCCGAATCCTCGGCGGAGGCGTCGAGTCTCGCCTTGACGGGACGCTCCGGGGCGGCCGAACCCGGCACCGGCGCGAGTGACAGCCGCCGCAGCCGATCGGCGAGGATCTCGTCGTCCCGGGCGCTTCCCGCGTGGTCCATGCCGGGCAGCAGGCAATCCCATATTGCGTCGAGCACTGCCTGTGCCTGCGTATTGGCGCCGGTCACGGCGACCACGAGACCGTGTGACGGGATGACTACGCATTGCTGGCCGAAGGAGCCGTCACTGTGGTAACCGTGACGCGACATCCAGAACTGGTAACCGTAACCGCAAAGGTAGTCAGCGTCCCCCGACCCGTCCTCGAATGGCAGGGTATCGATGTGCCGTCTGGTCGCGAGCTCCACCCATTCGCGCGGGACGAGCCGCCGGTCGCCCCAAAGGCCTCCGCGCAGGAGCAGTTCACCGAAGGCGGCGACGGCCTCGGTCGTGAGGTGCAGTCCGTGGAATCCGAAGGCGGCACCGCTCGCCACCCGGTCCCATTCGGCGTGGTCGACGCCCATCGGCTTGAAGAGGCGCTCGTCGAGCAGTTCCGGGAGGCCGCGGCCCGTGACCCGTTCCACCATCCGGGCCAGGATGAAGGTGGTCGGATTGTCGTAGGCGTGCCGTGTTCCCTCGGCCTCGGGAAACGGTACGCGCAGGAAGCCCTTCACAAGGTCGCCCGGTTCCAGTTGCCAGGCCTCGGCGAGGCTGTCCGTGCGGTGTCCGGCCGTCATGGACAGCAGGTGGTGAACGGTGAGGCGGCGTCCCTGCTCCGAGATGTCGGCCGGAACGTGGTCGGGCAACACGTCCACCACCCGATCGTCCAGCGAGAGCAGCCCGTCGGCGATCGCGAGCCCCACGGCGACCGAGGTGAACGACTTGGTCAGCGAGTAAAGAAGGTGCGGGCGTTCGGCCGAGTACGGCGCCCACCAGCCTTCAGCGACGACGTGACCGTGGCGTACGACCATGATGGAGTGACACTCGATGGATTGCGCTTCGAGCCGGTCCAGCAGCGCGGCGACCGCGCGGGACGACACCCCCGACGCGGCCGGTGTCGACCGCGGCAGTAGTGCGCGTTGAGAAGGCATCAGGCACCCTACCGCCAGGGAGTAGGGCTGCGGCGAAGTGTGCGGATGACTCGGAGCCGGCTGCGGGCCGGAGGAGGCGCCCGATCGGGTGTCGAGTACGTGTACGGGCGGGAGAGGGGGGCGCGGAGGCGGGGGTTTGTGGAGGCCGGCGTAAGACCGTGCCAGCAACCACCGCGCCCGCGACGGCCGCGAGAGCGGCATCACCAGAGGCCCGCTATCACGGCCGGCCGGAGCAAGCGGCGACCATGATCCACGATGTCAGGCGACACGGCTCCAGCGCTACGCGTGGAGTTCGCCGGACCAGATGGTGACGGCCTGGCCGACGAGTTCGACGCGCTCGCCCTTGATGGTGGTGCGCATCACGCCGGACCGCGCTGACAACTGCGCGCCGACAAGGGTGTCGCGTCCCAGTTTGGCCGACCAGTACGGGGCGAGCACGCAGTGAGCCGATCCGGTCACCGGGTCCTCGGGGACGCCGACGCGGGGCGCGAAGAACCGGGAGACGTAGTCGGGTTCCCCGAATGTCGTAAGCCCGGCGCCCTCTGAAGAGAGTCCGACCGGTGACACGTGCTCGGGTCCACCTGTTGGTACGGAGGCGGTTCCTGCCGTCGGTGTGTGCGTGGAGGCGGCGGGGGCGGTCACGATGACGGCTCGGACATCGAAGGCGGCCAGCGCGTCGATGTCAGGAGTCAGATCGCGCACTGCCTGTTCCGATTCGACCTCGGCGAGTAGATCGAACCCGCCCATTCCGGTCCACCGTACGGGAACGCCGAGGGCCTCCGCCAAACCGCTCGGCGGGGTGATTTCCGACGGGGAATGCGCCGGGAAATCCATCACTATCGAGCCGTCTTCTGACTGGTCGACGGAGAGAATTCCACTCTTTGTCGCAAATTCGATCTTGCCTTCGGCGAGACCCGTCGAATAGAGCACATGTGCCGCCGCGAGGGTGGCGTGCCCGCACAGCGCGACCTCAACGGATGGTGTGAACCAGCGTAGCGAGTACCGTCCCGAGGCGTCGGGTCCGAGTACGAACGCGGTTTCCGAGTGACGCATTTCGGCGGCGACGGACTGCATCCAAGAATCAGCGGCCGAGGCTTCCAGCAAACAGACGGCCGCCGGGTTACCCTTGAAGGGTTGGTCGGTGAACGAATCGACGGTGAAGATACGCATGCGGGTGATGCTATCGACGCCGTGAATGCGGCCTGGCGCGGGGGCGTACGCCGGACAAAATGAAATTCAGTCGGGCGTGTCGCCCGCCTGGGGCCGAATCGGTGGTTACTGTCCTTTCTATCGGGGTAGCCCAATGCGGCCGGATCTCGGGGAAAGGAAGTGCCGATGGGGGCAGTGCGCAAGGTGGCGAGCTACCTTGGTCTGGGCGCCGTTGAGCAGTATGACGAGCCCTATGGCGACGAGGAATACGAGGATGACTGGATGCCGGCGTCGGAGCGGGCGGCCAGGCGTTGGCAGCCTGCGGAGCAGCCCGCACGGATCGTGATGGTCCGTCCGCAGAAGTACGACGACGCTTTGACGGTTGGACGACACTTCCGCGAGGGGCACGCGGTGGTCATGGATGTGGTCGGCATGTCGATGGCCGAGGCCACCCGGATGGTGGATTTCGCGGCCGGCTTGGCGTACGGCTGCGAGGGGCGGATCGAGCGGATCGCCGAGAAGGTCTTCCTGCTGACTCCTGCCAACGTCGAAGTCTCCATGGTCTGACGCCGAGCCGGGCTTCCGGGCCTCTTTCTATCCGCCCGTCCCGGCTCGGCCCGTAGAACGACACCGTAGAGCGCACCGGCTCCCGTGATCAGGCAGCGGCCGGAACGGCTGCGAGAAGCCCGAGCTCCGGCAGGCGTCACCACGTCGAGACAGGCATGCGGCCGGCCACAGCGGTGGCGCGGCACCTGTCCGGCATGGGACCAGAGAGCACATCCCACGACGACGTACATGGAGAAGGCCACGGTGGTCCGGCCGTAGAAGGACGACCGCGGTCAGGCGGCGCGGGGGCCGCGCCGGAGCAGGCGGGTGAGCTCGCCGAAGTCCTCGGTGGCGGCGTCGGCGCGTTTCAGCGACTCTCTCGCGTGCTCGTGCAGCGCCCAGACCGCGCCTTCGGCGGTCTCGTTCAGCTCGGCGAGCCGCGCCTGGACGAAGTCGAGATCGGCCTGCTCCTGAACCCGGCGCTTCCACAGGAGGAAGCCACCCCAGCCGGCGACGGCGATCCCGGCGAGCGCGGCCACGAGGTGGACCGCGAAACCGGTGCCGAGCAGGACGACGCCGATGCCGATGAGAACATACCCCAGCCAGTTTCCCCGGCGGTTCCGCACGGACTCGGTGACGACGCCGTGCTCGGCCGCGTGCATGGAATTGCGATCGGGGCCTTCGGGGCGAAGGATCACGGGATGGCCGAGCACCGGTACGGTCACCGCCTCGGGAGGCGGCTCCTGGGCGGCGTGCAGGAGTGACTCCGCCGCCGCCTTCACCGCGGGGGCGGCGACATGGAGGGCGAGCGCCGCCAGGTGGGGTTCCGCGCCGGGCTGGACGTCCTGGAGCAGATGGCCCCGGAGCGAGCTGAGCGGCCCCTCATGGCCTCCTTGCCCGATCAGCGTACGCAGGACGGCGATGGGCTCGGCATCGGGCCACACCGATCCAGTCACGATCTTGGAGACCGTGACGGGCTGCCGGGAGGAGGTGATCTCGGCGCAGCGCTCGCGCAGGCGGGTGAGCCGGTCGGCGGCCTGGGCCGGGGCGGCGATCTCGGGGATCTCGGCCAGCTGGGGAAAGTCCTTGAGTGAAGGCGGTACGACGATCGCGGGATCGTCGGGGACGAGGGCCTCCAGCCAGAGCGCGTCCTCGGCGGGGACGGCGACCGCGTCGAGCTTGCGGAGCACGAAGATCTTGCCGACCGGCCCGTACGCGCCGCGAGCCGCGGCGAGCCACACCGCCCGCTGGCCGGAGGTCACCGGGCGGTCGTCGCTGAGGTCGCCGAAGGCCGTGCCGAGCCAGGAGGCGTGGATGCGGTCGCCGTGGCCGGCGACGGCGAGGGCGAGGCAGAGGAACAGCGCGGTGCGGCCCTCGTCGAGGCGGGCGGCGCGGGAGAGGGGTTCCATCGCGTCTTCGCCCGCCATGGTGAGGACCAGGGCCTGGACGGCGGGGGCGAGCCAGTAGTCCGGCACGTCGTCGAGACCGGGCGGCGCCACGGGCGCGCTCCCGTCGGCGGTGAGGTGGACCAGGAGCGCCTCAGCGTACCGATGCAGTTCGGTGGTGTCGGCGAGACCCGCGACGTCGGGGTTCTTGCTCAGGTCCATGCTCAACGCAGAACGCTCCCCGAGAAGGTGACGAAATGCCGCCGACTGAAGAACCGCCCCTGGCGGTGGCCACGCGCGCTGCGGGGATCGGCGGACACTCCCTTGACCGGGTCAAGACTAGACCGTCGCGGCGGCATATCTGGACCAGACGCGCCGAACGGCGAGCGGGGACTTGCCCCGCCCGGAACCGGTGGCTCCGGGCGGGGAGAGCCGTCACATCCGCTCGGGCACCTCGATGCCGAGCAGGTCGAGCCCTTGGAGCAGGACCCGGAGGGTCAGCGCGGACAGCGCCAGGCGGGACTGCCGCACGGCCTCGTCCTCGGCCTTGAGGACCGGGCAGTTCTCGTAGAACGACGTGAACGCCTGGGCCACGTCGAACAGGTAGTTGCACAGCCGGTGCGGCTCGGACAGTTCGGCGACGCTCTCGACGACCGCGCCGAAGCCGAGGAGTTGCAGCGCGAGAGCGCGCTCCGCGGGCTCGCCGAGGATGATCGGCCCACTCACGGTGGACGGGTCGACCGAGCCGTTGCGGAAGATCGAGCGGATCCGGGCCGTGGCGTACTGGAGGTACGGCCCGGTGTTGCCGGTCAACGCCAGCATCCGGTCGAAGTCGAAGACGTACTCGCTGTCGTGGCTGACCGACAGGTCGGCGTACTTCACCGCGCCCATGCCGACCTGGCGGGCGATCGAGCGGCGGGCGGAGGCGTCGTAGCCGCGGTCGGCGATGACGGCCTCGGCCCGGATGACCGCCTCCTCCAGCAGCTCGGTCAGCTTGACCGACTCGCCGCTGCGGGTCTTGAACATCTTGCCGTCGCTGCCCAGCACGCTGCCGATCTGGATGTGCTCGGCGCTGGCCTCGTCGGTCAGCCACCCGGCGAGGCGGGCGGAGGCGAACACCATCTGGAAGTGCAGCGACTGGGTGGCGCCCACGACGTAGAGGATGCGGTCGGCCTTGAGGTCGCGCACGCGGTACCGGATCGCGGCGAGGTCGGTCGTGGCGTAGCCGTACCCGCCGTCGCTCTTGCGGATGATCAGCGGGAGCGGCTGGTCGTCGCGCCCGGTGAAGCCGGGCGGGAAGACGCAGAGCGCGCCCTCGCTGATGACGGCGACGCCGGAGTGCTCGAGCTCGTCGCAGGCGTCGGCCAGCATCGGGTTGTACATGCTCTCGCCGGCGATGTCGTCGTCGGTGAGGGTGACGCCGAGCTGGTGGTAGACCCGGTTGAAGTAACGCTGGGTGTACTCGATGAACTCGCGCCACAGGCGGAGGGTGTCGGCGTCGCCGCCCTGCAGCAACGGCACCCGGAGGCGGGCGCGCGCCTCGAAGTCGGGGTCGCTGTCGAACTTGCGGCGGGCCTCCTGGTAGAAGGCGTTGCCGTCACCGGCGGCGAGCCGCTCGAGCGACTCCTCCTCGCCGACGTCGAGCAGGTGCTCGATGAGCATGCCGAACGGCGTGCCCCAGTCGCCGAGGTGGTTCTGCCGGATGACGTGGTCGCCGAGGTGCTCGTGGGTGCGCGCCAGCGTGTCACCCACGATCGTGGTGCGCAGATGCCCGACGTGCATCTCCTTGGCGGCGTTGGGCGCCGAGTAGTCGATCACGACGGTCTTGGGCGCGGGCTGCGGCACGCCGATCCGCTCGTCAGCCAGCAGCCGTGCGGCCTGGGTGGCGATCCAGCCGTCGCCGAGGGTCAGATTGAGGAATCCCGGGCCGCTGATCTCGACGCTGATGTCGCCGGTGTCGAGCGCGTCCACCAGGGCCTGGGCGACCTCCCGCGGCGTACGTCGGAGCCGCTTGGCCAGGCTGAGAGCGACGTTCGCCTGGTAGTCGGCGAACTGTGAGGGCCTGATCAGCGGGTCTTCGCCTGAGTACTCCTGGCCGAAGGCGGTGCCCAGCGCCTGCTGGACCCGCTCGGCGAGCACGAGTTGCGGGTCGGTCATGCGCTCAAGTTTATCGACGGCCGTCCATCCGTTTTCCAGCTCGGAAACGCGCGTCACCAGAGCCGATGCGATCTCGGGATGGAGGCGATCCGCTCACCGATGCGGGTGACGATCTCGCCGGCGGCCAGGCGCGCGGCGAGTTCGCACGCCGCGGCCACGCCGCCGGCCCTGGACGAGCCGTGTGCGATGACGACGGTCCCGTTCAGGCCGAGCAGTACGGCACCGCCGTGGGCCTCGGGGTCGAGCCGGCGGTAGAGCTCGCGCAGCCGGGGGCGCTGGAGCATGCCGCCGAACCGCGCCACCGCGCTCTCCTCGATCGTCTCCCTGAACTGCCCGAAGGCGTACCTGATGCTGCCTTCGAGTGTCTTGAGCGCGACGTTCCCGGTGAAGCCGTCGGCGACGACGACGTCGACCCGGCCGGTGAGCAGGTCGTGCCCCTCGATGTTTCCGTCGAAGTCGATCCCGGGCGTGCCGGAGAGCAGTTCGTGTGCACGTTTGATGAGCTTGTTGCCCTTCTCGGCCTCGGACCCGATCGTGAGCAGCCCGACCCGAGGCCGGGGAAGATCGAGCGCGGTCTGGGCGAAGGCCACGCCGAGGTGCGCGAACTGGACCAGCATCTCGGGCTTGGCGTCGGCGTTGGCGCCCGCGTCGAGGAGGACGGTGGGCGTCGGCCGGGTCGGGAGGGTGACCGCGATGGCGGGCCGTCCGACGCCGTGCTGTCCGCGCAGCCGGAGCTTTCCGGTCGCCACCACTCCGGCGGTGGATCCGGCGGAGACGACGGCGGACGCGTCTCCGCGCCGCAGGAGGTGGCAGGCGACGGCGATGCTGGAGCGGGGGCGGCGCAGGCTGGCGAGCGCGCCCTCGTCCATGGCGAGCGCCTCTTCGGCGCGTACGATGGGGATCTCCGCGGTGGCGTCGTACGCGGCGAGCGCCTCGTAGAGCAGCCGCGGCTGGCCCACGAGGACCACGGGGATCCCGCGTTCCCTGACCGCCTGTACGGCTCCCGCCACGATCTCGCCGGGAGCGTTGTCCCCTCCCATGGCGTCGAGGGCGACCGGCAGCGCCCCGACTGGGCCCGGGTCGGGCGCAACGCGGTCCAATCGGTTCACCTCACGAGTCTGCCACCTGCGCGGATCGTTGGCGCGAGCGTAGACCGTACGTGCGAGCGGGACGGTCAGCCGTGCCAGGGAGAGTGCACGTCGGTGGCGACCCGCGACAGGATGATCTTTCCGAAGCGGGCCTTTCCCGTCACCCTGATGAGCGGCCCGTCCCCTTCCTGGCCGCCGGAGACGTGGCGCTTGGAGAACAGGGCGCTGCCCTCGTCCATGATCCTGGCGTTCTCGGGCACGCGAACGATCATCTTGCCGCAGAACGAGTTGAGTTCGAGAGTGATCTCCCGGCCGGGCAGCACCGCGTCGCGCAGGTCGATGATCAGCGCGCCGAAGACCGAGCGGAGCTCGGTGTGGCGGCCGGCCACCCAGCGCCCGCTGCGGATGACCTTGCTGAAGACGGCGGTCACTTCTTGCCGCTCGGCCCTCAGCGCCGTCGTACCGGCGGTGCTGGGGAGGTCGGGGAGGTCGTGGGTGAGGGGGACGAGGTCGCCAAGCGTCACGGCGGTGTAGGCGGCGGACAGCCGGTCCGCATGCTCCGCGGAGGTGAGACGGCCGGTGGCCAGGCCCTCACCGAGGACGGCCGCGACCCTGTCCCGGTCGGCGTCTGAGGCACGCTGGCCTGCGTCTCCATCGCCATATGGGGTCAAGGAAGTCACAAGCCGACGATACTCCCTTTCGCGATATGTCGCGAGATCTGATGACATACGGCAGAACCTCACAAGGAAGTTTCCTGCCTGTGGAACCTGCCGTGGAGGCGGTGACTCGGGTTATATGGGAACCTCAGACGCGCGACGGGGGTAGTTGGTTTACACAGTTCCCAAAACCTACCGAGAAAGGAAGGCCGAGTGATCGTTAGCGAAAGCAAGCGAGGCTTCCGGGCCTACACCACCAAACATCTCGACGAGCTTCTCGGCCGCGGCGGCCTCGATGAGGCGGCCCGGTTGCGGGTCCGCGCCGTGGCGACGGTCCTGCCGTTCCGCACGAACGCCTACGTCGTCGACGAGCTGATCGACTGGTCGGCCGTCCCCGACGACCCGATCTACCGGCTCGTCTTCCCGCAGGAGGACATGCTGCCCGAGGCCGACGTTTCACGGCTGGCAGGCCTACTGCGCGACGGCGCGCCGGCGACGCGGGTTCAGGAGGCGGCCCGCGAGATCCGGATGCGGCTCAACCCGCATCCGGCCGGGCAACTCGAACTCAACGTGCCCCGTGTGGGTGGGGAACCCGTTCCGGGGTTGCAGCACAAGTACCCCGAGACCGTGCTGTTCTTCCCGAAGCAGGGCCAGACCTGCCACGCGTACTGCACCTACTGCTTCCGCTGGGCCCAGTTCATCGGCGAGCCCGACCTCAAGATGGCGTCCGACGACATCGGGAACCTCGTCGAGTACGTCAAGTCCCATCCCGAGGTGACGAGCATCCTCTTCACCGGCGGCGACCCGATGATCATGAGTGAGGCGGTCCTCCGCCGGTACATCGATCCGCTGCTCGGGCTGGAGCAGATCGAGTCGATCCGCATCGGCACCAAGTCCCTGGCGTACTGGCCGGACAGGTTCGTCGGTGATCCCGACGCCGACGCGACGCTCAAGCTCTTCGCCGAGGTGGTCGAGTCGGGCAAGAGCCTCGCTTTCATGGCGCACTTCTCGCACCCGCGCGAACTCGAACCCGACATCGTCCAGACGGCGGTCGGGCGGATCCTGGAGAGCGGGGCGACGATCAGGACACAGGCGCCGCTCATCCGCTCCATCAACGACAGTCCCGGCGTCTGGTCCCACATGTGGCGGCGGCAGACCGCCATGGGCATGATCCCTTATTACATGTTCGTCGAGCGCGACACCGGCCCACAGGACTACTTCGCGGTCAAGCTCGCGGACGCTCACCGGATCTTCCGTGACGCGTACGCGCAGGTGTCCGGGCTGTGCCGGACCGTCAGAGGGCCGTCCATGTCGGCCACCCCCGGAAAGGTCTGCGTCGACGGCGTCGCGGAGGTCGCCGGAAAGCGCGTCTTCGTCCTCCATTTCATCCAGGCGCGGGATCCCGAACTGGTCGGGCGTCCCTTCTTCGCCCACTACGACCCGCACGCGGTCTGGCTCACCGATCTGAGACCGGCGTTCGCGGACCGTTTCCCCTTCGAGTTCTCCGGTGCTTCCAGTCGGCTCAGCGCCTGACGCACGGCGGAATCACCCCCTTCGCCGTCCGTCGCCGGCCTCCGTATCCGTCTGAATTCTCAAGCGATCGGAAAATCTGTTCGCCCGGCCTGGGAAGCATGTTTACCGAGCCTTTTTCCCAGGCCGGGGATCGCTTCGCCGGATATCCCGATGAAAAGGGATTCTTGGGGATGACTGGAAGGTGATCGCTAGTCCTTAGATTTCCGGAAATTCCGGTCCTCTGCCCTGGCTGAGGTGCGGACGAGCGCGGCAGCCCACCCTTCGAGAAGGGTGATAGAAATGCCGTCCGTAGCTGAGTCCTGGTCGGCGCCGTACGCCGACACACGGGGGGTAATTCCCGCTCTCGTGAAAAGGGATATGAACCGGGGGAATTATGAATCGAATCATTAAGGCTGCCGCGGTCCTCATCACCGCCGGTATCGCGGGCATGTCCGCCGTGCCGGCCCAGGCCTCGGCCGCCGACACGGGCACCGACGCGCAGCTCGCGGCCGTCACGAGGGTGCTCGCCGACGTCCGCGCCGACGTGGTCGCCGGTGCGACCGGCTCCCTGCAGGGCCAGCTCGCCACCGTGGCGAACCTGGCGGCTCACGCGGACGCGAGCGTCAACGCGGTGGTCGCGGCGCAGCTCGCCGCGACGGCCAACGTCGCGCTCGGCGCGGTCGTCGACGTCAAGGCCGCGACCGAGGCTCAGCTCGTGGCCGCCGCCAACCTGACCGCCGACGTCACCGCCGCCCTCGCCGCGAACGTGAACGCGAACGTTCAGGCCCAGCTCACCGCCGCCGCGAACCTCACCGCGAGCGTCGCCGCCACCCTCACCGCCAACGTGAACGCCGCGGCCGTCGCCACGGTGAACGCGAACGCCGTCGTCGCGGCCCAGCTCGCCGTCGCGGCCAGCGCCGCCGCCAACGCGGCCGCCACCCTGACCGCCTTCGTCGACGCGCACCTGGACGCCGGCGTGGCCGTCCTCGCCGGCATCCGGATCCCCGTCGTCGTCCTGGTGGGCAACGTCCGCGCCCTGGCCAACGCCTCGGCCGCGCTCACCGCCAACGTGAACGCCGCCATCAACGTCGGTCTCGTGGCGAACCTCAGCGCCCTGCTCAACGTCAACGTCGGCGTCAACGCGCTGGCCGGCGTCAGGGTTCTGGTGCCCGGCGTGCTCACCACCGGCCTCAACACGGTGAAGTCGACCTCGTCGGTCACCACCACCCGTTCCAACGGCTGGGTGAGGACGGTGACCACGACCGTCGTTCCGTGGAACACCGTGACCGTGGTCAAGAACACCAGCACCAGCAGCACGAGCACCACCGGCACCACCGGGACCACGACCACCGGCACGACCACCACCGGCACCACCGGTACGCCGACCACGACCACCACCACGACCACCACTCCGGGCACGACCTACCCCGCGCGCACCAAGTAAGCGATGATCGGGTGCCGCCCCGGGTGCGGTCGCCGCACCCGGAGCACTCGCAACACTGAAAGAACATGAGAGAACCGGCCGACACCCTCCAGGTGTCGGCCGGTTCTCTCATGTCGTCAGCGTGTCGCCCGGGCGAGGCCGGGGCCGCCAGGTCGTGGAACCACGCAGGCGGGACGCGCTCCCCGGCGCCTGGCGCCGGATCAGTTGAGCGAGCCGCGCAGGCAGGTGCGCCGGCCGATCTCCGCCTGCAGCCGGGCCATCTGCCAGTGCAGATCGATCAGCTGCTCGGCGATCAAACTCAACGGAAGCTCCGAGGGATCTTCAGCGGCCAAATGGTCGATCGCCGTCGCCAGGTCACCCATCCCGCCCTCCGGTGTCCAGGTCGAATCTACGTTCGAATCATAGTGGAACACCGGCACGGGCGCATCAGGTTTCGTAGGTCGGCGCGATATAACCGCGGGCCAGGGTGTTCGCCGTGATGTTGAACCCCACCACGGCGGGTGGCGCGTCGTCGCCCACCCCGAGCTTCTCGACCTTCAACGCGTGCACGGCGAAGACATAGCGGTGCGGCCATCCCGGCGGCGGAGCGGCGCCGCCGTAGGACTTCTGGCTGTAGTCGTTGCGCGCGTGCGCGGCCCCCTCGGGAAGGCCCGCGAAGCCCGGGGCCGTCCCCGCGCCGGTCGGCAGCTCGGTGACGTCCGCGGGGATGTCGTACACGAGCCAGTGCCAGAATCCGCTGCCGGTGGGCGCGTCCGGGTCGAAGCAGGTCACCGCATAGCTTTTCGTGCCCTCGGGCGCGCCCGACCAGCGCAGGTTCGGCGACTGGTTCTGCCCGGTCATGCCCCAGTCGTTGAAGACGTAGGCGTCGGACAGGCGCTCCCCGTCCCGTACGTCGTCGCTCTCGACGGTCAGGCTGGGCACCTGAGGCAGATGGTCATAGGGAATCGGCGGCTGCGTCGGCACGATCCGTCCTCCGATGGGTCGACATCATGGTCGTCACCCATCCTGGTACGGCCGCCGCGCGGTCGCCACTGGCCGCGCTCAGGCCTTGTTGTACGCGGCGAGGACCTCGGAGGGGTCGCCGTCCATCTTGATCTTGCCCTTGTGCAGCCAGATGACGCGGCTGCAGGTGTCCTCGATGACGTCGAGGTTGTGTGCCACCAGGAAGACGGTGCCGGCGGACTCGCGCATCTGCTTGATGCGCTTCTGGCTCCTCTTCTTGAACTCGCGGTCGCCGGTGGCCAGCGCCTCGTCGATGAGGAGGACGTCATGGGTCTTGGCCGAGGAGATGGCGAAGCGCAGCCGCGCGCCCATGCCGGAGGAGTAGGTCGACATCGGGAACTGCACGAACTCGCCGATGCCGGAGAAGTCGACGATCTCGTCGTACTTCTCGCGCAGTTCGGTGGGGGACATGCCCATGGCGTAACAGCCGAGGACGATGTTGCGCTCGCCGGTGAGCTCCTTCATCAGGGCGGCGTTGACGCCGAGAAGCGACGGCTGGCCGTCGGTGTAGACCGCGCCCTTGTGCGGCGGGAGCAGCCCGGCGATGGCCCGCAGCAGCGTCGACTTGCCTGAGCCGTTGCGGCCGACGATGCCGATCGCCTCTCCGTGGCGGGCGACGAAGGAGACGCCCTTGACGGCGTGGACCTCCTTCATCTGCGGACGGCCCTGGCGCCTGACGATGCGCATGAGTGCGTTCGCCGCATTGCCCTTCTGGGAGTCCGAGGCGGCGCCGTACACCTTGTAGACGATGTGGAGGTTGTCGACGATCACCGTCGGCGTCCCGAGCACCTCGGGGGACGCCTGTGATTCTTCCTGGGCCACGTGGGACAGCTCCTTGGTCAGCTCAGCCACGTCCGTACCTCTCCTCGGCCCGCCAGAAGTACCAGAAGCCGACGATCAGCGCGAATATCGCCCAGAATATGCAGGTAATCCACGCCCATCGCTCCGGGAATCGCTGGTAGATCAGCAGGTCGCGCATGAACTCGATGTAGGCGGCGGCCGGGTTGAACTCCAGGGCCCACCGGAGCACGTCAGGGAGCTTCTCCGTGCGCTCGCTGATGCTGTAGAAGACGCCGGAGGCGTACAGCCAGGTGCGGGTGATGAACGGCAGGAGCTGGTTCGTGTCGCGGACGAACGCGCCGACGCGAGCCATGAACAGGCTCGCGCCGACGTTGAAGACCAGTTGCAGGGCCAGCGTGACCGGGATCAGCAGCCAGAGCCATGTGATCGGCTCGCCGGTGACCAGGACGAGCACGATGAGCACGCCCATCGACCAGCCGAGCTGCTGCAGCTCCTGCACCGCGTACGCCAGGGGCAGCGAGGCGCGGGGGAAGTGCAGGGCCCTGATGAGCGAGAGGTTCGACGAGACGGACTTGGCGCCGCTGATCACCGTCCGCTGGGTGAAGGTGAAGACCATGACCCCGGTGATGAGGAACGCGGGGTAGTTGTCGATGTTCTTGCTCTGACCGAGGATGACACCGAACATCAGCCAGTAGACCGCGGCGTTGAGCAGCGGCGTGAGCACCTGCCAGAGCTGCCCGAGCGCGGACTCGGAGTACTTCGAGACGTTCCTGGACGTGGCGTACGTCAGGATGAAGTGCCTCCGCGTCCACAATTGGCGCAGGTACGCGGGCAGGGTGGGGCGCGCGATGGCGCGTCGCAACCCGTGGCGCTCGGCGAGCGCGGCCAGTGACTCCGGCGCCCCGCCGCCCGCCTGGGCGTCCGCGACCGCGGAATCCGGCTGGCTCATGGGATGGACTCTATTGGATGGTGATGAGTAAGAGACCGGTGATGGTGATCCGTTGGCCTCTCGTGGACGTCGGCCGTGACCGTCGCGGGGAGCGGGGCCGCGGCTTGGTCAAAGGTAGCCCAGCGACTCGTGGTATGGGGACAACGGCACGGGTCCGATGTCATGGAGACGCCGATGCCCCATCAATCGCATCCTATGTGTACCTTATTGGGTGGTTTGGGCTTCGCATCGGCATTTAGCCCGACCTTGTTGGTATGCGTATGACGCCCCACCGACGCACGTGTGACCGAACTGCAATGCACCAGAGACTCGTCTGGTGTGCGGAGTGAGGGATGCTCGCGACGACTGGCAGGGCGTCAGCGGGCTTGACCATGTTTGCAAACGAGGGAACCTCACCACCATCCGAGGAACCCGCGCGAGTGAACGGGGCATGCCCGCCAATGCCCATCCTTAGAGGGAGGATCAATCCACTATGCGCGTAGCTAAGGGCGCACAGATCGCCGCGGGCACCGCGCTGCTTGCGCTTGGGGTCGCCGCGTGCGGCGGTGGCGGCAGCGGTTCCGGCGGCAGCGGCAGCGACGGCGGCACCAACCCCCGCGCGGCCGACGGCACCGTGTACATCCGGGGATGTGAGCCCCAGACCGGCTTCGTCCCGGGCAACATCAACGAGACCTGCGGCGGCACGATCAACCAGTTCGTGTACGACCAGCTGATCAAGTACAACACCGACACGGCCGCGCCCGAGCTGAGTCAGGCGGAGTCGATCGAGAGCCCGGACAACAAGGTCTGGACGATCAAGCTCAAGCCGGGGCTGAAGTGGAGTGACGGCACGCCGGTCACCGCCAAGAACTACGTTGACGCCTGGAACTACACCGCGTACACCCCGAACGCGCAGAACGGCGGCTGGTGGTTCGGCAGCGTCGAGGGTTACGGGGACGTCGCGACCGAGGACCCGGACGGCGCCGACGGGCCGAAGGAGGCTCCGAAGCCGGCCAAGGAGACCATGTCCGGTCTCGAGGTGATCGACGACCTCACCTTCAAGGTCACGCTGCAGGCCCCCGAGGCGGTGTTCCGCACCAAGCTGGGCTACACCACGTTCTCCCCGCTGCCCGACGCGTTCTTCAAGGACCCCAAGGCGTTCGCCGCCAACCCGGTCACGAACGGCCCCTTCAAGTTCGTGAAGTGGGACCACAACTCGCAGATCGTGGTCGAGGCCGTCGCGGACTACCCGGGCGCCGAGAAGCCCAAGGTCAAGAAGATCGTCTACAAGATGTACAAGGACGACGACGCGGCCTACGCGGACCTGGTGTCCAACAACCTCGACTTCACCGAGCTCGTCCCGCCGTCGGCCCTGGCCGGTGACAAGTGGAAGAGCGACCTCGGCGACCGCGCCATCGAGGGCCAGCAGGGCGTCATCCAGACGATGACCTTCCCGCTGTACGACAAGGAGTTCGGCGGCAACGCGGACTTCCGCAAGGCGCTGTCCCTGGCGATCGACCGGAAGACGATCACGGACAAGATCTTCAACAAGGGTCGTGTCCCGATCGACGGCTGGATCTCCCCGCTGGTCGAGGGCTACAAGACTCCGGGCGCGTGTGGCGAGTTCTGCACCTTCGACCCGGCCAAGGCCAAGGAGTACCTCGCCAAGGCCAAGGCCGCGGGCTACACCCCGCCGAAGGAGTACCCGATCTGGTACAACGGCGACTCCGCGCACAAGGAGTGGGTGGACGCCACCGCCAACAGCATCAACCAGGCCCTGGGCGCCGACGCCGGCTTCACGGTCGTGGGCAAGGCCACGCCGACCTTCGCCGAGTTCCGTGACCTGATCACGAACCGCAAGATGAAGGGCGCGTTCCGCACGGGCTGGCAGATGGACTACCCGAGCATCGAGAACTTCCTGAACCCGCTGTACAAGACGGGCGCGGGCTCGAACGACGGTGAGTTCAGCGACAAGGAACTCGACGCCAAGCTGAAGGAAGCCGACACCTCCACCGACCCGGCGCAGTCGATCCTCCACTACCAGGAGGCCGAGGCCATGCTGGTCAAGGAGATGAACGCCATCCCGCTGTGGTCGTACGGTCTGCAGGCAGGCACGTCCAAGTGGGTGACCGGTGTCAAGGTCACACCGTTCGGTGTGCTCGACCCGCTCTCCATCGCGATCAAGGAAGCGTAGGCTCGCCTCGCATGCGCCACGAGGCCGGTTCCAGACCGGGGCCGGCCTCGCTGGCTGTCTGACGGCGGATACGTAAAGTCACGGCTCCGCCACTGTCCAGCCCTCCCTTTCGGTCCTCCGCACTCATCCACCTGCGGCATTGTTGACCGGTAGGGATGCATGTACGACCTTTAGCGTCAGAGTGGAGGTGCGCATGGGCCGATATGCCATCCGGCGCCTGCTGCAACTCATCCCCGTGCTCCTAGGCACGACCTTCCTCATCAACTACATGGTGTGGCAGCTCCCCGGTGACCCGTTCGCCGCGCGCTGTGGTCAGCGAGCCTGCCCCGACTCATACATCTCCGCCATGCGCGCGCAGTTCGGCCTCGACCAGCCGATGCTCGTGCAGTACTGGCACTTCCTGAAGAACCTGCTGTCCGGCGACCTGGGTGTGAACTTCAACCAGGTGTCCGTGGCGTCGCAACTCGCCGACGCCTGGCCGATCACCATCCGGCTCGGCCTGATGGCCGTCGCCATCGAGGCGATCATCGGCATCGCGGCCGGCGTGCTGTCCGGTCTCAAGCGCGGCGGCTTCATCGACAACGTGATCACGATTTCCACGCTGTTCATGCTGTCGCTGCCGATCTTCGTCACCGGCTTCATCCTGCAGTGGCTGCTCGGCGTGCAGCTCCAGTGGATCAACCCCACGGTGTCCGACGCGGCGACCGTGGGTGAACTGCTGATCCCGGCGTTCGTGCTGGCCAGCCTCAACCTCGCGTTCACCGCCCGGCTCACCCGGACGAGCATCGTCGAGAACCGCCGGTCCGACTACGTCCGTACCGCGATCTCCAAGGGCATGACGAACCGCCGCGTGGTGGGCGTTCATCTCCTGCGCAACTCGTTGATCCCGGCACTGACCTTCCTCGGCACCGAGATCGGCTCGCTCATGTCGGGCGCGATCGTGACGGAGGGCATCTTCAACATCCACGGCATCGGTGGACTGCTCTTCACCGCGATCAACAACCACGACTTCACCATCGTGGTGCCCGTCGCGTCCCTGCTGGTTCTCGTCTATCTGCTCGCCAACCTGCTCGTCGACCTCCTCTACGGCGTGCTCGACCCGAGGATCCGTTATGAGTGAACCGACCGCCACGCAAGATCTGATCCAGGGAACGCCAGAGCCCTCGGCCGCCGCCGTCCCCAACTCGTCGGGGAAGCCGCGCAGCCTCTGGTACGACACCTGGGACATCCTGAAGCGCAGGAAGATCTTCTGGATCTCCTTCGTGATGCTCATCGTGTTCCTGGTGATGGCCGCGTTCCCGACGCTGTTCACCCACAAGGACCCCGAGTGGGCCACGCTCGCCAGAAGCATGGAGGGGCCGAGCGAGGACGCCTGGTTCGGCTTCGACCTGCAGGGCCGGGACGTGTTCGCGCGCACCATCTACGGCGCGCGCACCTCGATCATCGTGGGTGTGCTGGCCACGCTCGGCACCGTGGTGCTCGGCGGCATCGCCGGCGTCATCGCCGCGTACCAGGGGAAGTGGCTCGACTCGCTGCTCTCCCGCGTCGGCGAGATGTTCCTCGGCGTGCCGTACGTGCTCGGCGCGGTCATCATCCTCGGCTCGGTCGCCCCGGTGCAGTCCAACCCCGGTAAGACCATGATCATGACCGTTGTGATCATCGTGCTGGCCGTGCTCGGCTGGCCGGTGCTCATGCGCATCGCCCGGTCGTCGATCATCCAGGCCAAGCACCAGGACTACGTGCAGGCCGCCCGCGCGCTGGGCGCCGGCCCGTTCCGGATCATCTTCAAGCACCTGCTGCCGAACTCGCTCGCGCCGATCCTGGTGTACTCCACGATCACCATCGGCAGCTACATCGGCGCCGAGGCGACCCTGTCGCTCCTCGGCATCGGCCTGCGCACGCCGGTCATCTCGTGGGGCATCGCGATCGCCGACCACACCCGGTACATCCGGACCGGCGCGCACGCGATGTTCTTCCCGGCCGCGTTCCTGTCCCTCTGCGTGCTCACCTTCGTCATGCTCGGCGAGGCCGTACGCGACGCACTCGACCCCAAGCTTCGCTAGGAGGCACGAACAGTGATCGAAGTGCTTCCCGAGTCCGCGGGCAGCGGTACGCACGGCGGGGCTCTGCTGGAGGTCGACGACCTCCACGTGGAGTTCCGCACCAGGGCGGGCGTGGCCAAGGCGGTGAACGGCGTCACCTACAGCGTGAGCGCCGGGGAGACCCTGGCCGTGCTCGGCGAGTCGGGCTCCGGCAAGAGCGTGACCGCTCAGACGATCATGGGAATTCTCGACATGCCGCCGGGCAAGATCACCGGTGGTGAGATCCGCTTCCGCGGGACCGACCTGCTGAAGCTGCCCGAGGACGAGCGCAGGAAGGTTCGTGGCGAGGGCATCTCCATGATCTTCCAGGACGCGCTGTCCGCGCTCAACCCGGTTTTCCCGGTGGGCTGGCAGATCGCCGAGATGTTCCGCATCCACCGGGGCGCGTCCCGGGCCGACGCCAAGAAGAAGGCGATCGAGCTCATGGACCGGGTGCGCATCCCGGCCGCCAAGGAGCGGGTGAGCGACTACCCGCACCAGTTCTCCGGCGGCATGCGCCAGCGCATCATGATCGCGATGGCCATCGCGCTCGACCCCGAGGTGCTGATCGCCGACGAGCCGACCACCGCGCTGGACGTCACGGTGCAGGCCCAGATCATGGAGCTGCTGGCGGAGCTCCAGCGTGACAGCAACATGGGCCTGATCCTGATCACCCACGACCTCGGCGTGGTCGCCGACGTCGCGGACAAGATCGCCGTCATGTACGGCGGGCGGATCGTGGAGAACGCGCCGGTCCACGACCTCTACCGGAACCCGGCGCACCCGTACACGAAGGGCCTGCTGGAGTCGATCCCCCGGGTCGACCTCAAGGGGCAGGAGCTGTACGCGATCAAGGGCATGCCGCCCAACCTGCTCGACATGCCGTCGGGCTGTGCGTTCCACCCCCGCTGCCCGTACCGGCAGGAGACGTGCACGACCGACGTTCCCCCGCTGCACACGATCAGTGGTACGCGCGGCAGCGCCTGCCACTTCTGGAGGGAGGTTCTCGATGGCGACGCCCAGTGAGGTCGTTCTCGAAGTCCGCGATCTGGTCAAGCACTTCCCGCTGACCCAGGGCATCCTCTACAAGCGGCAGATCGGCGCGATCAAGGCCGTCGACGGCATCTCCTTCGACCTCCATCGGGGCGAGACGCTGGGCATCGTGGGGGAGTCGGGGTGTGGCAAGTCCACCCTGGCGAAGCTGCTCATGGCGCTCGAACGGCCCACCTCGGGCAAGGTGCTCGTGGGCGGCAAGGACATCGCCGCCGCCAGGGGGTCCGAGCTCAAGCACATGCGGCGCAACATCCAGATGGTGATGCAGGACCCGTACACCTCGCTGAACCCGCGGATGACCGTCGGCGACATCGTCGGCGAGCCGTACGAGATCCACTCGGAGGTCGTGCCGAAGGGCGACCGGCGTAAGCGGGTGCAGGAGCTGCTGGAGGTCGTGGGTCTCAACCCCGACCACATCAACCGGTACCCCCACCAGTTCTCCGGCGGCCAGCGGCAGCGCATCGGCATCGCCCGGGGGCTCGCCCTCCAGCCGGAGATCATCATCTGTGACGAGCCGGTCTCCGCGCTCGACGTGTCGATCCAGGCCCAGGTGATGAACCTGCTGGACGGGCTCCAGAAGGAGTTCAACCTCGCGTACATCTTCATCGCCCACGACCTGTCGGTGGTGCGCCACATCTCCGACCGCGTCGGCGTGATGTACCTGGGCAAGATGGTGGAGCTGGGCAAGGACACCGAGATCTACGACCGGCCGAGCCACCCGTACACCCAGGCGTTGCTCTCGGCCGTCCCGGTGCCCGACCCCGACGGACGCGAGCAGCGTGAGCGGATCATCCTGCAGGGCGACCCGCCCTCGCCGGCCAACCCGCCGTCGGGCTGCCGGTTCCGTACGCGCTGCTGGAAGGCGCAGGACATCTGCGCCGAGCAGGAGCCGCTGCTGGAGATCCGCGACAAGGCCGGGGACCACCCGAGTGCCTGCCACTTCGCCGAGGCCGCCGACGTCGTCCACGTGAACTGACGCCGGACCGGCACCGGACCGGCGTCGCCGGTCGAACGGGTCACATGCGCCCGGCCGCCTCAAGGGCGCGCCGGGCGCTCGCCATTCCGGCTCCGTACGCGTCGTCGCGCTCGCCGCGCGGGCGCGGGGTCGTGCCCCGCTGGAGCGCCCGCCGTACCTGGCGGGCCGACAGGTCGGGATAGCGGGAGCGGACCAGCGCCGCGACCCCGGCGACGAGGGCCGCGGCCGAACTCGTGCCGTCCGCCATCACGTACGAGCCGCGGCCCTCGGCGCTGACGATCTCCGTGCCGGGGGCGACCAGGGACAGGTAGTCCTGCCGGTTGGAGAAGGAGGCGGGCCGCAGCGCCCGGTCCACCGCGCCCACCGCGATCACGCCCGGATAGGCGGCGGGATAGTTCCTCCTGTTCGCTCCGGCGCCGTCGTTGCCGGAGGAGGCGATCAACACGACCTGGCGGGACAGGGCGTACCGCACGGCCCTCTCCTCGGCGGCCGATCCCTGGTAGGACCCGCTGCCTCCGCCGAGCGACATGCTGATCACCTGCGCGCCGTGGTCCACGGCGTACCTGATGCCGCGGGCGACGGCGTCGCGGCAGATCGTGTTGCCCACGCCGAGCAGGTCGTCATCGTCCAGCGTGACCTTGATCGAGAGGATCCGCGCCTCGGGGGCCACACCGAGTATGCCGTGGGTGTCGTTCGGGCCGTGCCCGCGACCCGCGATCAGGGCCGCCATGGCGGTGCCGTGCTTTCCGGAGGGCGCGTGCGGCGTTTGCCGGGTCGTGCTCGTCCACGCGCCGCAGGAGCCGCCGGGGCTCGTCGTGGCTCCGGTGAGGTCGGGTCCACGGACGACCGCTCCCAAGAGGTCGGGATGCCGGTCGTCCACGCCCGTGTCGAGCACGGCGACGGTGACTCCCGCGCCACGGGTGGTCCGCCATGCCTTCCTGACGTCCAGAGCCTGGAGCGGCCACTGGCGCGCGCGGACCGCGGCGCCCACGTCCTCGGAAGGGACGGCCGTCGCTCCGGTGAGCAGGCAGGCGGCGAGCAAGATCGGTACGACGCAGAAGAGCATCGCCGACCTCATGCCGTGACGGGCCTCCTCCCCGGGACAGCGGGTCAGGGAGGGCCAATTCTCGCATGGGACCGTCGACCGGAGTTGATGTTTCGGTGAACGACCCCTTGCGGTCCGTTATGTCACGGCTGTCCCTTCTGTGATTGCAGCGACAGCCGTACGTGGGCGCCGGGAGGGAGCCCGAGCCGCTCGGAGGCGTCCCCGGAGTTGACCGCGAGCGCGATCAGCCCCGCCGAGTCGGTGAACGCGACCAGATCACCGGGCGGCACCGCCGCGAACGTCTCCCGGTACGGCACGGCGAGCTGCCGCCTGCCGAGCCACACGCCGAGGGTGTCGCCCCCGCGTACGCCCAGCACGGCCAGGTCCGCGGTGGTGATGGACAGCTGGACGTTGCCGTGGCGGTCCACCGAGAGCACCTCGCCCTCGACCGCGCCGTCCCGCACCCGGGACGTGGGAGCGGGCAGCGAGACCAGCCCGAGAACGTCGATCCGCGGGCCTACGTCGCCCGGCCGGTGTCCGGCGCAGAGGTGCGCCGCGACGGGCGCGAAGATGTCCCTCCCGGGAAACGTCGGCGAGACGGGCTTGAGGAACAGGTCCTCGTTGGCGATCTCGTACGCCGCCTCGGCGCCTCCCGCCGCGTGCACCGCCCAGGACAGCACGCCGTTGTCCGGCCCGAGGAACATCCGCCCGCCGGCCTCGATGGCGACCAGGCGGCGGTTGCCCCCCATGGCGGGGTCGATGGCCGCGATGTGCACACCGGGGGGCAGGTAGGGCAGGGTCTGCGCCAGGATGGCCGCGCCGCGCCGCACGTCGCCCTCGGGCACGAGGTGCGCGACGTCGATGATCCGGGCCTCCGGCGCTATTCCGATGATCACTCCGTGGCACGCGGCGACGAACCCGTCTTCCAGCCCGTAGTCGGTGAGGAGCGTGATAACTGAGGTCACACCTGGTGACACTACGTCCGGCTCTCCGCTCTGAACACCCCGGCGTTCCGCGACTACCATGAGGGCGGGCCACAAGCCCGGCTGAGGAGGAGAGCATGGATACTGCGCCGGTCGGCGGCGAAGGTCCCGCTCCCGAGAACGCCCCCCGACCTCAGGCACTCTCGGATCGCGATCGCCAGGTGCTCGCGTTCGAGCGTCAGTGGTGGCGCTACGCGGGAGCCAAGGAACAGGCCATCAGGGAGACCTTCGACATCTCCGCGACCCGTTATTACCAGATCCTCGGGGAGCTGATCGACAGGGTCGAGGCCATGGAGCACGACCCGATGCTGGTCAAGCGCCTGCGACGGATGCGGGCGACGCGTCGCCGTGATCGGGCCGCGCGCCGTTTCGGCCCGCGCCCTTGACTGTTTTGGGGGTATGTAGCCCGCTATGGGAGACGAGACGGCGCCCGTCGAGGCGCTGATCAGGACCGAGACGGGACGCGCCGGGCTTGCGGCGGTGCTCGACGACCCCTCCGGGGCCGTGATCGGCCTCGACTTCGACGGCACGCTGTCGCCCATCGTGCCCGACCCGGCGTCCGCCAGGATCCACCCCGAGGCGCCCGCCGCGCTCCTGCGGCTCGGCGAACTGGTGCGCGCGGTGGTCATCGTGACCGGCCGTCCGCCCCTCCAGGCGCTCGCCCTGGGCGAGGCGCCCGGCGGCCCGGCCCTCGCCGACGTACCCGGTCTGGTCGTCCTCGGCCACTACGGCCTGGAGCGGTGGGAGGGCGGGGACGTCACCGCGCCGCCTCCGCCGCCCGGCCTCGGCCGCGTACGCGCCGAGCTGCCCTCGATCACGCGGGCCTTCGACGGCGTCCTGATCGAGGACAAGGGCCGGGCGGTGGCCGTGCACACCCGCAGGGCTTCCGATCCCGAGGGCGCGCTGCTGGCGCTCGGAGAGCCGGTGGCGAAGCTGGCCGCCGCGTCCGGCCTCATCGTCGAGCCGGGACGGCTGGTCCTGGAGCTGCGGCCGCCCGGCATGGACAAGGGGCAGGCCCTGCGCGCGTTCCTCGCCGAACGGTCGGCCAGGTCCGTCATGTTCTTCGGCGACGATCTCGGCGACATCGCGGCCTTCGACGCGGTGGCGACCTCCGGCCTGCCGGGAGTGCGCGTGTGCAGCGGCTCCGCGGAGGTCACCCGGCTGGTCGAGCACGCCGACGCCGTCGTGGACGGCCCCGAGGGCGTCGTACGGCTCCTGCGCTCGCTGGCCGCGGCGATCTCCCCGGCCGGCGCCTGAACCCGCTACAGCCGGCCACAGGCGATTCCCGAAGGGCCCGGCCGGGCCACGGCATGCGCACGGAAGGGCGCGTGCGGTCTCCCGCAAGTCGTTTGCAACTTCACGACCATACGATTCCGCCATGATGAAGAAGACGATCATGGCTGCCGTGGCCGGCCTCGCCGTCCTGGCGACCCCGGCCGCCGCTTCCGCTTCCACCTCCGCTTCCGACACCAAGATCCTCCGGCTGCGTGCCGGACTGAACCTGACCGTTCCCAAGTCCTGGAAGGTCTACAAGATCAGCAAGGACTGGACCCGCGTGGTGACGGGTTCGTGCCCGACCGTCCACGACGAGATCTTCGGGTTCCGTGACTCCGGTTGCCGCAGCTTCTGGGTGCTGGGCCCGAGCGCGATCGAGATAGGGCACGAGGTGTTCCAGGCGTACACGCCGGAAGGCCCGTTCTACCCGGCCACCGACGTCGGCCCCTGCGTGTACGACGCGAAACTCTCGACCGGCCAGATGACGCTCGCGGCCAAGGGGCTGCACCAGATCGGCCCCGGGCACAAGGCGTACTACCGCGCCTGGTCGGCCAACTGCGTCAGCATGAACAGCGGCAAGGTGAAGGGCCACTTCACCCAGCGTGAGTGGTACCTGCCGAAGTCGAAGATCCTTTTCGTGGACCAGTGGAACACGCAGGGCCTCTCGACGGTCCTCAAGTACGCGACCTGGAGCTGATGATCCCGCCGACGGCGAGCCCGATCAGCGCGGGCACGAGCAGGAACGCGGCGTGGGTGCCGAACCCGTCGCCCAGGGCGCCGAGGACGAACGGCCCGGCGCCGGACCCCACGCCCGCCCAGATGGAGGCGGCGCCGGACGCCCGGTCCGGCCTGCCGCCGGAGGCGTCGATGATCCTGGCCAGCGCGAGCGGGAAGTGGACGGAGATGCCGAGCCCGCTGAGCGCGAGGCCGACGTAGCCGAGCGGCACCGAGGTGCCGGTCCAGAAGATCGCCCACCCGGCCAGGGTCACGGCCAGCGCGCCGAGAAGCACCGTCGACGAAGGGAGGCGCAGAGCCAGCCTGGCGCCGCCGAACCGGCCGACGGCCATCCCCATGAGCATCGCGGACAGCCCGGTCGCCGCGGCGGCCGCCGTGAGCCCGGTCCGCTGGGCCAACAGCTCGGCCGCCCACAGATTGAACGTGAACTCCAGTGCCACGCAGCACAGCAGCACCGCCCCGGCCACATGGAAGCGCCACCCGTACGGCGCCTTGGCGGGGCCGGAGACGGCGACCGCGGCCTGCTGCGGGTCGGGCACCCAGACCCTGCCCATCGTGAGCGCGAGGACGGCGGTGGCGACGATCGGGATGTAGAGCGCGGACCGCCAGCCGAGTGCCGACCCGGCGGCGAGGCTGAAGACGTATGAGGCCGCGATGCCCGCGCTCACCCCGACGGCGTTGGACTCGCTGATCGCGGCGGGCCCGGCGAGGCCGTGGTGGTCGCTCAGGACGGCCATCGACACGTAGAGGGCCATGGAGGCCGATCCGCTGGCGAGGAGGTAGCCGCTCAGCGTGAACGGAAGCGCGTGGCCGAGCGCGACGGTGAGCATGCCCGCGTTCATGCCGACAAGCCCGGCCCAGGTGATGGTGCGGCGGCCGAAGCGCCTGGTCAGTGCGGGCAGGGCGAGGCCGGTGACGATCGCTCCGACCGCCATCGCGGTGCCGTGCAGGCCAGCGACGGCCTGGGAGACGCCGAGTTCGGCGCGCAGGGTGGGAAGCGCGGCGGAGAGCGCGTAGAGGTACGTCGCGAAGGTCGCGAGCTGGAGGTAGATCAGCCAGGTCGGCCGGTCCCTGGTGAGCCTGGCGGCCGCGACGGTCGTGGTCAAGCTCGTCCCCCGTGCTGAAGCGCAAACTAGCGCAGACGCTATCACCGGACCTCATTCAGGAGAGATCACCCTGAGGTCAGACAGGCGTGCGAACGCGATGGTCCCCGCCGGTCCATCGGGCCGCGGCGGGACGCCGCGGCATGGTCAGGACAGTGCGGCGAGCTGCTCCGCGAGCCACCGCCGCGGAGGGAGCGCGGTGGCCGCGGCGCGCAACCGCGCGCACCGCTCCGCCCGCTCGTCCTCCGGCATGATCAGCGCCTCGTGCAGGGCGGCCGCCGTACCCGAGACGTCGAAGGGGTTGACCAGCAGGGAGTCCGCTCCGAGTTCCGTGGCGGCGCCCGCCTCGCGGGAGAGCACGAGCGCGCACCGGGGCGAGAGGATCGGCCCCTCCTTGGCGACGAGGTTCATGCCGTCGCGTATCGGGTTGACCAGCAGCACGTCGGCCAGCCGGTACGCCGCGAGGGAGCGGGGATAGTCGTCGTGCACGTTGAGGATGAGCGGGTCCCACTCCTCGGTGGCGTAGGCGTCCTCGATCTCCTTGGCGCACCGCTGCACCGCCGCCGTGTACTCACGGTATTCGGGCAGGTCGTGCCGCGACGGGTAGGCGAAGGCGAGGTGGACCACCCTGCCGTGCCACTCGGGGTGGTCGGCCAGGAACTCCCGGTAGGCCATCAGGCCGCGGACGATGTTCTTGGACAGCTCGGTCCGGTCGATGCGGACGATCAGCCGCCGGTCGCCGACCTGCTCCTTGAGCGCGGTCATGCGCGCCTCGACGTCCGGCTCGGCGGCCCTGGCGCGGAGGGCGTCCCCGTCCACTCCGAGCCCGTGTACGCCGACGCGGGTGGTCCTGCCCTCGTAGGTGACCGTACGGCCGGCCCGGTCGACCCGCGCCCCCAGGATGGCGGCGCAGCAGTCCATGAACGCGGCGGCCCAGCGGGACGTGAGGAACCCGGCGTGGTCCGCGCCGAGGATGCCCGACAGCACCTCGGCGGCGACGTCGTCGGGCAGGAGCGAGAAGTACTCGGGCGGGGCCCAGGGCGTGTGCGAGAAGTGCGCGATCCGCACGTCGGGCCGCTCGACCCGCAGCATGGCCGGAGCCAGGGTGAGGTGGTAGTCCTGGATCATCACCTTGGCGCCGTGCGCGGCCTCCTCGGCGAGCGCGAGCGCGAACGCCCCGTTGTACTCCTGGTAGGACGCCCACTCGCGGCGGAAGCGCGTGTCGAAGTGCGGCATGGTCGGGGTGTTGTAGAGCAGATGGTTGACGAACCACAGGGTCGAGTTGGCGACCGCGTTGTAGGCCCGATGGAAGGTCGCCGGAGGGATGTCGAGCATCCGCAGCCGTCCCGTGTCGTAGCCCGCCTGGTCCAGCCGGCCGCCCGGCGCGAGCCGTGCGGCACTGCGGTCGCCGTCGGAGAGGGCCGCGCAGACCCAGAGCATGTCGGAGTCCTTGAACGCCTCGGACAGCCCGGAGACGAGGCCGCCGCCGCCGCGCCGCATGGTGAGCGCGCCGTCGTCGGACAGGGTGAACGAGACCGGCCCCCGATTGGAGGCGATCAGCACGTTGCTGCTCATGATCCGGCTCCCGTTACTGTGAGGGCGCGCATTCCGGAAGAGTAATAAATCCTGACCGTCGCCAATAGGATGTCAGGGAACCGCGGGTGCCCCGGCGAGGCGGGATGAGATCAGAGATGGCACTGGACGAGACGACCGAGGAACTGGCCCGATCGGCCGCCCAGGGCGATCATCGCTCTCTCGGCGAGCTGTTGCGCATGATCGAGCCGCACGTGCTGCGGCACTGTGAACGGCTGCTGCCCTACCGGCAGGACGCCGAGGAGGCGGCCCAGGACACCCTCCTCGCGGTCGCGCGCAACATCGGCAGGTTCGAGGGGCGGGCCAAGTTCAGCACCTGGCTGCACATCGTGACCGCCAACTGCGCCCGCACCACCTACCGGTCGCTGAAGCGCCGGGCGTCCGAGCAGGCGGAGGAGCTGCCCGAGCAGCGTCCCGACCCGCGCCGGGTCAGCGTCATCGCCGGATCGCGGCTCGACCTGCTGGACGCGATGGAGGCGTTGGAGGCGGAGAAGCCCGACCTCGCCCAGGCGCTGGTGCTGCGCGACATCTGCCAGCTGGATTACACCGAGGTGGCCGATCAGCTGGGCATCCCGCTCGGCACCGCCAAGTCGCGCATCCATCAGGCGCGCAAGTACGTGCAGACGGCCCTGGGCGAGGCATACGGCTGATCGTCTTACCTGGCAATGCGATTTCATCTCGAATAATGAGACGTCGGATCGGACACCTGGGACGACAAGGTACAGTGCTAGGGAGTGTCCCGCCGATGATCTTTGGGATACGCCCTGCGGCATGCCCGTCAGGGAACAACTGAATATTGCTCATCCAGAGGGGTGGAGGGACCGGCCCTGCGAAGCCCCGGCAACCCTCCCGGTGCCCGTACTCGTGACCACGAGGCCGGCCGGGACAGGTGCCAATTCCGGCTCGTGACCAGGGTGGCCACGAGCGAAGATGAGGGAAAGGCCTCGCTTCATGGCGCTCGCAAGCACTGCAAACTCCGCTCTCGACTTCGGCCCCGCCTCGGCTCTGTCCTGCCGTGAGTGCGGCACCCGCTATGACCTCGGCCCGATCTTCGCGTGTATCGAGTGTTTCGGGCCACTCGAGGTGGCGTACGACTTCGGTCCGGTGACCCGCGAGGAGATCGCGGCCGGTCCGACCAACATCTGGCGGTACAGCAAGCTCCTCCCCGTGCCCGGGAACGTCGAGACCCGGCCCAACCTCCAGCCCGGCTGGACCAAGCTGGTCAAGGCCGACAACCTGGCCGGAGAGCTGGGCCTCCGCTCGCTGTACATCAAGGACGACTCGGGCAACCCCACCCACTCCTTCAAGGACCGCGTGGTGGCGATCGCTCTGGAGGCCGCGCGGAACTTCGGCTTCCACACGCTGTCCTGCTCCTCCACGGGCAACCTCGCCGGAGCGGTCGGCGCGGCCGCCGCCCGCGCGGGGCTCGACTCGTGCGTGTTCATCCCTTCCAACCTCGAAGAGGCCAAGATCACCATGGCCTCGGTGTACGGCGGCCGCCTGGTCGCGATCGACGGCACCTACGACGAGGTCAACCGGTTCTGCTCCGAGCTCATCGGTGACGAGCTGGGCGAGAAGTGGGGCTTCGTCAACGTCAACCTCCGCCCGTACTACGCCGAGGGCTCCAAGACGCTGGCCTATGAGATCGCCGAGCAGCTCGGCTGGCGGATCCCCGACCAGATCGTCATCCCGGTGGCCTCCGGCTCCCAGCTCACCAAGATCGACAAGGGTTTCCGCGAGCTGATCAAGCTGGGTCTGGTCGAGGACAAGCCGTACAAGATCTTCGGTGCGCAGGCCGAGGGCTGCTCGCCGGTCTCCAGTGCGTACAAGGCGGGTCATGACGTGGTCCAGCCGGTCAAGCCGGACACGATCGCCAAGTCGCTGGCGATCGGGAACCCGGCCGACGGGCCGTACGTGCTGGACATCGCGCGGCGCACCGGCGGCGCGGTGGAGGACGTGAACGACCGCGAGGTGGTCGACGCGATCCGGCTGCTCGCCCGGACCGAGGGCATCTTCGCCGAGACGGCGGGCGGGGTGACCGTCGGCGTGCTGCGCAAGCTCACCGAGAGCGGCGCGCTCGACCCGGAGGCCGAGACGGTCGTGCTCAACACCGGAGACGGCCTGAAGACCCTGGACGCCGTCGCGGCCGAGGCCCGGCCCGCGGCCGTCATCCGCCCCTCTCTCGCGGCATTCCGTACGGCTTTCGCCAACTGACCGCGTTTACCAACGAAGCAACGAAAGCGAGCGAAAAATGAGCGTTTCTGTACGGATTCCGACGATTCTTCGTACATACACGGGGGGAGCCGCCGAGGTGTCCGGTGAAGGCGGAACGTTGCGCGAGGTCCTGCAGAAGCTGGACGCCGACTATCCCGGCATCGGCGCGCGGATCCTCGATGAAACGGGCAAGATTCGGCGTTTTGTCAACGTCTATGTCGGGGAAGAGGATGTCCGTTTCGTGGAGGGTCTGGACACCCCCACTCCCGAGGGTGTCCAGATCTCGGTGATCCCGGCGGTGGCCGGCGGCTGACCCCTCGCGAGCCCACGACACCCACGTACCCAGGCCGGCTACGTGGGTGTTCGCATGTTGACGTGGGGTTCTGGCTAATGGCCGTTTATCTGGACATCGGGGCATGTGGTGCAATTCTCAACTAACTAATCGTTAACCGAATATTCTCCTGATCCTGCTTTGGGCGAACGCCAAGAAGTAGTTTGGGGATTGACTCTGTTGCCCTACGGCTTGACACGGGTATGGTCGAGGACGATCGACGTAACCGGGGGCCTCTTCGGTATCGGCGGTCAGCACTGGTCTCGGGCGTCTGCATTGAGATCAGCTGTTACGGATCGCGCGGGAATGGGCGTGATCTCCAGCCCAGCAAGAGGAGTCGGAAGTGGCGCAGGGCACCGTCAAGTGGTTCAACGCGGACAAGGGCTACGGCTTCATCGCGGTAGACGGTGGTAAGGACGTGTTCGTCCATTACTCGGCAATCATGATGGACGGTTACAAGGCCCTTGAGCAGGGGCAACGGGTGGAGTTCGACATCACGCAGGGTCAGAAGGGCCCGCAGGCGGAAGGCGTACGGACCGTCGTTTGATCCTGGAACGGCATCTGACGGCGCTTCGTGGAGCGTCGGCCTGGGGCCCGGTTCGCGTGGGGCGAGCCGGGCCTTCGCGTTCCGGCACGCATCCGCCGTGTCCGTCAGGGTACGGCACGGGTAGATCCATGATGCTGGACGTGCGAAAAGAGTGATGCTTCCAGCTCAGACCCGTTGCGGCTTGCACTCGCCTGGGTAGAGTGCTAAACAGTTCGTTGGCACTCTGATGTCGAGAGTGACAGAAACACCAGGATCGAGGCGATGGGGCCGGCGAAGGGAATGCGGGCCCAGACGCCGTCGCGGGCGTCGGCTCGGTCCTCGCAAGCCACCCTGCAACTGGGAGGTCTAGCCTTATGGCAGCCAAAATGATCGCGTTTGACGAGGACGCCCGGCGCGGTCTCGAGCGCGGTATGAACCAGCTCGCTGACGCCGTGAAGGTGACTCTCGGCCCCAAGGGCCGCAACGTCGTGCTGGAGAAGAAGTGGGGCGCCCCCACGATCACCAACGACGGTGTCTCCATCGCCAAGGAGATCGAGCTCGAGGACCCGTGGGAGAAGATCGGGGCCGAGCTCGTCAAGGAAGTCGCCAAGAAGACCGACGACGTCGCGGGTGACGGCACCACCACCGCCACCGTGCTCGCCCAGGCTCTGGTACGCGAGGGCCTGCGCAACGTCGCCGCCGGCGCCAACCCGATGTCCCTGAAGAAGGGCATCGAGGCCGCCGTCGAGCGCGTCAGCGAGGAGCTCTCCAAGCTGGCCAAGGACGTGGAGACCAAGGAGCAGATCGCCTCCACGGCCACCATCTCCGCCGGCGACGCCCAGATCGGCGAGATGATCGCCGAGGCCATGGACAAGGTCGGCAAGGAAGGCGTCATCACCGTCGAGGAGAGCAACGCCTTCGGCCTCGAGCTCGAGCTCACCGAGGGTATGCGCTTCGACAAGGGCTACATCTCGGGCTACTTCGTCACCGACCCGGAGCGTATGGAGGCGGTCTTCGAGGACCCCTACATCCTCATCGTCAACTCGAAGATCTCGGCCAACAAGGACCTGCTCCCGCTGCTCGACAAGGTCGTGCAGGCGGGCAAGCCGCTGGTCATCATCGCCGAGGACGTCGAGGGCGAGGCCCTGGCCACCCTGGTCGTCAACAAGATCCGCGGCCTGTTCAAGTCCGTCGCCGTCAAGGCCCCGGGCTTCGGCGACCGCCGCAAGGCCATGCTGGGCGACATCGCCACCCTCACCGGTGGTCAGGTCATCAGCGAGGAGGTCGGCCTCAAGCTCGAGTCCGCGACCCTCGACCTGCTGGGCAAGGCCCGCAAGGTCGTCATCACCAAGGACGAGACCACCATCGTCGACGGTGCCGGTGACGCCGAGCAGATCGCCGGCCGGGTGAACCAGATCCGCGCCGAGATCGAGAACACCGACTCCGACTACGACCGCGAGAAGCTCCAGGAGCGCCTCGCCAAGCTGGCCGGCGGCGTCGCCGTCATCAAGGCCGGCGCGGCGACCGAGGTCGAGCTCAAGGAGCGCAAGCACCGCATCGAGGACGCCGTTCGCAACGCGAAGGCGGCCGTCGAGGAGGGCATCGTCCCCGGCGGTGGCGTGGCCCTGCTGCAGGCCGGCGCCAAGGCGTTCGACAAGCTCGAGCTGGGCGGCGACGAGGCCACCGGTGCCGCGATCGTGCGCAAGGCTCTCGAGGAGCCGCTGAAGCAGATCGCCGTCAACGCCGGTCTTGAGGGCGGCGTCGTGGTGGAGAAGGTGCGCAACCTCACCCCGGGTGAGGGCCTCAACGCCGCCTCCGGCGAGTACGTCAACATGTTCGAGTCGGGCATCATCGACCCGGCCAAGGTGACGCGCTCCGCGCTGCAGAACGCCGCCTCCATCGCGGCCCTGTTCCTCACCACCGAGGCCGTCATCGCCGAGAAGCCCGAGAAGACCCCGTCCGCTCCCGCCATGCCCGGCGGCGGCGACATGGACTTCTGAGTCTGCTCGTCAACAGAGAAGGGCGGTTCCCCTCGCGGGGGAGCCGCCCTTCTCTGTCGGAATGATCCATGGCGTCGGCGCTACCGCTTGACCTTTTCGGCCAGCTTGCCGCCGTTCGTGTCGACCGCCAGGCACGTGACAGACCGGTCTTTCCCCCACGACGCGGCGTCGGGCGGGTAGAGGATGAAACCGGAGAGCCGGTCGACCATCGGGCTGTCGGAGAGCAGGCGCGCAAGCCGCTTCTCGCACCCGGACGTGGCCTTGTCACTCACAGCGTCCCTGCCGGGCCACGCACCGGTGGGCAGGTCGAACTGGGTGATCACTTCGGCGTCGTGCGGCTCCGAGCACGACTTGGCACTGATGGTGTACGACACCTCGCCGTCGGCGACACCGTCGAGACAGTCGCCCGTCCGTAGGTCGGCGACGCTCAGGGAGCCGCTCTCCGTGATCGCGCCGGAGCTGTCCCGCTCCGCCGACGTCATGGCGGCGATGACGACGCCGGTCACGATCAACAGCGCCCACAGGCCGGAGATGGTGAGCCCCGCTATGGCGAGGCCCCGGCCCTTCTCGCCCCGCTTTCTGATCTGGACCAGCGCGGCGATCCCGAAAATGACGGAGAACAGCAGGCCGCCGATGATCCCGAAGACGAGCGCCGCCACGGCGAAGCCGTTGGTCCTCGCCGGGTAGGCCCCGTAGGGCGGGTGGGGCTGGGGTGGATAGGCGCCCGGGCCATACGAGCCATACGAGCCATACGAGCCATCGGGGTAGGCGGACGGTGGGCCGTATGGATTCGGCCCGTATCCGGAGCCCTGCGTGCCTGGTGGCTGAGAGGAACCCGAATCGGGCGGCGGGGGATAGGGGGAACCCGAGGCTGGGGGATAACCCGGGGGAAAGTCATTCACACGACCACATAGTGGCCCGTGTCCTTATTCGCGGCAAGCCGCCTATGTCATCCAGGCTGTCAGGACGCCTGGCGACGTGCGCCGATCTGCCGAACTCTCACGTCCGGTTCAGAGCCGGCACGGAACGACCGCCGCACACACATCTCGCCGCCGCGCCAGCACCTCCGGCACCCTGTCGTTCAGTTCGACCCATGCGGCGGTCTCGGGGGAGAGGTAACTCAGAACGCGCACTATGGTCGAGTGGTCGGCAGCCAGGTGTCGCTTGTGGATCGGTTCGTAATGCGCGATTCGATTGCGCAGCAGTCGGACGTGATAGAGGTCCCGGTGAAGGGGACCGCGCCGTCCCTCGTAGCCAGGGAAGGCCTGGTGCAACGCGGGTCTCCACAGCCGCGTTTCGTAGTCGTTTCCGCTGGCCAGGAGGTTCACCCAGAAACCGAACATCAGGGAGGCGACGATGTGGCCAGTCGTGGGTATGGTTCGCGCTCGAGCTACCTCCATCCTGGCCGTCGCGATCTTTTGCGGGGCGACCTGGTCAAGACACAGTCTGGGAGCCGTCCACCAGTCGGCGCGGTCGAACAGCCGCACCAAATGCCTGTGCAGAGCATTGCGGAGCACCACCTCAAGACAGTGAAGCGGGCCGTGGAAGGCCGCGGAGATCTCGATGTTCCACGCGTAGAGCCGCGCGGCGGCGAGGAGGTCGCCGTCGCAGACCCTCAGATAGGGGGCGAAGCGTTCCAGTGAGAGCGCGTTCTGTACCTCGATCATCGTTACTGTTCTCGGAGTGTGTTCGTAGTGCTACTATCGGTTCCGGAAGCCCCGGGATGTGCCTCTGCTCAGCAATCGCCCCGGGGCAAGCTCTTTTCTGGGGGAAATCGCCGAGCTCGTGTAACCTCTGTGCGCATCCATGTGACTACATAAAGTCAGCCCCCCGAACGTGGGTCCAGGGGGCCTTTCGGGCATCCGTATGACGGCTATTCGGCCAGTTCGGCCGGGAGGTCCTTCTGGTGGACGACGGTCAGTGACGTGACGGCACGGGTCAGGACCACATAGAGCCGGGCGAGGCCGCGCTCCTCCGCCGCGACGATGTCGGCGGGTTCGGCGACGATGACGTGGTCGTACTCCAGGCCCTTCGCGAGGGTCGCCGGAATGACGAGCAGGCGATGGTCGCCGGTCGAGTCGGGGCCCAGGACCCCGTGCTCGACGCCGTCGACCGTCAGGGCCGCCGAAACGTCGAGGACGCCGGAGTCCGCCACGATCACGCCGATGGATCCGGGTTGCGCGAGCGCCGGCCGTACGGCCTGGACGATCTCCGTGACCACATCGGCCGTCGGCCGTACGGACAGGGAGCCGGCGCCGGGACGGAGTGAGCGCGGCGCGGCGAGTTCGGGGGCCACCGAGGGGAGCAGCCGAGCGGCGTAGTCGAGGACCTCGCGCGGCACGCGGAACCCCAGCGTGAGCTCCGTGACCTCGCCCGACGGCTGTCCCAGGTGATCGAGCACGGCCTTCCACGACTGGGCGGACCACGGAGTCGTGCCCTGGGCGAGGTCGCCGAGGATGGTCGCGGAGCCGTTGCGGCAGCGCCGTCCGAGGGCGCGGAGCTGCATCGCGGACAGGTCCTGGGCCTCGTCGACCACGACATGCCCGTGAGAGGCCGTGCGCTCGATGAGGTCGCCCAACTCGTCGAGGAGCGCTCCGTCCGCCGCCGTCCATCGTGCCGACTTGTACGACCGGTACGGCTTACGCCAGATCAGCGTTTCCTGCTCGTCGGGCGACAGGTCGGTCTTGGCGGCGTGGGCGAGGAACTCGGCGTCGGACAACAGCCGGAACAGGACCTGCTCGGGCGTGAGCTTCGGCCACACCGCGTCCAGGACCTGCTTGACCGGCCGTGACCTGGCCACGGCGTCCTGGACCCGGTCGTCGGGCGACTCTCCGCGGCGCTCCATCTGGATGAGCACGGCGTTGGCCAGCCGCTGGGCGAGGGCCGTACGCCCCGGGCCGTAGCGGGTGGTGCCGCGCAGCGAGGCGACGATCTCGCGGACCTCGTAGTCGGCGACCCGGTAGCGGTTGACGCCCTTGGTGAAGAGCACGCCCTCCTCGGGTTTGGCGACGTGCAGCCAGAGGGCGCGCTTCAGCACCGCGGCCATCCGCGCGTCGCCCTTCACCGCGGCGACGGCCGGGTCCTCGGGATGGGCGTGGTCGCCGAGGATGCCCGTCACGGTCGTCTGGTCGACCTTCACCTCGCCCAGGGCGGGCAGCACGGAGGAGATGTAGGAGAGGAACGCGCGGTTCGGTCCGACGATCATGACGCCTGACCTGGAGAGCCGTTCCCGGTGGGTGAACAGCAGATAGGCCGCGCGATGGAGGCCGACGGCGGTCTTCCCGGTGCCCGGGGCGCCCTGGACGCAGACGGTCACGCCGAGATCGGATCGGACGATCTCGTCCTGGTCGGGCTGGATGGTCGCGACGATGTCGCGCATGGGGCCGGTGCGCGGGCGTTCGATCTCCTCGGTGAGCAGCTTGCTCTGCCCGAGCTCCCGGCCGTCGAGGGGCTCGTCCTCGTACGCGGTGAGGGAGCCGCCCTGGTAGCCGAAGCGCCGGCGCAGCGCCACGCCCATCGGGTCGGCCGGGCTGGCCTGGTAGAACGCGCGGGAGACCGGCGCCCGCCAGTCGATCACGAGGGCGCGGCTGTTGTCGTCGTGGACGTGCCGGCGGCCGACGTAGATCGTGTCCGGGAGGTCGTCGATCGCCGACCTGTTGAGCCGGCCGAAGAAGAGCGGGGTGTCGGGGTGGTCGGCGAGGGCGGCGACCCGCTGGTCGAGCAGCCCCTGCAACACCTGCTGCGAGACCCAGTCGCCGGCCGCGTCGGCGGAGAGGGACGCCGCGTGCTCCCGCATGTCCTTGAGCGCCGCGCGAGAGGTGGCCAGATGGGCGCGCTCCGAGGCGAGCACCTCATCCGGCGCGGGTATGTCGGGGGCGAGCTGGTGTCCGGGCATGCGAAAGACTCCTCGCGGGTCGGTCGGTGGCGGTACGCCGTTCGGTCACGGCGGGTAGCGAAACGCAGCAGTCTACCCGTGCCGGAATGTGGTCCCCAACCGGTTTTTCCGCTCGTGGGGCGCCGTGTCGCGGGCACGGATCACGCGGCTGACATGATCTCCCCGTAATCATCCCAACACGGTGCGAAATCGAACAAATCGGCATGGCGCCAATGCCGAAAAATCCGCGCAAATTACGTGATTTGCCTTAATGATGGGGTATGCCGCGACCGGTTGTGATGGGCACCCGGCCGGCGTGCGAGGGGGTGATGCGGTTGTCTCGGGCCGACGGTATTTCCTGGACGTAGATCGCGACTTTCCGTACATGGATCCGGACGCGTATCCGGGTCATGGACGCAGGGGCGGCGATGGCCGTCCCCCGTGGAGGAATTCCCCGGCAAGGCTCACCTCGCCGGGTCCTCCTCCCCCTCGGCCAACACCTCATCGGCGTCGATGATGTGGTACGAGTACCCCTGTTCAGCGAGGAACCGCTGCCTGTGGGCGGCGAAGTCCTGGTCGACGGTGTCGCGGCTGACCACGGAGTAGAACCGGGCGCCGCCGCCGTCGGCCTTCGGCCGGAGCACGCGGCCGAGACGCTGCGCCTCCTCCTGACGCGACCCGAACGTGCCGGACACCTGGATCGCGACGGACGCCTCGGGCAGGTCGATCGAGAAGTTGGCCACCTTCGACACCACGAGCACCTGGATCTCCTTGTCGCGGAACGCCTGGAACAGGCGCTCGCGCTCGCGGACCCGCGTCTCGCCCTTGATCACCGGGGCGTTCAGGTGCTCGCTCAGCTCGTCGAGCTGGTCGATGTACTGCCCGATGACGAGGACCTGCTCGCCCACATGCCGTCGTACGAGGGCCTCGGCGATCCGGTTCTTCGACGGGGTCGTGGCGCAGAACCGGTAACGCTCCTCGGCCTCCGACATCGCGTAGGCGAGCCGCTCCTGGTCACTCAGGGTCACCCGGACCTCGACGCAGTCCGCCGGGGCGATCCAGCCCTGGTTCTCCATCTCCTTCCAGGGCGCGTCGTACCGCTTGGGGCCGATCAGCGAGAACACGTCACCCTCACGGCCGTCCTCACGGACCAGCGTGGCGGTCAGCCCGATCCGGCGGCGGGCCTGGAGGTCGGCCGTCATGCGGAAGATCGGCGCGGGCAGCAGGTGCACCTCGTCGTAGACGACCAGGCCCCAGTCGCGGGCGTCGAACAGCTCCAGGTGGCGATACACGCCCTGACGCTTCGTCGTCATCACCTGGTACGTCGCGATGGTGACCGGCCGGATCTCCTTCTTGGTGCCGGTGTACTCGCCGATCTCGTCGGCGGTCAGCGACGTCCGCTTGATCAGCTCCTGCTTCCACTGGTGCGCGGAGACCGTGTTGGTGACCAGGATGAGCGTGGTCGCCTGCGCGTGGGCCATCGCCGCCGCGCCGACGATCGTCTTGCCCGCGCCGCAAGGGAGCACGACGACGCCGGAGCCGCCGTGCCAGAAGGCGTCCGCGGCCTCCTGCTGGTACGGCCGGAGCGTCCAGCCGTCCTCGGCGAGCGTGATCGTGTGATGCTCTCCGTCGACGTAACCGGCGAGGTCGTCGGCCGGCCAGCCCAGCTTGAGCAGCACCTGCTTGATGTTGCCGCGTTCCGAGGGATGGACGGCGACCGTCTCGCCGTCGATGCGCTCGCTGACCAGGGGCTGGACCTTCTTGGAGCGCAGCACCTCCTCGAGCACCGCCCGGTCGGTGCTGGTCAGCACCAGGCCGTGGCTGGGGTGCTTCTCCAGCCGGAGCCGTCCGTAGCGGGCCATCGTCTCGACCATGTCCACGAGCAGCGCGTTCGGGACCGGGTAGCGGCTGAAGCCGATCAGCGTGTCCACGACCTGCTCGGCGTCGTGCCCGGCGGCGCGCGCGTTCCACAGCGCGAGCGGGGTCACCCGGTAGGTGTGGACGTGCTCGGGGGCCCGCTCCAGCTCGGCGAACGGCGCGATCGCCTTGCGGCACGCGTCCGCCCGCTCGTGATCGACCTCGAGCAGCAGCGTCTTGTCCGACTGAACGATCAGCGGTCCGTCATTCAATGCCTGCTCCCTTGTACGGCTACCGCCTATCAAACAAGGGATCGAGCCGAATCACTCCCGGGTTTGGTCAATCGGGGGTGGGAGTGTCGAGATAGCCGTTCACTCCGGCCCAGACGAGGGCGATCATGCCGAGGATGAACAGCACGACGTTGATGCCGATGGAGATCCACGTCCACTTCAGCAGGCGCCTGGCCGTGTCCGGTTCGGTGTCGACCTTGCTGAGCGCGATGCCGGACAGGATGGCGCCCGCGATACCGCCGAGCGTGATGTAGCAGCTCAACGCGAGCACGAGGCTGATGACCAGGGCGACGATCGCGTGGGTGCGCGGGCCCGCGGGCTGGGGAGGGTAGCCGTAGGGTGGCTGGCCGTATCCCGGCTGGCCGTAGGGCGAGCCGTAACCCGGCTGGCCGTACCCCTGTTGGCCATAACCCGGCTGGCCGTACCCCTGTTGGGCATAACCCGGCTGGCCGTATCCCGGCTGGTCATAGGGCTGCCCGTACGCCTGCCCGTGTTGCTGGCCGTATCCCTGTTGACCGAACTGCTGCCCGCCATGGGGCTGCCCGGTTTGAGGATCCGTTCCGTACGGGTTGTGGGGGCTCTGCCACTCCTGGGGGTTCTGGCCCGGCTGTTCTGGGGTCGTCACCGTAGGTCGATCCTTCGTCGCTCGGGGTCCAGATTGTCGGGTTCCAGAAATATCACGGTATGGCGCTCCCCGCTCCGGTGCTGAGGACCGCATCGAAACGGGGAGCGCGGCGACCTGAGGGACCAGTCGCCAATCCAGCCCCTACCGGTCAGCCGGATCATCGCCAAATCGGGCGCCGAAAGGCAACGGATTAAACGACCGGTGCGGGTTAGAGGCGCGTACCGATGGCCCGTCACGCCACCGTGATGGGGAATCCGGGTGACAGGAGCCGCCATCTGGGCGCTGATGCCCGGTCGACGTTCGGAGCCGGGCCCGACTAGTTGACGTCGGCGATGCCGGTGATCCGGTGCAGCGCGAACCGGTGGACGGCCGCACGGGTCTCGTCGTAGGCGGTCAGATAGCCGCCCTCCATCCGGGCCGGCTCCAGGATGCGACTGGTGGCATGACCTTGCGAGTCGAGATAGCCGATCCACACCCGCGCCCCCTGGCGGATCGCCTCCTGGAGCGCGCTGATCGTCGCGGTCGAGGGAGAGCGCGGGACCTGCCCGCGGGGTGCGTCCGACGGCCCGCGCCGCGCGAGGTGGGCGTCGTCCCCGGCCCTGATCGCGCGTACGGCCGCGGCGACCATGTCGGGGTCGGGCCCGGTCGCGGTCCCGCCGCGCGCGAGCGGCTGGCCCTCGGTCCGCCGGGTGTCCGCCCGTGACACCAGCACGTCCCCTTCCAGGGACTCCGCCACGGGGGAGTAGCCCATCGCGCGCAGCGCGTCGACCAGCGTCGCACGGGACGTCTTGGAGGCGAGGACGGTGGGCGCGAGCCGCCGCAGGCGCAGTACGGACGCCCGCCGGTCGGCCACCACCTCGTCCAGGACCGCGGGGTCGTCGCAGCGGATGTAGGCCGAGGCCGTACCGACCCTGATGCGGCCGTGCCTGCGGGCCACGTCGGTGACCAGATAGCGCAGCGGCTGCGGCACCGGGGTGGCGGAGTGTCGCTCCAGCATCGTGAGCAGTTCGTCCGCCGACTGGCCGGCGTCGAGCGCCCGCCTGATCGACCCCTCGCCGAACCGGTAGACGGTCGCGCCGCCCTTGGACTCCACGTCCGCCGCCAGCGCCAGCCAGCGGCCGAGATCGCTGGTGAGCGGCCCCGGCGCCACAGCGGTCAGGTCCGCCTGCAGCAGCACCTTGTCCACGGGCTCGGGCAGCAGCGGTGCCAGCAGCTCCGCCGGGGCCTTCCCGGCACCGCCTCCGCCGCCGGCCCCCTGGCCGTACGGAGGGCCGGATGGAGGGCCGTACGGAGGGAAGGCGCGCAGCAGCGCGCGGCCATGGCCGGACAGGACGCCGAGCCCGGTGACGCCGAGGTGCTCGGCCTCGCGCAGCGTGAGCTCGGCCAGCCGGTCGCGGTGCGCGACCCGTCGGCGTGGCTGCTCCCACGCGAGGCGGCCGATCACCGACGCGGGCGTGGGGGCGATGCCGGGGCCTGCCGCGCCGAGTACGGACAGCGTGCGCAGGCGCACCTCGGAGGCGGCCGACCTGCGGAGATCCGGGTGCAGGGCATTGATCGGACGGTCGCGATCGTCACGCTCCCCGATCAGGCCGGGGGCGCGGTCCATGCCCGCCCAGGCCGAGGCGAGCAGGGTCCATCGGTCCTCGGTGGCCTTGAGCCGCCAGGCGTCGTACGCGGCGGTCGGCAGCCACTCCCCGTCGACGGACCCGCCCGACGCGACGAGTCCGGCCGCGTGCGCCACCTCCACGACGAGCCCGGTCGCCCACTCGGGGAGGTCGAGAATCTGCGCCGTCCGCTTCAGATCCCGTACGGCGAGGCCGCCGGCGCGCAGGACGCCCGGAGGATCGTGGCTCCAGAGCTCGCAGAGCTCCTCGACCGTGCGGACGAAGGTGAACGCCTGGCCGGCGGCGGTCCGGTCGGCCAGCGTCTGGTCGCGGGCCACGCCGTCGAGCTCGGGCGGTCCCGGGGACAGGTCGCGGTGGACGCGTCCCGCGCGCAGGTACAGCGCCACCTCGCGGGGCAGCGCCACGGTCTCCTCGCCGGTCGCCCCAAGGAGGCCGCGCGCCAGAAGCTGCTCGACCGGCGACCGCGCCGTGGCCGTACGGACCTCACGCCTGGCGCCGGCCACCCGGCCGCTCGGCGGGCCCCAGGCCAGCTCGTCCAGCGCCGCGCGGGCCTGCGGGGACACCTCGCCGATCAGCCGCCCGAGGGTGGCGGGGTCGGCGAGCAGCGCCGCCAGCCGCCGCCCCGGAGGAACGGCCGGATCCGTCGCGTCCGTCGCGTCTGTCGCGGCCGGGGCGATGTCGGCGATACCGGTGATGTCGGCGAGCAGAATCGTGAGGGACTCGGGGGAGTGGTGCCGGAACACGTCCGTCGCGGGCGGCCCGAGACCCGCCGGAGGATCGAGCGCCTCCTTGACCCCGGGCGCCGGCAGCAGCGCGTCATCGGGCCCGAAGATCAGGCATGCCGTCCTGAGCCGGTCGACGGCCTCCCGGAGCGCCGTGTCCAGCTCCGCGGCGTACCGCTTGTCGCTCGCGCGGCTTCCGTGGGGGAGGGCACGGGCGAGGATCGAGCGCAGCTCCGCGTACGCGAGCGGACCGGGCTGGAGGATCAGCGTCTCGGCGACGGACAGGGAGAAGCGGTCCAGCCGGTCGAGCGCCCGGCCGACGGCCGACGGCGTGCCCGCGCGCGCCGCCAACCCCTCGACGTGGGGCGGGACGGGCATGATGAGCTCCGGACGTGCCGTCACGAGGGCACGGAGCTGCTCGTCCGCGCGGCCGCGCAGCCACGCGGTGAAATCACCGTCCATCCCCTCACTCATCTCTTCATCGTAGGAGTACGGGTGCGGGTGATTCGCCTGGAAGGCGGCCCGCGGCCCCGCGAAACCACCGGGAGCCGTGGCCGGGGCGGGACCCGCGGCCTGGCCAGGGGGGTCGCGCCATATGCCGGTGCGCGGTACCGCGCACTTTGGCATCCTTTATCGGGTGAACTCGGTGGGATTCGACCTTGACCTGACCCTGGCCGACACGCGCGCGGCCATCGCCGCCGTGTATGAGGCGATGTCGCCGCGGCTGGCCTACCCCATCGACGTGGACGTGGTGGTCTCCCGGCTCGGGCCTCCGCTGGAGGAGGAGCTGGCCTACTGGATGCCGGAGGAGGAGATCCCCGCCGCCGCCGCGCTGTACCGGGAGCTCTATCCGCGGATCGCGCTGCCCATGACGGGGCTCATGCCCGGCGCCGGCGAGGCGCTCGCCGCGGTCCGCCGGGCGGGTGGCCGGATCATCGTCGTCACCGGCAAGAACGTGCTGGACGCCCGGCGCACCGTGGACGCCCTGGGGTTCGAGGTGGACGAGGTCGTCGGTTCGCTTTTCGGGGCCGACAAGGGCGAGGCCCTCGCGAGTTTCGGTGCCGGAGCATATGTTGGAGATCACGTGGCCGACATTGATGCGGCGCGTGCCGGTGGTGCCACGAGCGTCGCGGTGGCCACCGGTTCGTTCACGGCGGACCAACTAGTCGATCATGGAGCTGACGTGGTGCTGGAGGACCTCACCCAGTTCGTCGCGTGGTTCGACTCATGGACCGCCGTATCCGCGTAAAACACGGCCGTCAGGGCGGTCCACAGGCGCCCTTCGCGGGCATAACCTACATCCATTCCTTTCACGACAGTCTGAACGAGGTCACCCCTGTGCCGAGTGGCAAGGTCAAGTGGTACGACGCCGACAAGGGATTCGGCTTCCTCACGCGCGACGACGGCGGTGAGGTATTCGTGCATTCATCGGCGCTGCCCAAGGGCGTGGACGTCCTCAAGCCCGGGCAGAAGGTCGAGTTCGGAGTGGCCGAAGGCCGCCGCGGTCAGCAGGCCCTGTCGGTCCGTGTTCTGGAGCAGCCGCCCACCCTCGCCAGGGCCGCTCGGGTGAAGGGCAAGCGCAAGAAGCCAGACGAGATGGTCGTCATCGTCGAGGATCTGATCAAGCTGCTCGACGACATCTCGACGTCCTACCAGAAGGGCAAGCAGCCGGACGCCGCGCACGCCAAGAAGGTCGCGAGCGTGCTGCGCGCCGTCGCGGACGACATCGACGGCTAGACGGCCGATCAGCCTCTAGTACGGGTTGGTCAGCGGCTTGGTGTCGTCCCGCCGGGGCCGCAGGGGCTCGCGCGGGACGACCGGTGTGATGTCGGACTCCTCGTGGGGCGCCCACGCGGCACCCTGCGGGGTCGGCGCCCCGCCGCCCGGCGCGTCCGGTGGTGTACCACCGGGCTCGGGGACGCGCCCCGCCGTGGCGGCGAGCCGGGTCCGCCGCCGGACGAGCAGCCACACGAAGGTGACGGCGAGCCCGGCGGAGACCACCGCGAGCCCGGCCGGGCCGTGCGCGGACAGCGACATCACCAGCCCGGCCAGGCCGCCGAACACCCAGGCGATCTGGAGCAGCGCCTCGGCGACGCCGAACGTCGACGACCGCACCTCCTCGGCGATCTCCCGCTGGATGATCGCGTCCAGCGCCAGCTTGCCGAGTCCCTGGGCGAAGGCCGCGGCCAGCGCCACGACGACGGCCGTCCACAACGTGAAGAAGACCGCCGTGACCATCGTGGTGACGGTGGCCAGGGCGAGGGTGCCCAGGATGATGATCTGCGGGGAGCGTGACCGCGTCCACGACGCGACCGCCGCTCCGAGGAAGCCGCCCCCGCCCGCGGCGACGGCGAGCAGGCCGAGCGTGATGTGCGGGGCGAGGCCGGGGATGTTGCCGTCCTGCACGAGGAAGAGCAGGAAGAAGACGAGGAACCCGGCTTGGACGCGGATCGCGGCGTTCGCGCGCACGGCCTCGCCGACCACCGGGCCGACCCGGATCAGCTCGCGCCATCGATGCCGTGACCGGGCCTTCCTGCCCTGACCGGTCCCGAGGCCGGCCTTGTGATCGGCGCCGAGATCGGTGCCCTGGCCGGCGCCGGGCGTACCGGTCTCCTGGGCGGTGTGCGGTGCGGCGCCGAGATCGGCGGTGACGCCCAGTTCGGGATCGGCCTCGGGACCCGGTTCGAGATCCGGTTCGAGGTCGGCGTCGAGATCGGCTTCGAGATCGGGGGAGTCGACGTGGCGCGGCAGCCGTACGGCGGCGACACCCGCGACGAGGAAGAGCGCCGTGGTGGCGCGCAGAACCCAGTCGGCCCCGATCCAGGCGGTCAGCCCGGTCGAGAGGCCCGCCGCCGCGCCCGCGGCGACCAGTGCGAACAGCGCAACCCGGGCGTTCGCCGCGACCAGCGTGATGTCGGCGGGCAGCACACTCGGCATGATCGCGGCCCGGGACACGTTGTAGGCCTTCGACAGGACCAGCACGGCGAGGGCCGCGGGAAAGAGGGTGAGCGCGTCCGACGGCCGGATCGCCGCGGCCATGCCCCAGCACAGGAGTCCCCGCGCGAAGAGCGTTCCCGCCATGACGTAACGGCGGCCGGAGCGGAAACGGTCGAGTACCGGGCCCACGAAGGGCGCGACCACCGTGAACGGGATCATGGTGACCAGGAGGTACAGCGCGACCTGGCCGCGCGCCTGGCCGACCGGCAACTTGAAGAACAGCGCTCCCGCCAGGGCGACGGTGACGAACGCGTCGCCCGCGGAGTGCGCGGATGTGAGCTCGATCAGGCGGCCGAGACCGGTTCGCCCGGCTCCCTGCGCGTGGGTGAGCCTGCGCGTCGCCTGCCCGAGACTCCGGGTGCCCCGGCCGAGCCGCCGACCGGCGTGCGCGGCCGAACGGCCCGCCCGGCGGGTGGCTCCCGCGGTGGCGTGGCTCGCGCGCCGTACTCGGTTCCAGGCATTCGCCACGAAGAACGACTCCCTTCCCAGCTGGGGAATTCCAGTCTTACCCACTGATCGGGGTGCCGTCCGCTCGCGGAGTGGGTGAAAATGGAGTGTGAGTCGCACCCGAACCCGAAGCACCGCAGCGGACCAGGCATGCGCTGCGGCCGTCGAGCTGGCCCGCCGGGCCGCCGAGGAGGTCGCCCGGCCCGCGGAGGTGGGCGAGCATCTCGGCTTCGACAGCGAGGGCGACCGCGTCGTCACGCATTTCTTCGATTGTCTTGATCGAGCGTACAAGGGCTGGCGCTGGGCCGTGACGGTCGCCCGCGCGTCGCGGGCTCGTGTCGTGACGGTGAGCGAGACCGTGCTGCTGCCCGGGGCGGGCGCGCTGCTCGCCCCGAGCTGGGTGCCGTGGAACCAGCGGCTCCTCCCCGGAGACCTCGGCGTGGGCGACCTGCTGCCGACCGAGGCCGACGACGACCGGCTGGCCCCGGGATTCACCGCCACCGACGACGACTCCGACCGTCAGATGATCTTCGAGTACGGCCTGGGCAGGGCCCGGGTGCTCTCGGCTCTCGGCCGGGATCTCGCGGTGCGCCGCTGGCACTCCGGCGAGTCCGGCCCGCACAGCCCCATCGCGCACGCGGCCCCGGCCCAGTGCTCCACCTGCGGGTTCTACTGGCCGCTCGCGGGCGCGCTGCGGCTCGGGTTCGGCGTCTGCGCGAACGAGTACGCCCCGGACGACGGCCGTGTCGTCGCCGCCGACCACGGCTGCGGCGCCCACTCCGAGGCCACCACCGTCCCGTCGATGATCGTCGACCAGCCGCCGCCGATCCTGGACGATCTGGGATACGACCTGCTGCCCGCCGAGACCGAGGAAGAGGTGGTCGTGGCGGCGACCGAGGGGCTCGCGCCCAACGGTGGACCCGCCGAGTCCGCCGGTTCCGTGGACGAGTCCGACTCGGAACCGCTCGGTCACTCCTGATTCACGCCCCATCGGCCGGCGGGGCGCGTCCCGCCGGCCGTACCCGGGGTCCCTTGGAACCGGCGCGCGAGCAACCTCTGATGTTCGGGCAGGTTACCGGCCTTCTGCACCGATTTACGCGTGATCGCGGCGGTACGTGGAAGTGTGCGGGGGTTGGTTAAGGTACGTCCGGACGTGGCGGCGAGATCTGGGACCTGGGGGCTCTAAAGATGAACGACTCCTTCGGCACCGCGCGGATGCGCGACACCGTTCTCGCGGCGTGGACGGCCTCTCCCGCCCGGTTCCGCGAGGACGCCAACGCGGAGGAGGACTTCGCGCTCGGCGGCTACCGTGACCGGCTGGTCGTCGAGCTGGCGCAGAACGCGGCGGACGCCGCGCTGCGCGCCGGACTGCCCGGCCACCTGCGGCTGACCCTGCGTGACGGCGTCCTCCTCGCCGCCAACACCGGAGCCCCGCTGGACGCCGAGGGCGTGGAGGGCCTGTCCACGCTGCGGGTGTCCGGCAAGAAGGACGAGACGGGCGCCGTCGGCAGGTTCGGGGTGGGATTCGCCGCCGTGGTCTCGGTGTGCGACTCCCCGTCGGTCACCTCGCGCAAGACGGGCGGCGTGCGCTGGTCGCGTGAGGAGACGGCCGCCCTGGTGGCCGACCGGCCCGCCCTGGCCGCGGAGCTGACCGGGCGGGAGGGGCACGTGCCCCTGCTCCGCCTGCCCTTCCCCGGTGAGCCCACCGAGGTGCCGGACGGCTTCGACACGCTCGTACGGCTCCCGCTGCGGGACGAGGCGGCGGAGCGGGCCGTGCGCAGGATGCTGCGGGAGGCCGGACCGGCGCTGCCGCTGGCCATGCCGGCGCTGTCCACCATCGAGATCGAGCTCGACGGGGAGACCCGCACGATCTCCGCCGAGGGCTGGCACTTCGTCACCGCGTCGGGCTCGTTCACCTCGGAGCAGGTGGCCGAACTGTTCGCCGACCGGCCCACCGAGGAGCGCTCCCGGCCGTACTGGCAGGTCCGCTGGGCGGTGCCGACGGCGGCCTCCGGCGAGCCGCGTCCGCTGCCGGACGACGTGCCGCCCGTCGTGCACGCGCCGACGCCCAGCGACGAGCCGCTCGCCCTCCCCGCGCTGCTCATCGCCACGCTGCCGATGGCCACCGACCGGCGGCACGCCGCCCCCGGCCCGCTGGCGGAGTTCCTGGTCGAGCGGGCGGCGGACGCGTACGTCGAACTGCTGGCGTCGCTGCCGCGCACGCCGCGGCTGCTCGACCTGGTGCCGGGGCTCATCGGCAAGGGAGAGCTGGACGCGCGGATCCGCCGCGCGATCCTGAACCGGCTCCCGGACGTCCCCCTGCTGCCGGCCATCTCCGCGCCCGAGGAGCCGCAGGACGGCTCCGGCGTGGCAGGAGAGGCGATCCAGGCGTCCGGCGACGGCGGTCCGGGCTGGCTGGTGGCCGGTCGTGAGGCCAGGGTCGTGGCCGGTCCGGCGGAGTTCCTGGAGAAGATCGCCGACATGGTGCCCGGGCTGCTGCCCGCGGGCTGGTCGGCCCGCCACCCGGCGCTGACCGCCCTCGGCGTACGCCGGGTCGAGCTGGCCGACGTGATCGACATGCTGTCCGGAGACGCCGTGAAGGACAGGGAGCCCGCGTGGTGGCGGTCGCTCTACGAGGTGCTTCCCGCGGACGACCCCGAGGCGGTCGGCGCGGTTCCCGTCCCGCTGGCGGACGGCCGGTTGGTGCGGGGGCCGCGCGGCACGCTCGCTCTGACGAACGGCTCGGGTGACGGCTCGGGTGACGGCTCGGGCGGGGGTGCCGGGCCGCTCGACCCGTCCGTCCTGGCGCCGCTGGGGCTGCGCGTCGTGCATCCCGACGCCGTGCACCCGCTGCTGCTGCGGCTGGGCGCGGCCGAGGCGACCCCGCGCACCGTCTTGGAGGACCCCCTCACCCACGCCGCGGTGACCGAGTCGCTGGACAGCGCCGACCCCGAGCCGGTGGCGCAGGCCGTGCTCGCCCTGGTCGAGGCGGCCGGGCTGTCGGCGGGGGAGGCTCCGTGGCTGGCCGAGCTGGCGCTGCGCGGCGCGGACGGCGAGCTGTACCCCGCGGGCGACCTGCTGCTGGCCGAGGGCTCCCTGGCCACGCTGATCGATCAGGACGTGCCCTTCGGCGTCGCGGCGCCCGACCTGGTGGAGCGGTACGGTTCGCACGTCCTGGCGGCGGCCGGTGTGCTGGACGGGTTCGCCGTGGTGAACGATGCCGACGTGCTGCTCGACCCCGAGGACTGCGACCACGATCTCGACCTGGAGGACGAGTGGCTGGAAGCGGTGCTCGACCTGCTGCCCGAGCTCGACGTCCCTCCGGTCGCCCGCGAGTTCGCCGCCGTCCGTGACCTGGAGTACGTCGCGGACTGGCCGGCCGCGCTCGCGCTCCTGTCCCGCCCGCCGTTGCGCGCCGCCCTTCAGCCGCTGCGTGTGCTGGTCTCGGGAGAGGTCGTCGAGATCCCGTCGTACACCTCGTGGTGGCTCTCCACCCATCCGGTGCTCGACGGCAGGCGGCCCACGTCCCTGCGGCTCCCCGGGGGCGACCCGCTCCTGTTCGGCCTGTACGGCGACGCGCCCGCCGGGGTGGACGAGGTCGCGCTGACGATGATCGGCGTCCGGTCGTCGCTGGCGGAGCTGCTGGCGTCGCACGGCGGCCCGGACGAGTTGCTCGACCTGCTGGCCGATCCGTCGATCGAGGTGGACCGGGCCCAGCTCCGCGCCCTGTGGATCGCCCTCGCGGCGGTCGACCCGACGCGGGTGCGCCCGCCGTCGGCGGTACGTGCCGTACTGGACGGGGCGATCGTGGTGGCGGACGCCGAGGACGGGCGGGTCCTCGACGGGTCGAGCCGGGAAGAGCCGGCCGAGGGCCCGGGGGAGCCGGTGGTGGTCGAGGCGCCGGACCTGCTCGCCCTGGTGGCGGACCGGCCGCTGGTGCTCGCGCCGTTCGACCTGGCCGAGGCGTTGTCGGAGCTGCTCGACCTGCCGCTCGCGGGCGAGCTGGTGAACGGCGTGGTCACGTCGTCGGGCGAGGAGCGGCCGGTGCCCGCGGAGGTGCGCTCGCTGCTGCCGTCGGCTCCGCTGAGCTATGTCGAGCACGGAGAGCTGCTGGTGGACGGCAGGCCCGTGCCGTGGCGCTTCTTCGAGGGGAAGGTCCACGCGTCGGGGATCGAGGGGCTGGCGCGTGGGCTCGCCTGGGCGTCCGGGCAGTGGGGCGACCGCCTCGCCGTCGCGGCGTTGCTGCGTGATCCGGAGCGGGTTCCGCTGCTGCTCGCCGAGGCGGATCTCGACTCCTGAGACCGTCGCGGCGGCCGGTTCACTCGGGCGCTCCTTATGGGGCGCCTGACGGATGCCGGCCGCGCGCACTGAGGGCTTGACTCGTCAGTCTTCCTAGCGGCGGTCGCGATGGCGGATGTAGGCGAGGCCGAACAGTCCGAGCCCGATCCCCGCCGCGCAGGTCCACAGCCATCGGCTCTCGTCCGGCCGCGCGACCAGCAGCACGACCAGCGCGACCAGCCACAGCGCCGTCCCGACGAGGATGGTCGCGGTGTCGTTGGTCTTGATCGGCTCGAGGTCCGGCCGGGGCTGCTGGCTCACGGGACCCAAGCTTAAAGCCACCGCAAATCCGCGGAGCGGCGGATGGCGCGTTCACAAGGGCGGAGGCCGGAGCCCGTAGGGCCGGCGATACCACCGCGGCAGTGGATCCGGGCCCCGGAGCGAGCCGAGGGAATGGTGCATCTCATCCAAGCAGTAAAATATGCACAAAACGGTCACGGAACCGTCACACTGACCACCAAACTCTTTTCGCAGGTGATACCGCCTGCCACTCTTCGCGCGTGAGTAACAGCATGAATCCTCGGGCCACCGGCTTTCTTGATCGTTTCTTCTTCATCTCCGAGCGTGGCTCGACCATCGGCCAGGAGGTACGCGGCGGGTTCGCCACCTTCTTCACGATGGCGTACATCGTCGTGCTCAACCCCATCATCATCGGCACGGTGGCCGACAAGACCGGCAACCTCCTCGGCGGCGGCACCGTCCCCAACTTCCCGCTGATCGCGGCGGCGACCGCGTTCGCGGCCGGAATCCTGACGATCGCGATGGGTGTGTTCGGCCGCGTGCCGCTGGCCCTGGCGACGGGGCTCGGCCTGAACGCGTTCGTGGCCGTCGGCATCGCCTCCCAGATGTCCTGGGCGGAGGCCATGGGCCTCGTGGTGCTCGAAGGCATCGTGATCGCGATCCTCGTGCTCACCGGTTTCCGGGTCGCCGTGTTCAACGCCATCCCGGCCCAGTTGAAGACGGCGATCAGTGTTGGCATCGGTCTGTTCATCGCGTTGATCGGGTTCGTCGACGCGGGCTTCGTCCGCCGCATCCCCGACGTCGCGGGTACCACCGTCCCCGTGAAGCTGGGTGCTCTCGGCAACGGATCGCTCACCGGATGGCCCACGCTGGTCTTCGTCGTCGGCGTGATCGTGACCGCGTTCCTGATCGCCCGCAGGTTCAAGGGCGCCATCCTCATGGGCATCATCGGCACGACGATCCTCGCGATCATCGTGGAGGCCATCGCGCAGATCGGCACGCAGATCACGCCGGGCAAGCCCGTCAACCCCAACGGCTGGGCGCTGATCAAGCCGGAGTGGCCCTCGACGTTCCTGGAGCTGCCGGACCTGTCGCTGCTCGGCCACTTCAACCTCTTCGGCGGCTTCGCGAAGGTCGGCGGCGTCGCGGCGATCCTGCTGGTCTTCACCCTCTTGCTCGCCGACTTCTTCGACACCATGGGCACCGTCGTCGGCGTCGGCCGTCAGGCCGGGCTGGTCGCCCCTGACGGCACGATGGAGCGGACCCGGGCCATCCTGCTGGTCGACTCCCTCGCGGCGGCCGGCGGTGGCGCGGCCGGCGTCTCGTCCAACACCACCTACGTCGAGTCCGCCGCCGGAGTGGGCGAGGGCGCCAGGACCGGTCTGGCCAGCGTGGTCACCGGCCTCCTGTTCCTCCTGGCCATGTTCTTCGCGCCCCTGACGAAGGTCGTGCCGTCCGAGGCGGCGACCCCGGCGCTGATCATCGTCGGCTTCCTGATGATGACGCAGATCCGGGAGATCGACTTCAGCGACTACGAGATCGCGATCCCGGCGTTCCTCACGATCGTGCTCATCCCGTTCACGTACTCGATCACGGCGGGCATCGGCGCCGGGTTCATCACCTACGTGTTCATCAAGACGCTGAAGGGTCACGCGCGGCAGGTCCACCCGCTGCTCTGGATCGTCGCGCTGCTCTTCCTGATCTACTTCACCGTGGAGCCGATCAAGTCCGTCCTCGGTCTGTGACGTCCCGCCTCGTCGTACGCTGACGCCGTACGCGCCGCGCGACCTTCGCGGTCCTTCCGCGAGGGTCGCGTTTTGCGTTTTTTTGACGTAAGCCCGAACCGTGGAATACCGGCCACAACCGGTATAGTTAGCAAAGGTAATGACGCATGCTAACGAACGAACCCAAGACAGAACCGATCGCGAACCTACGCTCCGACGCAGGGCTGGCGTCCGCGCTGCGCGTCTCCCTGGCGCGGCTGAATCGACGGCTGCGCAAGCAGGCCGCGGGGCACGCCTTGACGCCCACCCAGCTCGCGACGCTGGCCGCCGTCGAGCGGCACACCGCGATGACGCCCGGAGAGCTGGCGGAGCACGAGAAGGTGCAACCGCCCTCGATGACTCGCGTCATCGCAAAACTGGAGGAGCGCGGCCTGCTGGCCCGCAGCCCCCATCCCACGGACCGGCGGCAGGTCAGCGTGAGTGTGACGGCCGCGGGAGCGACGCTCCTCAAGGAGGAGCGGCGGACCAAGGAGGCATGGCTGGCCCGGCGGCTGAAGGAGCTGACGGCCGAGGAGAGGGCGACGCTGAGGGCGGCGGCGCCGATCCTGGAGAAACTCTCCAAGAGCTGACCCGCGCCGAGGAGGCCGGGGACGCCGAGCCCGCCTGCGCCGCGGTCCCCGAACCCGGCACCGAACCCGGCACCGAACCCGGCACCGAATGCGGCGAAGAGCCTGACGCGCATGCCCGGACCGCGCCGGCGCCCGCGCGCGGCGGCATGTTCCGGTCGCTGCGCAACCACAACTACCGGCTGTTCGCGGCCGGCGGCATCGTGTCCAACGTCGGCACGTGGATGCAGCGGACCGCTCAGGACCTGCTGGTCCTCCAGCTGACCGCCGGCAGCGGGGTGGCGCTCGGCGTGACCGTCGCGCTGCAGTTCCTCCCGGTGCTGCTGTTCGGGTTGTGGGGCGGGATGCTCGCCGACCGCTACCCGAAGCGGCCGGTGCTCATGGTGGCCCAGTCGCTCATGGGCGTGCTCGCCCTCACCATGGGCCTGCTCACTCTCACCGGGTCCGCCCAGGTCTGGCATGTGTACGTGATGGCGTTCGTCCTCGGCGTGATCTCCTGCGTCGAGGTCCCCACGCGGCAGTCGTTCGTCGTGGAGATGGTCGGCCGCGACGACCTGTCGAACGCGATCGCCCTCAACAGCTCGACGTTCAACCTGGCCCGGGTCTTCGGGCCGGCTCTGGCCGGAGTGCTCATCTCCTGGATGGGCACCGGTCCGATCTTCCTGCTGAACGCGGTGTCGTTCGCCGCGGTGATCGGCGGCCTCGCGATGATGCGTACGTCCGAGCTGCGCACCCCGGAACCGGTGACGCGCGCCAAGGGCCAGCTCCGCGAGGGGCTGCGGTACGTCGGGCGGCGTCCCGACCTGCTGCTGCCGATCCTGATCGTGGGCTCGATGGCGATATTCACGCAGAGTTTCTCGACCAGCATCGCGCTCATGGCGACCGAGGTGTACGGCGCGGGCGCGTCCTCGTTCGGCGTCGCGTCCAGCGCGTTCGCCGTCGGCGCCCTCGGCGGGGCGCTGCTGGCCGCCAAGCGGGTCAGGCCGAGCCGCAGGTTCCTGATAATCGGCGCGATCTGCTTCGGCGTGTTCCAGGCCGTCGCGGGGCTGGCGCCCGGCTACCCGGCGTTCCTGGCGTTCCTGATCCCGGCCGGCATGGCCGTGGTCACGGTGAACACCACCGCCAACGCCACCGTCCAGATGGGCGCGTCGCCCGAGATGCGCGGACGGGTGATGGGGATCTACGTCCTCGTCTTCACCGGTGGCGCTCCCATCGGCTCGCCCCTGGTGGGCTGGCTGGCCGAGATGGCCGGGCCGCGGGTGTCGGTCGTCGTGGCGGGCGTGCTCAGCGTGCTCGGCGTCGGCCTCGCCGTACTGGTGACCAGGATCGTGGCCGCGCGGACGCGCCCGGAGAAGGCGCTGGAAGGGGCGGCGGCCGAGATTCCCGGTGACGCTTCGGGCGCGGCCCGGGTCGAGACGCCGGACGAGGCGGCGGAGCCCGTGACGGTGCCGCCGCGCTGGAGGCTGCGGCGGGCCGCCTGACGGTCCGCCGGGCCGCCCGGCCCTCCCTCGACGCCGATGGGCGCGGATCGGGGCCGGGCCGCCGGACCCTCCCTCACGCCGATGCGCGCCGATGGGTGAGAATCGCTGGGTGAGCAGGTTGTTCGTGGCGCTGTCGCCGCCTGCCGGCGTGCTCGCCGAGATCGCCGCCGAAGTCGGCCCGAGGCGGGCGGAGTGGCCGGATCTGCGGTGGGTGGACGACGCGCTGTGGCACGTCACCCTCGCGTTCCTCGGTGAGGTGCCCGACGAGGTGCTGCCCGAGCTCGAGGTACGGCTGGCGCGCGCGGCCTCGCGCTACGCGCCCATGACGGTGTGGTTCGGCGCCGCGGGGGCGTTTCCCTCGCCCGGCCGGGCCAGGACCTTCTGGATCGGCCTCAACACCGTTCCCGCCGGGTCCGCGAGCGCCCGGGACGCGTACGCAGGCCCTCCCGGCGACCTCCAGGAGAGCTCTCACGGGGATGATCACGGGGGTGCTCACGGCCGATCGCCCTCGGGGCCGTTCGCGGAGCCGCTGGTACGGCTGGCGGCGTCGCTCGCCGCCGGCGCGCGGCGGGCCGGGGCCGCGGAGGTGGACCGGAAGTCGTTCCACCCCCACCTGACCCTGGCCCGCTCACGGGCCCGCTCACGGCACGGCGACGATCTGCGGTCGCTCGTCTCCTCGATGAGCGCGTTCCACGGGCGCGAATGGGAGGCGGGAGCCGCCCATTTGGTGCGCAGCCATCTGGGATCCCATGTTCGCTATGAGCAGGTCGCGGTCTACTCACTCGGTGGACGCGATTAGGCTCCAATGCGTGGATCGTCCTCGTCGCTGGCTGCTGCCCACGGTGCTCGCGCTGCTCGTGCTCATCGTGGTGGTCGGAGCGTTGCTCCGCTAGCTACCAGGCGTACTCCTCGGGAGCGGTCTTGAAGCCGGGGAAGATCTCGTCGAGACGGGCGAGCGCCTTCTCGTCGAGTGTGATCTCCAGGGCCTTCATCGTCCCGTCGAGCTGGTCCAGCGTGCGCGGCCCGATGATAGGCGCGGTGACGGCCTTCTGGTGGAGCAGCCAGGCCAGGCCGACGTTCGCCGGGTCCTCGCCGAGCTCGTCGCAGAACCCCTCGTATCGCTCGATCTTGTCGCGGTGCTTCTCCAGCTCCTTGGCGATCACGTCCGAGGCGGAGCGACCCTTGTCGATCTTGCGGAGGATGCCGCCGAGCAGGCCGCCCGCGAGCGGGCTCCACGGGATCAGGCCGAGCCCGTAGTCCTCGCACGCCGGGATGACCTCCAGCTCCGCCGCCCGGACGAGCAGGTTGTAGTGGGACTGCTCGGAGACCAGCCCGAGCGAGTTACGACGGCGGGCGGACTCCTGCGCCTTGGCGATGTGCCAGCCGGCGAAGTTGGACGAGCCGACGTACAGGATCTTGCCCTGCTGCTTCAGGATGTCCATGGCCTCCCAGAACTCCTCGAACGGGGTGTTCCGGTCGACGTGGTGGGCCTGGTAGAGGTCGATGTAGTCGGTCTGCATGCGCTTCAGCGACGCGTCGCAGGCCCGGCGGATGTTGAGCGCCGACAGGCGTCCCTCGTTCGGCCAGTTGCCCATGTCGCCGTAGAGCTTGGTGGCGATGACCGTCTTCTCGCGGCGGCCCCCGCCCTGGGCGAACCAGCGCCCGATGATGTTCTCGGTGATCCCCTCGCCCAGCTTCCATCCGTACACGTTGGCCGTGTCGAAGAAGTTGATCCCCAGCTCATGGGCGTGGTCCATGATGGCGAAGGAATCGGCCTCCGAGGTCACGGGGCCGAAGTTCATCGTGCCGAGGCAGAGCCTGCTGACTTGGAGACCTGTGCGGCCGAGCTGTCCGTAATCCATGGAGTCCACACTAGGAACCTGGAGTGGACTCCAGTCGAGCGCATCCGGCGCCGAATCCACCCGATCACGGCCGGCGCGGCCCGGCCCCGGCGTCGGCGCGGGTTCCGTCGGGAATGATTGGCGCATGGGGAGCGGGACGGGGAGATTGCCGATGCGGAGGACAAAGCACTCGGACGGCCGCGCCGGTGGGCGTCTGCGCCGGCTGGTGCCGCCGATGCTCGCCCTCGTACCGGTGCTCGCCCTGCTGCTCGGCGCCGGTCCCGCCACGGCTGAGCAGGCGACCGCCGGGACAGGCTTCTCCGCGACGCGGGACGGCGAGCGGCTGCTGTTCAGCTTCAGCGACTCGCGGATCGACGAGTCCAGCGGTCTCGCGGTCTCGCCCACCCATGACGACATCGTCTACACCCACAACGACAGCGGCGACAGCGCGCGGTTCTTCGCCGTCGGCACGGACGGGCGGACCCGGGCCACGTTCAGGCTGGCCGGGGTGACGGCGCGGGACTGGGAGGCCATGGCCGCCTCCGTGGACCCCGCGACCGGCAAGGGCGTGCTGTGGTTCGCCGACATCGGGGACAACCTCGACGGCGCCTGGCCGGACGTCTCGGTGTACAAGGTCGCCGAGCCGGAGACGATGCGGTCGGCGACGCTCCAGGCCACGCGGTACCGCTTCCGGTACGAGGGCGGCGCCAGGAACGCCGAGGGCCTGATGGTCCACCCCAAGACCGGCCGGCTGTACATCGTGAGCAAGGAGTTCTCCGGCTCCGTCTACGCGGCGCCCAAGAGCCTGCGGACCGACCGGGTCAACCTGCTCCGCCGGGTCGGCCCCGCGCCGATCATGGCGACGGACGCCGCGTACGCGCCGGACGGGTCGAGCTTCGTGATCCGCACCTACTTCTCCGCCTCGCTCTACCGCGCGCCCGGCGATCTCATCGCCCATCTCACGATGCCGCCGCTCAGGCAGGCCGAGTCCATCACGTACACGCGGGACGGCAAGGCGCTGCTGACCGGCTCGGAGGGAGCGGGCAGCCCGGTCTACCTCGTGCCGCTGCCGGCCGGTGTCACGTCGGCCTCGGCATCGGCCTCCCCGACGCCGGCTGAGGCCGCGGACGCCCCGGCCGGTACGGCACGGCCCGCCGACACGGGCTCCACCGCGGCGTCGGGCGGACGGGAGAGCGGCGGGATCCCGCTCTCGATGGTCGCGCTCTGGCTGGGGACGGCCGTCGGGGCGATCGGCATCATCACCGTGATCGCCTATCGGACCGCGCGCTGACCTCCGGGACGGTGGGTCACATCCTGGCGACGAACGGCTCGCCGCGCAGCGCGTGCTCCACCAGCTCGATCGACCGGGCCAGGCGGACCAGGCGGGGGCCCTCGCGGCGGTAGGCGTCCAGCACGGCCTCGACGGCGTGCGGCGGCAGGTGGCCCTTGAGCTCGACCGCGGCGCCCCGATAACCGGCCCTCGCCGCCTCGATCTCGGCCTGGACGTGGTGGCGGGCCATCCGGGCGAGCGCGAGCGGATGCCGCCTGAGCACGCCGTACGCGCGGTAGTCCGGCGGGACCGCGTCGAGCAGCCACGCCGCCGCCGACTCCTCCCAGTCGGGGGTGTCCGGCGGGCGCACCTCGGACGGCCATCCGGGAGGCAGATACACGCCGACCAGCATACCGAACAAGAGTTCGATCAAGAGGGCTGTCCCTTGGGGTGTCGTCTGCGCTAACTTGCGATGATGCGCGTTCTGGGGGCGAAAGCCGTACGTCCATGAAGATCGGGGTGATCGGCGCCGGCATCCTCGGGCTGGCCGTGGCCCGGGAGCTGGCGGGCTCGGGCGCCGATGTGACTGTGCTCGACAAGGAGAGCCGGGTCGGGGCGCACCAGACCGGGCACAACAGCGGGGTCGTGCACGCGGGCATCTACTACGCCCCCGGATCGCTCAAGGCGCGGCTGTGCCGGGACGGCGCCGCCATGCTCCGGGAGTACTGCGCCGAGCACCGCCTGCCGTACGACGAGGTGGGCAAGCTGGTCATCGCCTCGACCCGCGCGGAGCTGCCCGGCCTGCGGCGGATCGCGGCCAGGGCACGCGAGAACGGGGTGCCCGGAATCGCCGAACTGGACGCGCTCGCCCTGCGCGAGATCGAGCCGTTCGCGGTGGGCGCGGGCGCGGTGCACTCGCCCACCACCGCGATCACCGACTTCCCGGCCGTCGCCCGCCGCCTCGCCGAGGACCTGGCCGCCATGGGCGGTGCCGTACGGCTGTCGCATCCGGTCAGGCGGCTGCGCGAGACCGCGAGCGGCGTCGAGGTGATCGCGGGACGGTCCAGGTTCACGTTCGACGCGGTCGTCTCCTGCGCCGGCCTGGGCACGGACCGGGTGGCCGCGCTGGCCGGGGCTCCGGGAGACGTGCGGATCGTGCCGTTCCGCGGGGAGTACCAGCGGCTGGCGGGCGCGGCGCGTCACCGGGTGCGCGGGCTGATCTACCCGGTGCCGGACCCGCGCTACCCCTTCCTGGGCGTCCACCTGACGAGACGGATCGGCGGGGAGGTCCTGGTCGGCCCCAACGCGGTCATGGCCCTGGCGTTCGAGGGGTACCGGTGGCGGGACGTGTCGCCGGGCGATCTGCGGGAGATCCTCGGCTGGCCGGGCACGTGGCGGATGGCCGGGAGGAACTGGCGCACCGGTGTGCACGAGGTGTACGGCTCGCTGGCGAAGGACGCCTTCCTGGCCGCGGCCAGGCGCTATGTCCCCTCGCTCGGTCCGGGCGACCTGGAGCCGGCGGAGGGAGGCGTGCGCGCCCAGGCGGTCGGCCGGGACGGGCGGCTGCTCGACGACTTCGCGATCGACGTCCACGGACGGATCGTGTTGGTCAGGAACGCGCCGTCGCCTGCGGCCACGGCGAGCCTCGCTATCGCCCGACATGTCGTCTTAACGGTGCCTTTAAGGTAAACCTCATATAGTGCTCGATGCCCCGAACGTCATCTTCACGTTGCCTTAAGGAAATTCGGTCAACATGTCATGGTGAGCGAATTCCCAGAAGCCCGGTTGCTGATCGTTGAAGACGAGCCCAACATCCTGGAACTGCTGGCGGCCAGCCTGCGGTTCGCCGGATTCGAGGTCACTACCGCCTCCAACGGAGGTGAGGCGGTCGCGGCGGCCCAGCGCCACCGGCCCGACCTGATCGTCCTTGACGTGATGTTGCCCGACATGGATGGATTCGACATCGTCCGCCGCCTGCGTGGTGGCGGAACGCATACGCCTGTCGTCTTCCTCACCGCGCGGGACGCCACCGAGGACAAGATCCGTGGGCTCACCCTCGGCGGCGACGACTACGTGACCAAGCCGTTCAGCCTCGAAGAGGTCATCGCCCGCATCCGGGCCGTGCTCCGCCGCACGGCGGGTGACCCGATGGCGCCGCCGCCCCGGCTGACCTTCGCCGACATCGAGTTGGACGAGGAGTCCCACGAGGTGTGGCGCGGTGGCCGCGCGATCCCGCTCTCCCCGACCGAGTTCAAGCTGCTGCGGTACTTCATGGCGAACGCGGGGCGGGTGCTGTCCAAGGCGCAGATCCTCGACCATGTGTGGGACTACGACTTCCGCGGTGACGCCGGCATCGTCGAGTCGTACGTGTCGGTGCTCCGTCGCAAGGTCGACAACTCCCATCCGCGCCTGATCCACACGCTCAGGGGCGTCGGATACGTCATGCGAACGCCCCCGTCCGGCGTCGTGTAGCCATGGCGGGGAGGTGGTCGGACCGCACGCCGCTGCGGATCAAGCTGATCGCCGCGATGCTGGCACTGGTCGCCGTCGCCCTCGCCGTCATCGGTGTGGGCAGTGTCTCGGTGCTCAAGGGCTACCTCGTCGACAGGGTCGACGCGCAACTCGACATGGTCGCGAGGGACGTCGGCAGGCAGATGAAGCGCAAGCCGCTGGAACTCGTCCGGCTGCGCACCCCACCCGACGGCTGGGTCGCGATCTACGGCGGCGACGGCGGGCTGATCGCCTCGCAGGCCGGGATGTCCGTCGAGGGCCTGCCCGGGCCGCTTTCCCCGCCCCGTGACACCGAGATGCCGCAGACCGTCGCGGCCGAGTCGGGAAACGGCATGTGGCGGGTGCGCGTCGTGCGAGGCGAGGACGGCGGAAGCGCGCTCGTCGCCGTCGACCTGGACTCCGTCCAGCAGATCACCACCCGGCTCGCGCTCATAGAACTGCTGGGGAGCGCCATCGTCATGGGCGTGCTCGCCGTGGTCGGCATCGTCACCGTACGGCGGAGCCTGCGCCCGCTGACCGAGATCGAGCGGACCGCGGAGGCCATCGCCGACGGCGATCTCAGCAGCCGGGTGCCCGACCGTCATCCGCGTACCGAGGTGGGGCGGCTCTCCCGCTCGCTCAACGGCATGCTGTCCCAGATCGAGTCGGCGTTCCAGGCGAAGGCGTCGTCGGAGGCGGCCGCACGCGAGTCGGAGGCGCGGATGCGCAGGTTCGTGGCGGACGCGTCACACGAGCTGCGCACGCCGCTCACCTCGATCCGGGGGTTCGCCGAGTTCCACCGGAGGGTGCCGGCCGACGGCGGCGACACCGCCCGCCTGATGCGGCGGATCGAGGACGAAGCCGCCCGCATGGGCCTGCTTGTGGACGATCTGCTGCTGCTCGCCCGGCTGGACCAGCAGCGCCCGCTCCAGGAGCATCCCGTCGATCTCCTCGCCATCGCGGCCGAGGCCGTGTACGACGCGCGGATCCTCGAACCGGACAGGGACGTGTCCCTGCTGGTCGACTCCGACGTCGCTCTGATCGTCGAAGGGGACGAGGTACGGCTGCGCCAGGTCGTCGGCAACCTGATGAGCAACGCGATGACCCACACACCCGCGGGGACGCCGGTCACGATCCGGGTCGGGGTGATCGGCGCGCGGGCCGTCGTCGAGGTCGCGGACAAGGGGCCCGGCCTGACACCGGACCAGGCGGAACGCGTGTTCGAGCGCTTCTACCGTGCGGATCTGTCGCGGGCCCGCAGGGACGAGTCGGTCAGCCGGTCCCTGGGCGGTAGTGGTCTGGGGCTGTCCATCGTGGCGGCGATCGTCCGGGCGCACGGCGGCACGGTGACCGTGGAGACGGCGCCGGGCGCCGGTGCCGCCTTCCGCGTCCTCCTCCCGCTGGTCCCCGAGGTCCTGATCCCCGACGAGGCCATGGACGATGACGCGGGATCGGGAGACACGGGATCGGGAGACACGGGATCGGGAGGCACGGGATCGGGAGACACGGTGTCCGGCGCGGGCGTCGGGTGAGGTGACCTCGCCCTCCCGATTTCCACCTGATTCTGAGGCCCTGACTCTGACCTGCCTGACTCTGACCTGCCCGGCTCCGGCTGTCTGGCCCCGACTGTCTGCCCCGACTGCCTGGGTCCGACCGCTTGATTCCGAGTCAGTGGTTCCGGTCCGAGACCGATTCCGGCCCGCTGGATTCCGAGGAGCTCGGCCGACGCGGGCTTCTCGGAATTCCCCGGCGTCACCTCCCCGGGGTCGCGTCACCTCCCGGTCTCACTTGCCGGGCCCCCGTCGGGGTCGGCGTGGGGGTGAGTCCTGGGAAGGTCCCGTCCGGGAACGTCCCCGGGCCGGAGGCTCCGCTCGACACGATCACCTGGTCGCCCTCGTCGAGGCCCTCGACGATCTGGATGTACTGGTCGCTCTCCACGCCGGTCTTCACCTGACGCCGGACGTCCTGGTCGCCGCTGCGCACGGTGACCGTCGCCGTCCCGCCGGATCCGATCTCCACGGCGCGCGCGGGGACGTAGACCGCGTTCTCGGCCTCGTCGGTCGTCACCTGGACGTACGCGGTCTGCCCGACCAGCAGGTTCTCGGGTGAGCTGGAGAGGGCGACGCGCACGCCGTACCGGACGAGCTGGTCGCTCGTCGTCGCGGTGACGTCGATGTGGGTGATGGTTCCGGTGAACTCCTGGCCGGGGTGGGTGTCCATGGTCACCGTGGCCTGCTGTCCGACCTTGAGCTTGCCGACGTCGGACTCGGTGAACAGCGCGTTCACCTGGAGCTCGTCCAGGTTGCCGAGGGTGATGAACGCCGATCCCGCGCTCGCCGTGTCCCCGGCCTTGCCGCCGACGGTCATGACCGTGCCCTTCGAGGGGGCTTTGATGATCACTCCGGCCAGCGCCTCCTTGGCGTCCGCGAACTCGCGCTTCGCCGTGGCGAGGTCGGCCTCGGCCTGCTCGACCGACGTGGTCCCCCCGCCCATGCCGGAGCCGCCGCCTGAGCCGGCGCCGGAGGAACCGCCCGCCGCGCCTCCGGAGGCGCCGGTGCCGGACGAGCCGCCCTGAGGCGAGGCGCCGCCGGTGGAACCGTTCGATCCCGTGGCGCGGTTCCCGGTGGTGGACTTCCCGGTGCCGGTGCCGGTGCCGGTGCCGGTGCCGCAGGTCGCGGCCGGGCCGGACGTCGTGGAGGGCCTCGCCGACGCCTTCCCCGACGGGCTCGCCGACGGGTCCGCTCCACCGCCGGTCGTCGCGGCCGGCGAGAAGCCAGAGGAGCCGCCTACCCCGCCGGACCCGGTGTTCGTGGTCACGGTGAGCATCTTGACGATGGTCTCGATGATGCCCTGGGTGACGGTGACCGTCTCCCTGACGGTCACTCGTTCCTTGATGATGATCGTCTGGGTGACGGTGACCGTGGGGGCCGGGTTCGGCCGGTTCTCCTGTGTCGGCTGGGCCGGCTCAGGTGTCGACGCGGAATCCGAGGGTTCCGGTGTCGGCTGTGCGTGCGCCCGCCGCGAGGACTGCTTCACCTCGGAGGACTGCCGTACGGTCTCCTGGCCGGCCGATCCCGGCTCCGACGTCGTGGTGGTCGTGACCGTGGAGATCGGGGTGGGCTCGGAGGTGGTCGTGGAGATCGGCGTCGGGCGCGACGTCGTCGTCGAGATCGGCACCGGGGTGGAGGAGGTCGTCACCGCCGGGGCGGCGGGGGTCACCACGACGGGGCCGACCACCGAGGGCGACGGAGCGGCCGAGGACGCCGCGGGCGTCGCCGAGGCGCCGCCGCCTCCGGGCGGGCAGGTCGCGGCGGCGGAGGAACTCGGGCCGGCGGACGGCGCGGCGGACTGCCGGGACGTCGTCCGGTCCGACGTGGACGTGGAGGAGCGGTCCGACGTGGGGGAGGCCGTGGAGGAGCTCTCCGCCTCTTCGGCGTCGTCGAGCGCCTCGTACGCGGCGGACAGCGCGGCGCGGGCCGCGAGGTAGTTCTCCCTGGCCTCCGTGCCGTCGACGCGTGCGAGGGCCTGTCCCGCCCGGACCTTCTGGCCGGGTCTGACGTACACCTTCCGCACGGTGCCCGAGGCGCTGAACGACAGGTCACGGCTGTTGGCGTCCACCGTGTTGCCGCTCGCGGAGATGGCAGAGGTCACGTTGCCGCGTTTGGCGGCCACCAGCTCGATCCTCGCGGTGGTGGCGGTCTCGTCGCCGCCACCGAGAAGGTAGACGCCGCCACAGGCGAGTACGGCGCAGGCGAGGGCCAGACCTCCTGTGCGAAGGACCTTGGGCGGAACAATCATGCGCAAAATGGTGCTGGTGCCAGGTCATACCAGGCTCAGGTGCGCCTGAGAGTTGTCTGTGTAGGTGTCCGCGTACGGGCGCAGTTGTCAGCAAAGCTTCAGGCACGTCCGAAGTTGGCTCAAGCCCCGCCAGGCAGGGTGAAGGCCCGTGAAGCTGTCGACCAGGCGCAGGGCGCTGATCGTGAACGGCACCCTCGGGGTGCTGGTGGCGGGTGGTGCGGTCGCCGCCTATCTCTCCCTCGTGGGCACCGCGGCCGGTCCCGCGAGCGCGGCCGGGGGTTCCACCGTGACCGTCGGCCGGGGCACGGTCCTCGACTCGGTCTCGGCCTCCGGCTCGCTGGAGAGCGCTCGGAGCGCGTCCCTCGACTTCCGTACCAGCGGGACGATCTCCTCGATAAACGTAAAAGAGGGCCAGAAGGTCAAAAAGGGGCAGGTTCTCGCGAGGTTGGACGGCTCCTCGCTGAGGGACGATCTCACCGCCGCGTCCGCGAGCCTCACGGTGGCCAAGGAGCAGAACGAGAGCCAGGCGACCGCCTCCAGCTACTCGCAGTACGTCAAGGCGCTCAACTCCTACAAGAGCGCCAAACGGGCCCTCGCGGAGACCGTGCTCAAGGCGCCGTTCAGCGCCACGGTCACCGCGATCAACGGCGTGATCGGCGACACGGCTGGATCCTCGTCAGGAGGTGGCGGAGGGGCGTCGTCCGGAGGGGCGTCGTCCGGAGGTGGCGCGGCCGGGGCGTCGTCGGGAGGTAGCTCGTCCGGCTCCTCCGGGACGATCGAGCTGATCGACACCTCCCGCATGCAGATCGTCGGCAACTTCACCGAGTCCGACGTCACGAAGCTGAAGGTCGGCCAGGCGGCCACGATCTCGTTCGACGCGCTCAGCGGGGTGACCGCCCAGGGCAGGGTCAGCATCATCAACCCGGTCGCCACGACGAGCAACAACGTCGTCCAGTACCCCGTGACCGTCACGCTCACCGAGATCCCCGACGGCGTGCGACTCGGCCAGACGGCCACGGTCGCGGTCGTCGTGGACAAGGCCGAGAACGTGGTCACCGTGCCCACCTCGGTGATCACCACCACCGGTGGTCGTACCACGGTCACCCTGCTGCGCGACGGGCGGCGAGTGACGCAGACCGTGGAGGTCGGCGTCGAGGGCGACGACACGGCGGAGATCAGGTCCGGCGTCTCCGAGGGCGACCAGCTGGTACGGCCGGCCACCACGTCCGGCGGGACGAGCGGATCCACCGGGATCGGCGGCGGCCGGATGCAGGGCGGTTTCGGGACCGGTGGCGGCGGGGTGCCCGGCGGCATGCCGGGTGGCGGCGGCGGACCGGCCGGTGGCCGATGAACGAGCCGCTGAACGGGCCCCTGAACGGGCCCACGGCCCGGCCCGGTGACGGCGCGTACAGCGCGGGGAACGGCTGGACGACCGCCGTGCCGTGCGACCCGCCGCCCGCCGACAGCCCGCGCGACGATGTCCCGGGCGGCGAGGCATCCGGTGCCGAGCCGGTCCTCCTCATCCGTGACGTCAGGAAGATCTACGGCGAGGGCGAGGCGACCGTGCACGCCCTGCGCGGCGTCTCGCTGACCGTCGAACGCGGCGACTACGTGGCGATCATGGGCGCGTCCGGGTCCGGCAAGTCCACGCTGATGAACATCATCGGCTGCCTCGACATCCCGACCACGGGGACGTACCTGCTCGGCGGCACCGATGTGGGCGTGCTCGACGACGTCCAGCTCGCCCGTGTGCGCAACCGGAGGATCGGGTTCATCTTCCAGTCGTTCAACCTGATCCCCCGGATGAGCGCGCTGGCGAACGTCGAGCTTCCCCTGGCGTACGGAGGGGTGCGGGCGGCCGATCGCCGCCGCCGGGCGCTGGCCGCGCTCGGGCTGGTCGGGCTGGCCGACCGGGTGGGGCACCAGCCGAACGAGCTGTCCGGCGGGCAGCAGCAGCGGGTCGCGGTCGCCCGCGCACTGGTCACCTCGCCGACGCTGCTGCTCGCCGACGAGCCGACCGGAGCCCTGGACAGCACGTCCACCCGGGACGTTCTGGCGATCTTCGACCGGCTGAGCGTGAGCGGCAGGACCATCGTCGTGATCACCCACGAGGACGACGTCGCCGCGCACGCCAAGCGTGTCATCCGGCTGATGGACGGTCAGATCGTCGAGGACCGCAGGCAGGCGCCGGTGGACGGGCCGCCGCCCCTCGCCGGGCTCCGACCCCCCACGGAAGCGGTGAGTGACCGATGAACGCCCTGGAGATCACCCGGTTCGCGGTACGCGGCCTGACCGCGAACAAGATGCGCAGCGTCCTGACGATGCTGGGCATCCTCATCGGGGTCGCCGCGGTCATCCTGCTGGTCGCGGTCGGTCAGGGATCGTCGGAGTCGATCAAACAGCGGATCCAGAGTCTGGGGGCCAACACCCTCACCGTCTCCGCGTCGTTCTCCGGCGGGTTCGGCGGCCCCGGAGGCCGGTCGGGCGGCGGTGGAGGCCCGCGCACCCAGGCGCGGGGGCTGACCCTCGACGACGCCCGCGCGCTCGCCGGATCGGGCAACGCTCCCTCGGTCAAGAGCGTCTCGCCCGTGGTGACCGCCTCCTCCGCCACGACGACGTACGAAGGGGCGAGCCACGACATATCCCAGGTCGTCGGCACGTACCCCAGCTATTTCGAGGCCACCAACAAGCCGGTCGCCTCGGGCGCGTACTTCACGAACCAGGACGTCACGGGGGTCCGCAAGGTGGTGGTCATCGGGAAGACGGTCGCCGAAGAGCTCTTCGGCCAGGCCGACCCGGTGGGCGGAAGGGTCAGCATCGAGGGCGTCTCCTTCACGGTCGTCGGCGTGCTGAAGGAATCGGGCTCCACCGGCGGCCAGGACGCCGACGACATCGCCATCGCGCCGCTGCCGGCCGTACAGCAGACGCTGTCCGGGTACGGCTCGCTCGGCAGCATCGTCATCCAGGCCACGAGCGCCGAGACGACGGACGCCGCTGAGGCGGAGATCACCGCGATTCTCAACCAGCGGCACGACATCACGGGCAGCGCGACGGCCGACTACCGGATACTCAACCAGGCCAGCCTGCAGGAGACGGTGACCGAGGCGACCGGCACGTTCACCGTGCTCCTCGGCGCGGTCGCGGCGATCAGTCTCCTCGTCGGCGGCATCGGCATCACGAACATCATGCTCGTGACCGTGACGGAGCGGACCCGCGAGATCGGCATCCGCAAGGCGATCGGCGCGCCCCGGGGGGCCATCCTCGGACAGTTCCTCATCGAGGCGACCCTGCTCAGCCTGATCGGCGGCCTGCTCGGGGTCGGCGTGGCCGTCGCGGGCAGCCAGTTCACGATCGCCGGGGTGCGGCCGGTCATCGTGCCGCAGTCGATCGTGCTGGCTCTCGGCGTCTCCGTCGCCATCGGCCTGTTCTTCGGCAGCTATCCCGCCAACCGCGCCGCGAAGTTGCGCCCGATCGAGGCACTGCGCTTCGAGTGATCCCGCGCCGCCGCGCGGTGACCCGAGGCGAGCACCCAAACCAGGAGTTGAGATGAGCAGAGCGAAGGCGAAGGCGGACAGGTCCGAGGCCGAGATGCCGGCGGGAGACCTGCTGGACACCTCGCCGTTCGACGACGAGCCCGAGACGGAGCCAGAGGTGCGTCCGGCCGGGCGGGGGATGTCGAAGGTCACCCTCGCGCTCGGCGCCGCTGTCGTGCTCGTGGCGGGCGTGCTGGCCGGCATCCAGGCGCAGAAGGCGTGGGGGACCGCGTCTCCGTCCGGTGGCGGCGCGGCCGCGGGAGCCGGCGCGCGCGGCCTCGCCGGCGGCGGTTTCGGCGGCGGGTACGGCGGTGGCGGCGGTTTCCCCGGTGGCTATCCCGGGGGCGCCGGCGGCGGTTTCCGCGGCGGCGCCGGTCAAGGCCAGGGACCGGGCCAGGCCGGTCAGGGTGCCCAGAGCGGTCAGGGTGCCCAGAGCGGTCAGGGCGGTCAGGGCGGTCAGGGGCAGGGCCAGCAGGGCAGGGGCGGCGCCGGCTCCTCCGGTGGAGGCGCGGCGGGCGACATGACCGTCGGCACGGTCAAGCTCGTGGACGGCAGCAAGATCTACGTCCAGACCTCGGGCGGGACCATCGTCACGATCAGGACCAGCGGTGACACGAAAGTGCAGGTCACCAAGGCCGGGAAGGTCACGGACCTCAAGGTCGGCAGCCCGGTCGTCGTCGCGGGCGCCAAGGACCAGGAAGGCGCCGTGGACGCGACCTCGGTCGTCCAGAGCTCTGTGAATCGCTGACGACGCGGACGAACCGCCGAAGGGAGACCACCCGATGACGACGGAGGCACGCCTGCTCGTCGTGGACGACGAGCCCAACATCAGAGAGTTGCTCTCCGTGAGCCTGAGGTACGCCGGATTCGAGGTGGTGACCGCCTCCGACGGCCGGGAGGCGGTCCAGATCGCCGAGCGAGTACGGCCCGACCTCATAGTGCTGGACGTGATGCTGCCCGACATGGACGGCTTCGCGGTCAGCGCCCGGCTCAGGGCGGCCGGTCGGCGGGTTCCCGTGGTCTTCCTGACCGCGCGGGACGCGACCGGCGACAAGGTCACCGGGCTGTCCCTGGGCGACGACTATGTGACCAAGCCGTTCAGCCTGGAGGAGGTGCTCGCCCGGATCCGAGCCGTGCTGCGCCGTACCCGCGGCGACGGCACCCCCTCGACCCGGCTCCGGGTGGCCGACCTGGAGATGGACGAGGAGGCGCACCAGGTGTGGCGCGCGGGCCGGCAGGTACGGCTCTCGCCCACGGAGTTCAAGCTGTTGCACTATTTCATGATCAATCAAGGCCGGGTGTTGTCGAAGGCGCAGATCCTGGACCACGTGTGGCACTACGACTTCGGCGGTGACCGCAACGTGGTGGAGTCCTACGTCTCCTACCTGCGGCGCAAGATCGACACGGTGGATCCGAAGCTCATCCACACGCTTCGCGGCGTGGGCTATGTCCTCCGTGCTCCGCGTCGCTGAGGTCAAGAGGCGGCTCGCCCGCACTCCTCTGTGGCTCCGCCTGGTGGGAGCCACGCTGCTGCTGGTGACGCTGGCGATAGCGCTCACCGGCGGCTTCGCCGTCCAACTGCTGCGCGGCTACCTGGTCGACCGGGTGGACCGGCAGTTGACGGGGTTCAGCCGGCCCCGGAACGACCCGCAGGGAGAGCAGGACCGGGTGCCGCCCGCCCCCAGCGGGACCCGGCCCCAGCGGCAGCCGGGTTTCTACTACATCGTCCTGCTCGACGCGGACGGCAACCCCGTACAGACCGTGCAGGAGCCGCCGAACGTCGATCCGCCCACCCTGCCCGCGCTCACGTCCGCCGACACGGAGCGCATGGGCCGCATGCTGTTCACCGCCGATTCGCCGTCCGGCGGGAAGTGGCGCGTGGTCGCCATCGGCGAGCCGGGCGGCATGACCCGCGTCGTCGCGGTCAGCCTCGCCGACATCGACGGGACGGTCTCCCAGCTCGTGGTCATCGTGGCCGGGGTCGGCTTCACGGTGCTCGTCGCGCTCGGCCTGGCCTGCTACTGGCTCGTACGGCGCAGCCTGCGCCCCCTCGGAGAGATCGAGCGTACGGCCCAGGCCATCGCGGGCGGCGACCTGTCCCGGCGGCTGCCGCTGCGGCATCGCCGTACCGAGATCGGACGGCTGGGACGGGCGATCAACGGCATGTTGTCCCAGATCGAGGCGGCGTTCCAGGACCGTGAGGCGTCGGAGGCGATGGCGCGCAGGTCGGCGTTCGACGCACGGCGGTCCGAGGAGCGGATGCGCAGGTTCGTGGCCGACGCGTCGCACGAACTGCGCACGCCGCTCACGTCGATCAGGGGCTTCGCCGAGCTCTACCGGCAGGAGCGCTCGCAGGACCCGGTGCGGCTGCTGCGCCGGATCGAGGACGAGGCCGCCAGGATGGGCCTGCTCGTGGACGATCTGCTGCTCCTCGCCCGCCTGGACCAGCAGCGCCCGCTGGAGCAGCGGGCCGTCGACGTGCTCAGCCTGGCCGCGGGAGCCGTACTGGACGCGCAGACGCTCGCCCCCGACCGCGAGATCGACCTTGTGCGGCTCGACGGCTCCGACGGGGCGGTGAAGGCGCTCGGCGACGAGCACCGGCTCCGCCAGGTGATCGGCAACCTGGTGGGCAACGCACTCCGGCACACCCCTCCGGGTACGGCCTTCCAGGTCCGGGTGGGGACGCTGCCGGATGATGGGGCAGGGGGCGGCCAGGTGGTCGTGATCGAGGTGGCCGACGAGGGACCCGGCCTGCGCGAGGAGGACGTCGAGCGGGTCTTCGAGCGCTTCTACCGCGCGGACCCGGCGCGCAGCCGGGCCGACACGGGCGGGACCGGGCTCGGGCTGTCCATCGTGGCCGCCCTCGTGCACGCGCACGGCGGCACCATCACCGCGGAGTCCCCGCCGGGCCGAGGAGCGGTCTTCCGGGTCCGCCTTCCGTCCTGTTGAGCGTTCTGTTCGAGCCTGTTCCGCGGCCGGTTGACAGGTGATCCTCAGCGGCGCCCGATGTGGTGCCAAGATTGCTGGGCTGGAGTGGATCGCCGTGGCGCGGGCTTCGCGACGCCGGAGCCGGCCGCCCGCGTGCACCCCTGCGTGAGAGGCCAGGTCGATCACCGTGCGTTTCCTGTACGCCGCCGTTGTGGCGGTTTCCGTCCTGACCGTCTCGGGCTGCGGGGGAGACGGCGGTGACGGCGACGGCGGCGGCGGTGGTGGTGGTGACCAGCGCGCGGCGTACATGAACTGCCTGCGGGAGAACGGCGTGACCCTGCCCAGCGGTCGTCCCAGCGGTCGTCCCACCGATCGTCCGAGCGGGGCGCCGGACGGCAGCGGCGATGACGCCCCAGGTGACGCGCCCGACGCGCGGCCCAGCGGCGCTCCCAGCGGTCGCCCGAGCGGGGGACCGGGAGGCTTCCGCTCCATGTCGCCGGAGATGCGGAAGGCCATGGAGGCGTGCCGGTCGCTCATGCCCGAGGGCGGGCGCGGCCCGGGCGGCTACGGCGGAGGCCCGGGTGGCTACGGTGGCGGTCCCGGCGGCCCGGGGAGTGCCGGCGGTGACGAGGGACGCGGCCCGGACGCCGCGGACACCGCCGCGCTGCGGCCCTTCCTCACCTGCCTGAAGGACAACGGCGCCGAGGTCGCCGAGGGGAAGAGCTGGCGCAACCTCGACCAGAACGACCCGAAGGTCGCCGCGGCGGTCAAGAAGTGCCGCACCCTCCTCCCCGAACCCTCAGCCCAGCCGTCCGCCTGACGACCGCGGGTCGCTCTCGACATGCCGCCTTTGTATGGGGTTGTGGTGGAAAGTTCGAGCTAGCGGGCATTCAGGGGGGCCGGGTGGGGAAGGTCCGAGGGTATGGCGGGCGGCACCGGGCTGCTTGAAGCCCTCGGAACGCTGCGACGTCAGCTCGATCACGATCTTTTCCCCCTGGAGATCGGGGACGTCGCGGCGGATCGCCGTGCGCTCAAGGAGCTGACCGGGCAGCTCGACGACTATCTGCTGCCCCGGCTGGCGGACATCGACGCGCCCCTGCTGGCCGTCGTCGGCGGCTCCACCGGTGCGGGCAAGTCGACCCTGGTCAACTCCATCGCCCGCGCCGACGTCACCGAACCCGGCGTGCTCCGGCCGACCACCCTCGCGCCCACCCTCGTCGCCGGGCCCGAGGACGCGCCGTGGTTCATGTCCGGCCGCGTGCTGCCCGGCCTCCCCAGGGTCACCGGGCCGGGCCAGGGAGAGCCGGGAACGCTGAAGGTGGCCGTGGTGGACACCCTGTCGCCGGGGCTGGCGCTGCTCGACGCCCCCGACATCGACTCGGTCGTCACGGCCAACCGCGAGCTCGCCGCGCAACTTCTCGCCGCCGCCGATCTGTGGTTGTTCGTCACCACCGCCGCCCGTTACGCCGACGAGGTCCCCTGGAGCTTCCTGCGCAGCGCCCGCGAGCGCAGCACGGCTCTGGCGATCATCCTGCAACGGGTGCCGCCGGACGCGCTCGGCCCGGTCACCGCCGACCTGGAACGCCTGCTCCGGGAGAACGGGTTGGCCGGTGCGCCGCTCTTCGCCGTCCTCGAATCGGTCCTCCCCTCGGAGAACGCGCGACTGCCCGCTGAGGCCGTACGACCGATCACGGACTGGCTGGCCGATCTGTCCGCCGACGCGCGGTCCCGCGCCGAGGTGGTACGCCAGACGCTGTCCGGCGCCCTGGACAGCCTCGTCGTCCGGGTGCCCGTCCTCGCCGCGCACGCGGACCGGCAGCGGGAGGGGATCGCGGCGCTCCGCGACGTCGCGGCGAAGTCGTACGACTCGGCGATGTCGGCCTTCGACGAGGGCATGCGGGACGGTTCGCTGCTCAGAGGGGAGGTGCTGGCCCGCTGGCAGGACTTCATCGGCACCGGCGACCTGATGCGCTCCCTGGAATCCCGTGTCGGCCGGGTGCGCGACGTCGTCGTCGCCTTCGTCATGGGACGGCCCACCCCCGACCGGGAGCTCCGGGTGGCGCTGGAGAGCGGCGTGGAGTCGCTGATCCGGTCCTCGGCGGAAGGCGCGGCCGAACGCGCCGTGGAGTCCTGGCTGGCCATGCCCGCCGGCCGGGACCTGCTCGAACGCGTCGGCGTCTCCACCGCCGGCCGGCTCGGCCGCACGTCGTCCGATCTGCGCGACACGGCCGGTGCGGCGGTGCGCGCCTGGCAGGGAGAGGTGCTCGATCTCGTACGCACCGAGGGCATGAGCAAGCGGGTCGCGGCCAGGACCGCCTCCTTCGGCGTGAACGGCCTCGGCCTGCTGCTCATGCTCGGCGCCTTCGCCTCCACCGGGGGCATCACCGGCATCGAGATCGGCATCGCCGGCGGCACCAGCGTGCTCAGCCAGAAACTGCTGGAGGCGATCTTCGGTGACCAGGCGGTACGGGCGCTGACCCACGAGGCCCGCGAGGACCTGCGCAGGCGTGTCCGGGCCCTCCTCGACGACGAACTGGCCCGCTTCACCGCGCTGCTCGACGGTGTCGGGCCCGGCGAGGATGCTTCGGCGAACCTGAGGGCCGCCGCGCAAGCCGTACAGGAGCGGAAGCGAGAGCTCCCGATCGCGCCGGCCACCGACGGCGGGGAGGGCGGCGCTCCCGGTGATCCGCGGTGAAGCTGTCGCGCAGGAAGGCCGGCGTCTCGCTGGACGACCGGCTCGCGGCGCTCGCCGAGGCCGCGGACCTGGCCGAGGGGCGGCTCGGCCGGGGGGTGATCGAGCAGGCCAGGAGTGTGGTGGCCCGCGCGGGCAAGCGGAGCGGCCTCTCGGTCGACCACACCGCCGTCGCCCTCGCAGGAGCGACGGGAAGCGGCAAGTCGTCGCTGTTCAACGCCCTGTCGGGGACGTCGCTCGCCGACGTCGGGGTGACCCGGCCCATGACCGCGCAGGCCCAGGCCGCGCTCTGGGAGGCCAGCGGCTCGGGGCCGCTCCTCGACTGGCTCGACGTCCCCCTGCGGCACGCGGTGAACGGCGACGGCCTCTCCGGGCTCATCCTGCTCGACCTGCCGGACCACGACTCGATCGAGCTGAGCCACCGCCTCGAGGTCGATCGCCTGGTCGCCGTCGTGGATCTGCTGGTGTGGGTGCTCGACCCGCAGAAATACGCGGACGCGGCCGTCCACGAGCGATATCTCCGGCGGTTGGCACGGCACCGGGACGTCATGATGATCGTGCTCAACCAGGTCGACCGGTTGCCGCGTCACGCCGTCGACCGCTGCCTGATGGACCTGCGCTCGCTCCTCGCCGCCGACGGCCTGTCCGGGGTGCGGGTCGTGGGCGTGTCCGCGCTCACCGGTGAGGGCCTCCCGGAGCTGCGCGAGGCGCTGGCCGGCCAGGTGTCCCGCCGTACGGCGTGGGCGTCGCGGCTCGGGGCCGACGCCGCCTCGGCCGGTGCCGCCCTGGCCGGGGCCTGCGGGGGTGCGGCGGAGCCGCTCGCCGGGCCGCTCACCGGGCCGCTCACCGGGCCGGACAGCGCGGAGACGTCGGCCAGATCGATGATCGTCCCGCTGGTCGCCGCTCTGGAGGTGGCGGCGGCCGTGCCATTGGTCGTCGAGGCGGTGGCCAAGACCCACCGGCACCGCGCCGTCGCCGCGACGGGATGGCCGGTGACGCGGTGGCTGAGGAAGCTGCGCCCCGACCCCCTGCGCCGGCTCCATCTCGGCGGTGTGACCGAGACGCCGGGCCGGACCTCGGTGCCCGCGGCGACGGCCGTACAGCGTTCGCAGGTGGACATGGCCATCCGCGAGGTCGGGGCCGAGGCCGCGCGCGGGGTGCCCGAGCCGTGGGCGGCCGCCGTCCGGCACGCGGCCCGCTCGCACGCGGGCGAACTGGGAGACGCGCTCGACCAGGCGGTGGCCCGGACGTCCCTGGGCGCGTCGAGGAGGCCACGCTGGTGGCGGGCCATGGGAGCGGTGCAGTGGCTGATCTTCGCCGCGCTGGTGTCAGGGGCGGCCTGGCTGCTCGGGCTGCTCGCCGTCGCCGCGCTCATGCTGCCCGAACCGCCCACGCCGAGTGTGGGCGAGGTGCCGTGGCCGACCGTGCTGCTGGTGGGAGGCGCGGTGGCCGGCCTGGCGGTCGCGGTCGCGTGCCGTGCCGTCGCCTGGCTGGGCGGCAGGCGCAGGGCGCGCAGGGCCGCCCGTGCCCTGCGCGCGAGCATCGTCGAGGTCGCCCGGCGGCTGGTGCTGGCACCGGTCCAGGGCGAGCTGGACCGCTATCGCCGGTTCGTCGAACGGGTCAGGTTCGTCAGATCGCCCTGAAACGAACGACCAGAGACCGCCTTCCCGGTCGCTCAGATCTCGGCGGCAGATCTCGGTGGCTGAGGTGTCGGCGGTTCAGGTTTCGGTGGTGCGGTCGGCCTGCCGCCGGGCGACGTCCAGCGGGTCGGGCAGCGGGTCGGGCAGCGGGTCGGGCAGCGGGTTCCTGGCCGTCTCGATCTGGCGTGGAAGGCCGGTGCCGATCTCGCTGTCCTCGGCCGCGGCCTTCGCCTCCGCGGCGGCGCGCTCGGCCTCCGCGACGGCCTCGGACCCCACCATGCGTTCCTGATCCCGCTCCTCACGGTCGCGGGTTGCCGCCGAGCGGGGCAGCGCCTCGGTGAACGCCCTGGAGACACCCTGCAGCGCCGACGTGACCTCGCTCGGGATCACCCAGAACGTGTTGCCCTGGCCGTTGGCGAGCTGCGGAAGGACCTGAAGGTACTGGTAGGCGAGCAGCTTGGGATCGGGATCGTTGCGGTGCACCGCCTGGAACACGTTGTCGATCGCCTGCGCCTGGCCCTCGGCCTTGAGGATCTGCGACGTGCGCTCGCCCTCGGCCCGCAGGATCGCGCTCTGCTTCTCGCCCTCGGCGGTGAGGATCTGCGACTGCCGGAGACCTTCGGCGGTGAGGATCGCGGCGCGCTTGTCCCGCTCGGCGCGCATCTGCTTCTCCATCGCCTCCTTGATGGTCTTCGGCGGGTCGATGGCCTTGATCTCGACGCGGTTGACCCGGATGCCCCACTTGCCGGTGGCCTCGTCGAGCACACCGCGCAGCTGGCTGTTGATGGTGTCGCGCGAGGTCAGCGTCTTCTCCAGGTCCATGCCGCCGACGACGTTGCGCAGCGTGGTCACGGTGAGCTGCTCCACGCCCTGGATGAAGTTCGCGATCTCGTACGCCGCGGCGCGCGGGTCGGTGACCTGGAAGTAGAGCACGGTGTCGATGTCGACGACCAGGTTGTCCTCGGTGATCACCGGCTGCGGCTTGAACGAGACCACCTGCTCACGCAGGTCGATCAGCGGCCGTACCCGGTCCACGAAGGGGATCACGAAGTTCAGGCCGGGTCCGAGCGTGCGGTTGTACCGGCCGAGCCGTTCCACGTTGCCCGCGCGGGCCTGCGGGACGATCCGGACGGATCGCAGCACGACGAACACCACCAGCAGAGCGACGATGATTCCCGCGATGACGGATGGGTCCATGCTCACTCCCGTGGATAGACGAGGGCGGTCGCCCCCTCGATCTCGATGACGTCCACCGTGGCGCCCGCGGGGATGACGAGGGTCTCGTCGTAGGCGCGGGCCGACCACTCCTCGCCGCCGATGCGTACCCGGCCGTCCCGCCCGGTGACCTCCTGCGTCACGTACGCGGGCCGGCCGACGAGCGCGGAGACGCCGAACTGCCTGGTGGGCGCCTGGGTCAGGTGGCGGCGGGCGATCGGCCTGACTCCGGCGATCCCGGCGACCGAGGCGGCGATGAAGACGACGAGCTGTATGCCGATGGGGAACCCGATGGCCGCGACCCCCGCGGTGAGCAGCGCCGCGACGGCGATCAGCCCGAGAGCAGCGGTCAGCGTGAAGATCTCGGCGACTCCCAGCCCGGCGGCCAGGATCAGCCAGATGATCCACGAGTCCATTTCCTCGCCTCCATAGCGATAAACGGATCCCGTTTCGTAGGGGTTCCTTCTTTTACGTTAACTCTGTATGGACGACACCTGATATTTCAAGATTTCAGGCTGGGGACCGAGCTGATGAAGGCCTGGACCGGACCCGGCACCCGCAGGGCGCTGCCCTTGATCCAGGCGTCCCAGGAGAGCTGCCAGAAACCCCAGCCGTTGTTCCATTCGAGTTTTCGGTCGGTCCCGGTGACGATGACGGGATCGCCGCGCAGCGCGTTGTCGTAGAACCAGGCCGCCTGGTCGGGGCGGGCGTTCACGCAGCCGTGGCTCACGTTGGCCCGGCCCTGGGCCCACACGTTGTTCTTGGCGTGGACGTACTCGCCGCTGTTGGAGATGCGCACGGCGTGCCCGATCATGACGTCGTAGTATCCCGGGTCGCCCTTGGATCGGCCGGGCGAGATCATCCGGACCGGATTGCCCTTTTCCATCGTCAGATGGACGCCGCTTGTCGTGGTGTACTCCCTGGTGGTGGCCATGCCCGCGCTGATGGCCATGCGCTGCGCGACCTCGCCGTCCCTGCGCACCACCATCTGGTGGGTGCGCGTGTCGACCGTGCTGACCATGCGCCGCCCGACCGCGAAGGTGATCGTACGGTCGGCCGTGCCGTACGTGCCGGGGGCGGAGCGCACGCCGGAGAGGTGGGCGGTGAGGACGATGTTCTGCCGGGCCGGCCAGAGATCCCTGGTGCGGAACACGACCTGGGTGTCGCCGAACCAGTGCCACGCGCCGTCGACGGGGCCGGTGTAGGCCTTCGTGTACGCCCTGGTGCCGTGCTGGCCGTACGCGGCCGGGGTGGCGATCGGCGACGCGCGGACCTCCAGGGCGCGCTCCACGGCCCGGCGGTCCTCGACGGCCTCGGCGAACGTCAGGATGATCGGCATCCCCACGCCGACGGTCTCGTGGTCGTTCGGCGTGATGGAGAGCACGTCGAGCGAACGTTGCGGCCGCAGTGTGCGGAACCTGTTCATGAGCCGGGCCGTGTCGCCGCCCGGGGCGCCCGCGGTGGCGTTCACGACGTATTCGGTGTCGGGGGCGAGCGTCCAGTCGGACCGCCAGACCGTGTGGGAGGCGTTGAACCCGCCGGGAACGATCATGCCGCCCGCGTAGGCCACCACGGCGGTCAGCGTGCCGTCGTGCGCCTTCACCACGAGCCCCCGGTCGGGCCTGGCCGCCGTGGACTCCGCGGCCGGCGACATCGTGATGCGGGGCAGGAGGTGCGGCTGTTCCTCGCGAGGGGCGGTCACGGCGGAGCATCCGGCGACGAGAAGCAGAACGGTCGTCGCCCATGCCACGAAGCGCATCCGCCGCCTGCCTCCTCGGTGCCCCAGATCCAGGTCACGTCCCGGGGATCCCACCGGCCCGCCGCGATCGTCCGTACGGCTTCTCGCGTCGCCGCCGCCCCACGCGGGCGTCCATCCGGCCGGCCCTCGCCTCGGCGAAGATCCACGGGACGCCTCCTGGCGCTCCGTAGCAGTATAGATACTCTACGTGGCGGAGGTGATCCTCCCTGTGACCTCTCCGAGCCCGATCCCGCCCGGCGCGGTCGCGGTGATCGTCACCGTGTCGCCGTCCTCCAGGAAGGCGCGCGTCGTGCCGTCGGTGAGTTTGACCGGCTCGGCGCCGTTCCAGGTCACCTCGATGAGCGAGCCGAAGGCCCCCTCGCTGGAGATCGTCCCGCTGGCGTACAGGTCGCCGGTGCGGAGCGACGCGCCGTTCACCGTCATGTGGGCCAGCATCTGGTCGGGAGTCCAGTACATGTCCCGGTACGAGGGTGTCGAGATCGTCTCGCCGTTCAGTTCGACGCGCAGGGTGAGGTCGAGCCCCCACGGCGACTGCCTGCGCAGGTAGTCCAGCGGGACGGGATCCTGCTCGCGGCCCGCGACCCTCGCGTGTTCGAGGGCGTCGAGCGGGGTGATCCACGGCGAGATCGAGGTGGCGAACGACTTGCCGAGGAACGGGCCGAGCGGCACGTATTCCCATGCCTGGATGTCCCGCGCGCTCCAGTCGTTGAGCAGGGTGACCCCGAAGACGTGGTCCTCGAACGCCCCGGCCCGCTCGCCCGGCCGGGTCGGCGTGCCGACCACGAAGGCCAGTTCGGCCTCGATGTCGAGCCGGGCGGAGGGACCGAACGACGGCCCCGGCATGCGCTGCCCGCACGGCCGCCTCACCGGGGTGCCCGAGACGACGACCGTCCCGGCCCGCCCGTGGTAGCCGACGGGGAGATGCCTCCAGTTGGGCTTCAACGGCTCCTCGTCCGGGCGGAAGATCCGCCCGAGGTTGGACGCGTGCTCCAGGGAGGCGTAGAAGTCCACATAGTCGGCCACCTCGACCGGCAGGTGCATCGTGACCTGGTCGAGCGGGATCAGGTGCGGCTCGACGACCGCACGGTCCCCGCCCGCCTCGTCGGCGCGGTCGGCGGCGAGGAGCGTCCGCAGCCGGGCGCGCGTCTCCCGCCATGCCGTACGGCCCCGGGCGAGGAAGGCGTTGAGTGTGGGGGAGGCGAACACCTCGTCGTGCAGCACGGGCGCGAGATCGAGCACGTGGTCGCCCACGCGCACGCCCACGCGCGGCGCCTCTCCGGGGCGTGAGAACACGCCGTAGGGCAGGTTGTCCAGGCCGAAGAGCGACTCGTCCGCCCCCGGCACCCAGCTTCGCGTCACCGTCGTCCTCTCCGTCACCGGGCGGTGGCCCAGGTCCAGGCGTATGCCGGATCCTCGCACGCGAGGGCGGCGGACCCCAGGTCCAGCGGGCGGAACGTGTCGATCATGACGGCCATCTCGCTCGTTTCCGTGTGGCCCTGCCGTACGGCCTCGACGACGGCCTCGACCGCGCCCGGCTGCGGCCCGTGCGTGAACCCGGCCGGATGCAGCGAGATGGAGCCGATGTCGATGCCCGAGCCTCGGCGCGCCGTGTAGTCGCCGCCGACGTAGAACATCAGCTCGTCGGAGTCCACGTTGTGGTGGTTGTACGGGATCGGCACCGCGTCCGGGTGGAAGTCCAGCGGCCGGGGGCAGAACGAGCAGATCACGAAGCCCGGTCCCTCGAACGTCTGGTGCACGGGCGGCGGCGCGTGCGTCCGCTTCACGATGGGCTCGAAGTCGTGGATGTTGAACGCGTACGGGTAGAGGCAGCCGTCCCAGCCGACGACGTCGAAGGGATGGTGGGCGTAGGTCAGCCGGGTCAGCCCACCACGGGTCCGTACCAGCACCCGCACCTCCTCGCCGTCCACGATCAGCGGCTCGGCGGGCGCGCGCAGGTCGCGCTCGCAGTACGGCGCGTGTTCGAGGAACTGGCCGTAGGCGGACAGGTAGCGCCGGGGCGGGCGGATGTGCCCGGCCGCCTCGACGACCAGCGCGGTGACCGGGCCCTCCGGAACCCAGCGGTGGATGGTGCCGGTCGGGATGACGACGTAGTCGCCCTCGCCCGCCTCGATCACGCCGTACGTGGACTCGAAGCGGGCCCGGCCGCTCGCGATGTAGACGCACTCGTCGCCCATCGAGTTGCGGTAGAGGTCGCTGGGCGCGTCGGTCGCGACGTACGACATGCGGACGTCGGAGTTGCCGGCGAGCGGCTGCCGCCCGGTGACGAGGTCGCCCGTGGCGGCGAGGTCCTGGGTGCGGAAGTGCCGCGGAGAGAGCGGCAGGTTCGGCGTGAGACCGGGAGCGGCGAGATCGACGGCCTCCGCTTTCACGATCGCGGTCGGCAGGTAGCGGTGATAGAGCAGCGACGAGTCGGACGAGAAGCCCTCCTCGCCCATGAGCTCCTCCGCGTAGAGCCCGCCATCCGGCTGACGGAACTGGACATGGCGCTTGCGTGGCACGTCGCCCACGACACGGTAGTACGGCATCGACCCTCCGCGTACGGATTCCGGACGTAGGTGTCCTCTATACGTGCGACGATGCGCCATTGCCGCAGAGATGTCAAACCACTTGGGGCACAAAAAGCCGATTTATCCCCGCGTTGCGGCAAGGCCGCGGGCGTCGCCGACGGCCCGTGTCTGGTGGCGATCGAGCTCATCTCCTGGCGGCCCGGCGGACGCCTAGACGGCGAGGCGCCTGGCGTCGACGTTGCCGCTCAGGGTGTTGAGGACGCCGGGTAGCTCCGCCACGGTCTGGGCGGGCAGGCCGGTCACGGTTTCCTCCGCCAGGGCGCACCATAGCCGCTTGACCTGGTCGGTCAGTGCCTTGCCGCTGTCGGTGAGTTCGACGATGCTGGCGCGCTTGTCGGAGGGGGCGGGTGCGCGGCGGATGTGACCGGAGGCTTCGAGCTTGCGGGTCATGAGCGTGACGCTGGGCGGTTCGACGCCGAGGGCCTCGCTGAGTTGGGCCTGGATCATCGGGCCGGTCCGGGCGAGTTCGAGCAGGAGAGCCTCCTGTCCAGGGTGCAGGCCGAGCGGGGCCAGCAGTGCCGCGGTCCTGGCGCGGTGGCGCAGACTCAGCCGGCGGATGGCCTGGTTGATGACGTCGGCTTGGTCGAAGTTCATGGGCTCTCCTCGACAAGTTGGTTATGCGCCTAACTATTATGCGCATAATGTTATCCGCATAACTAATCCTATGTGATGACGAGGAGCCCGATATGACCGCGAAGATCGCCGTCATCTACTACAGCGCGACAGGCTCGGTGCACGCACTCGCACAGGCCCTCGCCGAGGGCGCCGCCTCGACCGGTGCCGAGGTACGGCTGCGGCGGGTCGCCGAGCTGGCCCCCGACAGCGCGATCGACCAGAACCCGCGGTGGAGGCAGCACGCCTACGCCGCCGGCGGCAACCCCTAACCCGCACCCGGGGCGGCACGCCTGCCGGCAAAGGCAGCCCATGACACGCACCGGCCGACCGCCCCCCGAATCCCCACCGCAGATCCGCACTCCCCATCCACGACTCAGGAGACACTCGTGGCACCGCACCTATCCGCCCGCCCCCTCACCAGCAGCCAGGCCACAGCGAAGACCCGTCCTGCCTGGATCGTCCTGGCGCTGGTGTGTGCCAGCCAGTTCATGGTGATCCTGGACTCCTCCATCGTTAACGTCGCACTCTCCTCGGTCGACCGTGACCTCGGCTTCACCACCACCGGCCTGGCCTGGGTGGTCAACGGCTACCTGCTCACCTTCGCCGGCTTCATGTTGCTGGGCGGCCGCGCCGCCGACCTGTTCGGCCCCCGCCGGATGCTGGCCGTCGGTCTGACCGTGTTCTCGGCCGCGAGTCTGGTCGGCGGCCTGGCGACCACCGCGGAGGCCCTGGTGGCGGCCCGCGTCGCGCAGGGCATGGGAGCCGCCATGACGGCCCCCGCGACGCTGGTCGTGATCAACGCCTACTTCACCGAAGCACGCGCGCGTGCCCGGGCGTTCGGCGCCTGGTCGGCCTCCGGCGGCGTGGGCGGGATGGCCGGCGCGATCGCGGGCGGCGCCCTCACCACCGGCCTGTCATGGCGATGGGTCTTCCTGATCAACGTGCCGATCGGCGCGGTGCTGATCGCCACGGCCGTGACCTCGCTCGTTCGCACGCGAGCCGCCCGGCGGGAATCACTCGACCTCGTGGGCGCCGTCACCGGAACCGCGGGGCTGGCCGCGCTGGTCTACGGGGTCATGCAGAGTACCGATCACGGCTGGAGATCCGGGCTGGTCGCCGGACCGATCGGCGCGGGCCTGCTCCTGCTCGTCGTGTTCACCGTCGTGGAAGCGCGTTTCGCCGCGCACCCGATCATGCCTCTGCGACTGTTCGAAGTCCGGGGGGTCGCCGCGGGCAGCGTCATGCTCCTGCTGCTCGGAGGGGTCTCCATCGCGATGTGGTACTTCACGTCGCTGTTCCTGCAGGACGTCCTCGGCTACAGCGCGCTCGAGGCCGGGCTTGGGCAGACACCCGCGGCGGTGACGTTCATGCTGATCGCGCGGTGGGCCGCCGCTTCGCTGCCTCGCACCGGTGCACGTCCCCTGGTGCTGGCGGGCTGTGTCGGCTTCCTGGCCGGTTTCGGCTGGCTCTCCCAGGCCGAGGCGGCCAGCGGCTACGCCACCAGCGTGCTCGGGCCCACGCTGCTCATCGCGATCGGTATCGGGCTGACCTTCCCCACTCTCATGGCCGCGGCGACCGCGGATGCTCCCGGGGGTGACGCGGGGGTCGTCGGTGGCATGGTCGCCACCGCCAATCAGGTAGGTGGGTCGATCGGCCTGGCGGTGCTCGCGACGGCCGCCGGTGCCACAGCCGCGGCGGAGACCTCCGCGAACTCTCCGGTCGCCGCCCTGGCCGCCGGCTACGACCGGGTCTTCCTCATCGCGGCCGGGCTCGCCCTGGTCCTCGGGGTGGCCAGTGGGCTGCTGCCGCGGCACCGGCGCACCTGACCGCGGCCTGTCGTCCGTCGCGGCGGGGACGGGATCACTGGGCGAGGGTGTGGGCGAGGTCGCGGGCGGCCTCGACGACGCGGGGACCGACCGCGTCGACGTCGAGCAGGCCGAAGGTGACGACCCCGAGCGAGGCCTCCAGCCAGGGAAGCCCGCGGAGGGGGACGGCGATCCCGCGCGCGCCCTCCTGCAACTGCCCTTCGGTGACCAGGAACGGCCGGGTCGCCGCGGTCTCCGGTTCCGCCTCGTCGCCCGCCGGACGGGAGCCCGGGTGCGCCTGTTCCCGGGCCGCCTCCTCGCGGAGGGCGAGGATGGCGAGCCCGGCGGCTCCGCGGGTGAGCGGGTGGCGGGAGCCTTCCCGATAGGCGAGGTGCATGTCGGTCCAGGACGGTTCGACCACGGCGACGGCCACTCCGTCGTCGCCCTCGGCCACGGTGAGATGCGCCGTGGCCCCGACCCGCTCGGCGAGTGCGCGCAGCGCGGGCAGCGCGGCCGCGCGCAGCAGGGGCTGTACGGCCTGCGCCATCACGAGCACCCCGAAACCGAGGTGGACCCGGCCCTCCGCGTCCCGCCGGGCGAAGCCCTCGTTCTGCAGGGTCGTGATCAGCCGGTAGACGACGGGGCGGCTCAGCCCGAGCTCCTGGGCCAGTTCGGTGGGGGTGCGCCCCCGGTTCCCGTCGGCCAGCAGTCGCAGCAGCCGCAGCCCCCGCTCCAGCGTCTGTGCCGATTCCGCCGCCATCATCACAATCTCCTTCGAGCGCGGAGACCTCGTCTTCAGGTGCGATTATCGCCACTTCCGGCCGGCAGCCGGGCTCGGGCCGTTCGATCCGGCCGCTCAGGGCCGGGCCGCTCTCTTCGCTTCGTCGCCGTGAACGGCAGGGCTCGACGCCGCCGCCCGTTTGTGAAAAACGTGATCCTGGAGCTCACGTTTTCGGCGGTGTGGGGCGCATGCCTTCGAGCAGGGTGGTGAGGTAACGGTGGGCGGTGTCGATCCGGTCGGTGGGGGTGCCGCCGTGGACGGTCACGGCGTGGGCGATGCCGCACATGAGCGGGACGAGGTCGGCGGCGGCGAGGTCGGGGCGGACGGCTCTGGCGTCGCGGGCCCGCTCGAGGAGTGTGGTGCCGGCGGACACGAGTGACCTTTTGAGTTCCGTGGTGCGCGGCAGGGTGTCGGTGGTCGCGGCGGCGACCGGGGGCAGGGCGGCGTCGGTGACCTGTGCTTCGACGACGCGGGACAGGAAGCTCTCCAGCGCCCGCCAGGGGTCGGTGTCGGCCAAAGCCTGCTCGCCATGCGCGGCCAGGGCTTCCAGGCAGGGAGCGGCGACGGTCTCCAGCAGTGCCTCGGGGGTGGCGAAGTGCCGGTAGACCGTGGCGACCCCGAGGCCCGCCCGGCGTGCGACGTCGTTGAGCTGCAATGCGGTGCCCTGGTCGACCAGGTCGCGGGCGGTGGCGACGATCCGCTCCCAGTTGCGGGCGGCGTCTTTGCGCAGCTGTGTGGTCGTCATGTGGGAAGAATCCAGGTTGCTCGTCTTGGTTCACGGGCTTGTCGTCTGATCATATGCGGGCGTTCCCGGGGAACCTGGTTGTCGGGCGGCGGGTGCGTGGGTTTCGCTGAGCAGGTGTACGGCCTCGGCGATGCGGCGGTCGGTCGCCGCTCGGAACGGGGCGACGGGGTGTGCCTGGGGTCCGATGACGAGGCCGGTCCGGCCGGTCAGCGCGTGGTCGGTGGCGGCGGCGATCGAGGGCCTGGCCGCCGCGGACGCCGGACCGGAGGTGGAGCGCTCGAACTTGCGGCGTACCAGCGGCCACAACAGCCGCAGGGCAGGAGAGACGATCTTCGGGTCGGCCAGGGTGCCGTTGGTCATGTCGGTCGCGGCGCCTCCGGGATCGGCGGCGAAGACTGACACGCCCGTGCCGTCCAGCCGCCTCGCCAGGTCGAGCGTGTAGGCGAGGTTGGCGAGCTTGGCGCGGCCATACCAGTGGAAGCCGTAGTAGCCGCCTGGCGGCTCGACGGCGTCGAACACCCGCTTGGCGACGCCGACCGCGCCCGAGGTCACGTTCACGATCCTGCTCGGCGCCCCGGCGGTGAGCGTGGGCAGCAGTAGTTCGGTCAGCAGATACGGCGATAGGTGGTTGACGACGAACGACGCCTCGACGCCGCCCAGGTCCGTGCGCTCGGCGAACATCGCCCCGACGTTGTTGACCAGCACCGTCAACGGTTCCCCCGACGCGGCGTGGTCGGCAGCGATGTTGTCGGCCAGCGCGCGGACCTGGTCGAGCGAGGCGAGGTCGGCGGACAGGAACCGGCCGGGGTGCGCCGGTTGCGTCGCGTTGATCCGCTCAACCGCCCTGGCTCCCCGGTCGGCGTCGCGCCCGACCACAGTGACCGCGAACCCTGTGGCGGCCAGCCCCAGCGCAGTCTCCAAGCCGATGCCCCCGGTGCCGGCCGTGACCACAGCTGTCTTCGTCATGAGCCCCTCCTCCCATCTAACCGGATAGTTCATCCGGTTAGATGGGACAGTAGCATAATCGGATGAACTATCCGGTTAATGGCTTCGGCCGGTGATGACAGTCGGCCATGAAGCGCCTCCGCCGGCGGGACTGTCGTCCGACTCCGGCCGGCCGTACGGCGTGGGGGTTGTGGGCCGGGTGGAAATCGCCCACCGTGGGACGGGTGAAGACGGCGATCGTGATCGGGGCGGGGATCTGGGGAACGTCGCTGGCGCTGCGGCTGGCGGAGACGGGATGGCGGGTGACGCTGGTCGAGCAGTACGCCCCCGGGCACGTACGGCAGGCCAGTGCGGGGGAGACGCGGCTACTGCGGGCCGCGCACGGCGCCGACCAGTGGTACGCGCGGATGGCCAGGCAGGCAAGGGACGGCTGGCGGGAACTCGGCGCGCGGACCGGTGAGGAGCTGTATCTGGAGGCCGGGCTCATGTGGTTCGCCCGGCGGGAGGACGGCTGGGAGCGCGCCAGCGCCAACGTGCTGAAGAACCTCGACATCCCGCACGAGTTCCTCGATCCCGCCGAAGCGGGACGGCGGTTCCCCGGCTTCAAGGGGGACGACCTGGCGTTCGTGCTGTACGAGCCGGAGGCAGGGCTGATCCGGGCCCGTCGCGCCACCCAGGTGACGGCCCGGCTCGCCGTCGCGGCCGGTGTCACCCTCGTCCGCGCCAGGGCCGTGCCGTACGGCGACGCGGAGGGGAACGCCGGGCCCGCGATCGTCGCCGACGGTGAGGTGCTGCGGGCGGACCGGGTCGTCTGGGCCTGCGGCGGATGGCTGCCCACCCTGTTCGATGTCGAGGTCGAGGTGACCCGGCAGGACACGCTGCACTTCGCCGTACCACGGGAGTGGTCCACGCCGCCGCTGCCCGCGTTCTGCGACTACGAGGGATCGGCGTACGGCCACGGTGACGTGGACGGGCTCGGGATGAAGGTCACCAGCGACGTCGAGGGCGAGCCGTTCGACCCGCAGGAGGGCAGTCGCCGCGTCCTGCCCGAGAGCGAGGAGGCGGCCCGCGACTACCTGCGGCGCAGGTTCCCCTCCCTGGCGGGTGCGCCGGTGCTGTTCAGCCAGGTCTGCCAGTACACGCTCACCCGCGATGCCGAATGGATCATCGCCGAGGTTTCCGACGGGATGTGGCTGCTCGGTGGCGACTCGGGGCATGGCTTCAAGCACGCACCGGCCCTGGCCGGGTACGTCGCGGACCTTCTCGACGGCAGGCGGGAGGTGGATCCCCGGTTCGGCCTCCACGCCCGTGTGCCGGCCCGGGGACTGCGGACCAGCGGTGCGACGTAGATCAGGCGAGCGGGCGACCGCTCTGGAGCCAGGCGCCGAACTCGTCGAGGTTGATGAGACCGTCGCCGTCGGTGTCGACCTTGGTGATCACACCCTGGGCGCCCTCGACGGTGATCCGCTCGCCGAGCACCTCCATGAGGCGCACCAGTTCCTCGGCCGAGATCAGGCCGTCGTCGTCGCTGTCGACGAGGTCGAACGTCGCCGCGTACTCGCTCATGTCTTCTCCTCGCCCGGCGGCTCGTCGGCGTCCGAGAGCGTCCCCGGCTGTCGGTTCACGTTGGCGAGCAGCACGATAGCCGGATAAGTCACGATCGGTGTCGTTTTACGGCAAGCCCACGGCGGTGCGGCCTCAGGTTCGATGGACGGGACAATGGGCCGGTGCGAGTCGGGATTCTGGGACCACTGCTGATACCGGCGGCGGAGATCAGGGGCGCCCGGCTGCGTGCCCTCGTCATCCGGCTCGCGCTGGACCCCGGGCGGGTCGTCACGACCGAGCGGCTGATCGATGATCTGTGGGAGAACGATCCCCCGGAGAACCCGAGCGCCGCGCTGCAGTCGCTGGTCTCCAGGATCAGACGGCAGGTGGGGACGCTGATCGTCTCGCATCCCGCCGGCTATCGCCTGGACGCCGACGTGGACGCGGCCGAGTTCGAGAACCTGGCCGACAGCGGCAGGCGCGCGCTGCGCGAGGGAGATCCGGCGCGGGCGGCCGCCCGGCTGCGGGAGGCGCTGGCACTGTGGCGGGGCGAGGCGCTGGCCGACGCCGCCGGGCTGGCCTTCACGGCGGCTCCGGCCGCGCGCCTGGACGAGATGCGGCTGTGTGCCGTCGGCGACCGTGTCGAGGCCGACCTGGCGACCGGTGTCCCCGGAGCCGCCCTCGTCGCTGAACTGCGTGACCTCGTGGCGGCGCATCCGTTGCGGGAGCCGTACCACGTGCTGCTGATCAGGGCGCTGCTGGCGGACGGGCGGAGGGCGGACGCGCTGGCGGCGTACGAACGGGTGCGCCTGCTGCTGGCCGACGAACTGGGGACCGATCCCGGCGACGAGCTGCGCGCGGCGCACATGACCGCGCTGGGCGGGGGTGCGGCTCCGGTCCGGCGGGACAACCTGCCCGCCGGACTGACCACCTTCGTCGGCAGGTCCGATGACGTACGGCGGGTGAGCGAGCTGCTGGGACACCGGCGCCTTGTCACGCTCACCGGGCCCGGTGGTGCGGGCAAGACCCGCCTCGCGATCGAGGTGGCCGCACGCATGGTTCCGGTGGCGGGCCCGGACGCGTCGGCTCTGGTTCCCGACGGTGTGCGGCTGGTCGAGCTGGCTCCGGTGGGCGCGGACGCCGTCGCGGCGGTCCTGCGCAACACTGTGGGGCCGATCTCCGAGCTCGCCGACCGGCGGATGCTCCTGGTGCTGGACAACTGCGAGCACGTCGTCGACGTGGTGGCGGAGCTGGCGGAGCAGCTGCTGGCGGCGAATCCGGGCGTGCGGATCCTGGCCACCAGCCGTGAACCGCTCGACCTGCCGGGCGAGACGCTCCACCCCGTGAAGCCACTGGACCTGGCTCCCGCGATGGAGCTGTTCGCCGATCGGGCCGCCGCCGTCAGCCCGGATTTCGCGCTCGACGAGTCGACCTCGGGTGAGGTGGCCGCGATCTGCGCGCGGCTCGACGGTATGCCGCTGGCCATCGAGCTGACGGCGGCCAGGTTGCGCTCGCTGACTCTCCCCCGGCTGGCCGCCGGGATCGGGGACCGGTTGCTGGATCGCGGCAGCCGTACGGCACAGCGGCGGCATCGCACCCTGCGCGCGGTCATCGGCTGGAGCTGGGATCTTCTCGACGAGGACGAGCGCACGTTGCTGGCGCGGATGTCGGTGTTCGCGGGCGGCGCCACGCCCGAGGCGGTCGAGCGGGTCTGCGGGGCCGACCTGGACGTGCTGGTCTCGCTGGTCGACAAATCGCTCGTCCAGACGAGCGGGGACCGCTACCGGCTGCTGGAGAGTGTGCGCAGATTCGCCGCCGAGCGGCTCGCCGCCGCCGATGCCGAGGGGGCGCGGCGGGCCCATCTGGCGCACTATCTGGAGTTCGCCGAGGCGGCCGACCCCCTGTTGCGCACGGGCGAGCAGGTGCGGGTGCTGGCGGAGGTCGACGCTGAGCGCGGGAACCTCGACGCCGCACTGCGTCACGCCGTGGCGACCGATCGCCGGGCCGCGTTGCGGCTGTTCGCCGCGCTTACGTGGGCGTGGATCATACGCGGGCAACGGCGCGAGGCCGCCGAGTGGGCGGCGGTGCTCGGCGCGGGCGAGCCGCCCGAGGGGCTGGAGCTGGAGCACGCCCTGTGCCGGGTGATCGGCCCCACCGGCCGGCCGGGGGACGCGGCGCGTGTGCTGCGCGAGTCCGACCGGCCGGTCGCCCTGGTGGCGTGGTCGCTCGCGGACGGGTACGGCGGAGACATGGTGGACCAGGTCAGGGCCGCGACGGCGGGGTTCGCCGACCACCCCGACCCCTGGGCTCGGGCCACGGTCCAGCTGCTGCGAGGGCTCGTCATGCTGGAGTTCACCCCCGGAGGCGCCGACGCCGCCGAGAACCTGCTGGACGAGGCGCTGACCGGATATCTCCAGATCGGAGAACGCTGGGGCCTGTCGATGGCCCGCTACTGGCTGTCGCTGGCGCTGGAGAACAGGGGCGACTCGGCGAGGGCGCTTGCGGTGCTTGAGCAGGCGGCGGCGAGCGCGGCGGAGATCGGCTGTCCCCAGGTGCTGCCCGCCCCGGGGATGCTCGCCGTACGGCTGGCGCAGTTGCGCGGGCGCACCGGCGACCTGGCCGGAGCGCGGGCGGGGTTGTCGGCGGCGCGGGAGGGCGTCGAGCGGACCGGTGACGTGCTCGCCCTGGCCAGGATCGAGCACGCGCTGGGCGAGCTGGCCCGCCGCCGCGGCGACAGGACCGAGGCGTCGCGCAGGCTGAACCTGGCCGTCGAGCTGCTCGACGGGCGGCTCGCGCCGCCGCAGTTCCTTTCGCTGCTGGAGGTCGAGTGGTGCCGGTCGCTGGAGCTCGACGAGGGCCGTGCCTGGGCGCGGTCCGCCCTTGACCGCGCGTTCGACGACGACATCGCGAGAGCGGCCGTGTTCGAGGGCGTCGCGGAGTGGTGCCTGGCCGTGGGCGACCCGCGCCGGGCCGCGATCCTGCTCGGTACGGCCCGGCGGTTGCGCGGCATCGAGGACACCGCCGACGAGGCACTCCGCGAGCTGATCGAACGCTGCGCCGGCCTGCTCGGCCCGGACGCGTTCGCCGCCGCCTGGAACTCACACCATGGCCAGATAGGCGGCGAGTTCCTCGACTGACGACGTGGCCAGCCCGATGTATCCGTCCGGCCGGACCAGCACATACGTCTCGTCCCCGTACGGCTCGGCGAGCTCGTGGGCGTGGATCTCGCGGCCGGGCACGTCGGCGACGACGGCGGGCACCGGCCCCGACGACAGCAGCGTGAAATGCGGCCCCCGGAAAAGGTCGAACAACCGCACGGGTGTCCCGTCCGCCAGGTGGCGGCGGCCGTCCGGCGCCCGATCTCCTCCCCGCCGCGCCAGCGAACCGCCCCGGTAGCTGAGCAGGAGCTGCTGGGTCTCCTCGTCGCGTTTGTACGTCTTCTTGTCGTGCAGGGCGGTGCTCAGACCGAGAGCGTGGGCGGCGACCGGCAGCCGCTCCTCCTCATAGGTGTCCAGCAGTGCCTCCGGCGCTCCCGACAGCACCCGGGCGAGCTTCCAGCCCAGGTTGTACGCGTCCTGCACGCCGGTGTTGAGCCCCTGGCCGCCGGCGGGCGAGTGCACGTGGGCCGCGTCACCCGCGAGGAAGACCCGCCCGACCCGATATCGCTCGGCCATGCGGATGTTCACCCTGTAGAGCGAGGCCCACAGCAGCTCGCCGATCTGGACGTCGCGCAGCATGGACCGCTCGGCGAACACCTTCCGGAAGCCGGACAGGGTCAGCTCCGGCGTGACTCCGGGCCGCAGCTGGGCCATGAACTGGAAGGTGTCGGTGCCCGCCATGGGGAACAGCGCCACCATCCCCTTGCCCGGCCTGACCCATACGTGGATGTGCGCCCGATCGAGGCCGTCGATACGGACGTCACCGACGAGCATCCGCTCCTCATCGCGGGTCGCCCCGGCGAATCCCACCTCCAGCGTCTTGCGCACGAAGCTCCTGCCGCCGTCCGCCGCGACCAGGTAACCCGCCCGCACGGTCTCGCCGGTGCCGAGCACGGCGCTCACGCCGTCCTCGTCCTGCCGCAGGCCGACCAGCTCGTCCCCCTGCTCCACCGTGCCGCCGAACTCGGCCAGGCGCTCGCGCAGCACCGCCTCCGTGCGCCACTGCGGATTCATGATCACCATGGGGTACGGCACGGCGGGGGTCGGGTCCTTGAGCTTGTGCATCCGGCCCCGGTACACCGGAACCCTGCCGATCCGGACCCGGAGCGGGGGATAGACCGTGCCCGTCTCAAGGAGCGGGTCGACCACGCCGAGGTCGTCGAACACCTCCAGGGTGCGCGGCTGGAGTCCCTTGCCCTTGGATCCGTCGAACGGCCGGGGCGCCTTCTCGACGATCCGGAAGCCGACGCCGCGCCGGGCGAGGTCGATGGCGAGAGTCAGGCCGGTCGGCCCCGCGCCGACGACGAGAACGTCTGTGCGGTTGTCTGTGTCACTGCCCATGGCGGCACTGTCCCGGCCGTCGCTGCCAGATCACTGTCACGCCCGCCCGCGGCTCTGTCATCCACCGACTGCCTTAGATAACTATAGTTATTATAACTGCAGTTATCTATCTGGGAGGGGCGCCATGGACAAGCCTGCCCACATGTTCGACAGGGACAGCGAGTGGGCCTCCCTCACCCGCTTCGTGGGAAACGAAGCCAAGGGGGCGACCATCGGGGTCATTTACGGCCGCCGAAGGCAGGGCAAGACCTTCCTCCTTGACGCCCTCTGCAAGGCGACGGGCGGTTTCTACTTCGCCGCCACGGAGGCGACTGAAAGGGAGACCCTGACGAGGCTCGGCGCCGAACTCGCCGAGCACCTGGGGCTGCCTTCGGCCATCGGTCTCGCCGACTGGTACCAGGCGGTCGACTGGTTGCTCGCCCTGGGCCGGGACCGGCCGGTCCCGGTGGTCATCGACGAGTTTCCGTATCTGGTCCAGGCGACGCCCTCGCTGCCCTCGATCATCCAACGCGCGTACGCGCCCAACCGGAATGAGCGGACACAGTCGCGTACGCGGTTGCTGTTGTGTGGCTCGGCGATGTCCTTCATGGGCCGGCTCCTCACCGGAAACGCTCCGTTGAGAGGGAGAGCCGGGCTGGAAATGGTGGTTCCAACCCTCGACTATCGCCTTGCCGCGCGTTTCTGGGATATCGATGACCCGCGCTTGGCCGCGCTGACCCACTCGGTGGTGGGGGGAACCCCTGCCTACCGTACGGAGTTCCTTCACGGAGATCGGCCAGAGAGCCTGAGCGACTTCGGGCCGTGGATCGTGCGGAACGTCCTCGATCGGGACAGTCCTCTCTTCCGCGAGGCGCGTCACCTGCTGGCAGAGGAGCCGAACCTTCGGGATCAGGGGTTGTACCACTCGGTGCTCTCTGCCATCGCGGCCGGCAACAACGCGCGCAGCGGCATCGCGTCCTTCATCGGACGCAAGGTGACGGACCTCGCACATCCCCTGACAGTGCTCGAGGACGCGGGACTCGTCAGACGTGAGGAGGATGCTTTCCGGGCGGCACGCACGAGGTATTGCATCGCCGAACCGCTCGTGACCTTCTACCACGCGGTCATGCGGCCTGAATGGTCACGGCTTGACCGCGCCGGGCAGGCGGCTCGGGTGTGGGAGGAGAGTGGTGACAGGTTCCGCGGGCGGGTCGTCGGCCCTCATTTCGAGGCACTGTGTCGTCATTGGGCCCAGTTCTACGCTGGTCCCGAAACCTTCACGGCATCGCCATCGCACGTCGGCCGAGGGGTCGTCAACGACGCGGCCCGGCGCACGAGCCACGAGGTGGATGTCGTGGTGACCGGAGCCGCGACGGGAAGCAGGCGCCCGCTTCTGGCGATCGGTGAGGCGAAGTGGGGGGAGCGCGTCGGACTGGGCCATGCGGAACGTCTACGGCGGGTCCGCGAGGTGCTGCGGGGCCGCACGGACGTCGACGCCTCCGCCGCACGGCTCGTCCTTTTCAGCGCGGCGGGATTCACCGACGAGCTTCGCGAGCTGGCGGCGGGCGACGACGAGGTGCGGCTCATCGAGGTGGCCGATCTTTACCGGGATTGACCGGTTCCACCGGGGCGGGGTAGTGGGTTGCAGGTCAGGCACAAGCGGCTGAGCCCATGGTGATCCCATGGACCTGTCCGACGCCGTTCAGTCGCTCACCTCGCCGGTGACCCCCATTCGGGGCGGTCGCATGCCCGGTCCCGTCGGAATGAGCATCCTTCTGCTCTGCTGGCTGGCCCTGGGCGTCCTCCCGTTCGTGTTCTCCGTACCGGATCTGCGGCTCGCGACCGGTCAGATCGGCACCCCCGGCACGCTCACGGTCGTCTCCTGCGAGTCCCTGGGGGAAGGCCGGTACGACTGCAAGGGGCGGTTCACGCCTGACGGAGGCGGCGACGCCGTAAACGTGGACGCCTCTCCCGACTCCCGGGCGGGTGACGTCACCCCGGCCCGGCTCACCCCGGAGGGCGACCGTGCCCTTCCCACGGGTGTGAAGGGCGTCCTGCGCGCGCTGACCCTGCCCGCGCTCGGTGCCGGCGCGCTGGCCTTCCTCCCGTACGTGGTCCTGTACGTGCTCGGCGTACGGCGGGGCCGCGGAACGGCGGTGATCGCCGGAAGCGCGGTCAGCGCCGTGTCGCTCGTCATGATGATCGTGGGCGTTGCCGCCGCCGTCGCCTGATCACTAGGGTTTCGCCCCTATGGTCGACAAGATCACCTTATGGGCCGCGCGAGCCGCGCTTGCCATCTGGCTGGGGGCGGTCGCCGCCGCCGGGTACCCCACCTGGGAGTGGTGGCGGTTCGAGTCGGAACCAGGCGGGACCTTTTCAGGGTTCGATTGTGTCGGCCGCTGGGGCCACTCCTCATGGGTGGACTGGCTTCTGACACCGGCACGGACGGACATCGGGGCGATCCTGAGCGTCTCTGAGATGTGGGCGGTTCCCGCGCTGCTGGTCGTCGGGGCGTTCCTCGCCGGTCGCGGCTGCGGCGGTCCACGCGTGGCGGGGCGACGAGGGGCCGCCGCGCTCGCCCTCATGGCCGTCGCCCGGCCGCTCGCGTGGGATTACTTCGACAGCGAGGCGTGTACCTCGGTGCCCTTGCTCAGCCGGGCCTGGTTCGCCGAGGTGGTCTGCGGCTGGGGAAACACGGAGACGGCCTTGCTGGTGGCCGCCCTGCTGGTGCTGCTCGCGTCGACGCTCACACCACGTGGTCCGCGAGCGCCGCTCCCGCGCGCGGCCGTGACCACGTCGAGTGGACAGGGCATATCGAGCGGGCCGGATAAGTCGTATCCCGACTTTTCGGGGATGTTCGCCACGTCCATGGTGTCCGTCGCCGGCATTCCCGCGCCCAGGTCGCCCGTGCCGTACGAGCACAGGGGAATGGTCTGGCGGCGGTCGGTGGCGCTCCTGATCGACTATCTGATCGTCGTCCACATCCTGGGGGCCGCCCTCGGGGGGTTGCTGTCCATGATCCCCGGTGCTTCCGAGCCCGGCCTGGAGTACGGGGTGTTCAACCGGGTCGCCTCGTGGACGCTCGACTTCGAGCCGCGTTCGCACGCGATCATGCTGGCGATCTTCCTCTATTTCTGGTCGCAGTATGTGCTGTGGGGGCGGACGCTGGGACAGCGGCTGCTCGGCCTGCGGGTCGTCCCCGCGGGCCCCATGATCACAAGGCGCGTCATGGACGTGCTCGCGGGTTCGACCGCCGACCCGGCGGACACCACGCCGGTCGCGGCAGGTGCGGTGCCGGGGCAGGAGGGGGGACGGCGTCCACACGGACTGCGGGGGAGGCGGGCGGCGCTGCGCACGCTGGTCTTCCCGGTCGTCACTCTGCTGCCCGAGGTCGGGTGGGTCGTTCTGATCGCGGACGCCCTTGTGGCGTTGCTCGCTCCGGACGGCCGCGCCCTCCACGACCTCGCGGCGGGCACCGCCGTCGTACACGATCGGCGCTCGACGCCCGGACGCCTTGCTTCGCCATCCGTCCCTGATCGTCGGTGACGACGGCCCGTACGGCGGGGTGTTCTGCCGTACGGACCGGGAGTCGCTGACCGAGGTCAGCCGACGGTGCAGGTGACGGCGGGCGCGCTGTTGCCGCCGCTCCAGGAGCCGAGGAAGCCGAACGACGCGGTGGCGTTCGGTGCCAGGGAGCCGTTCCAGTTCACGTTCTTGGCGGTCACGTCCGCTCCGCTCTGGGTGACCGTGCCGTTCCAGCTCTGGGTGATCTGCTGACCGCCGGTGAACGTCCACTTCACGGTCCATCCGTTGATCGCGGCGGATCCGGAGTTCTTCACCGTGACGTCACCCTGGAAGCCGCCCGTCCACTGGTTCGTGATCGTGTAGGTCGCCGCGCAGCCCCCACTGCCCGTCGGCGTCACCGTGGGGCTGGCGCTCGGGCTCGCACTGGGACTCGGGCTCGCGCTGGGGCTCGGGCTGGGGGTGGTGCCCGAGAGCAGGGCGGCCAGCGCCGGGTACCAGCGGTCGCTCATCTTCTGGTCGCCCGAACTGTTGGGATGCACGCCGTCATAGGTGTCGGCGCTCGTGCTGAACCCGGTCCACTGGTCCACCACGACGATGGGGGACTGCGCGGTCGTCTTCCCCGCCGCCCAGCCGGGGATCGCGTTGTTCAGCGCGACGGCTCGGGCGCCGCACTCCGAGCAGGTGCTCGGGTTCATTGGAATGATCTTCGCGACGAGGATCTTCATGTTCGGGTTGCTCGCCCGCATCTGGTCCACGAGCTTGCTGTACGCGGCGAGGATCGTGTCGGTGGGGCGGTTGTTCCAGACGTCGTTCGTGCCGAAATGCATCAGCACGATGTCCGGCTGGGTCGCGGAGAGCCAGCCGGGAAGCTGGTTCTGGTCGGCGACGTTCGTGACGAGGGCGCCACCGTGGCCCTCGTTGTCCCCGTCGTACGGCAGCGAGCACCCCTGAGGGCCGAGCGTGCCGACGAAGTCGATCGATGTGTAGCCGCTGTTCTGCAATCGGTTCCACAGGATCGATCTCCAGCAGCCGGGGGATCCGGTGATCGAGTCACCCAGCGGCATGATCCGGAGCGTGGCCGCCTCGGCGGGCCCGGCGATCAAAAAGCCGATCAGCAGGACGAGGGCGGTGAGCAGGGCACTCTTCTTCGGCATCTTCGGCATCTTCGGCATCGCGAACTCCCGTCGTCGGTCGGGCGCGATGGTAGGAAACCTGTGCGGATCCGCCCAGGGCCCGCTCCCGTCGCAGGCGACCGACCTGCGGCTTCCTTACGGGTGGTGTGTACGTTTCATCGGACGTGCTCAGGCCGCGGCTCTCGACCTCGTGTCTGATCTGCCGGGTTCCGGCCTCCTCGACGCACCTCGTCCATTTCATGTTCCTCGCGCCCCGGTACGCGGGCGCGCCGAGCCCCGGAACCCCGAAGACCGGATGCACAAGAGGCGCCTGAGAACGGGACGTAAGCGGCGCTGAGAACGGGACGAGAGAGCCCCAGAGGGCGTACGGGGCTCCGCAGCGCGGTGGGACGCCGCTGGGCGGGACCGCCGCCTATGAGCATCGCCGCCGACCTAATATGCTGGCGCAACGTCAGTTTCATATCCCAGAGGGAGAACTTTGCGATGTACAAGGAATTCGCCGGCGAGGTCGTGATGTGGCTGATCCCCGTCGTCGTCCTTCTGGGACTCGCCGTCCTGATCACCACGACGGCCTGACGCCAAGCGTCCAGCACTACCGGCAGTACCAGCAGTACGCCCCGAAGCAACGGGGCGGCACCCGACGAGGAGGCCGGACCATCGAGGTCCGGCCTTTTCGCTGCCCGAGTCCGGGGCGTCAAGCCGATCGGGGACGAGGTCAGCGGCCCAGCTCGGCGATCAGCTTCCGGTACGCCGCGAAGGCCGGCTTCGGCGCGTAGTCGTCGGTCATGAGACCGAATCGGTGGAACAGGCCCGGCACGGAGCTGTCGGCGTCCCGCAGCGCGAAGTGGACGTAGCCGCCGATGTTGACCGCGGCACGGCAACCGTCGACCGCCCGGATGATCGTCTCCACCACCCACGCCTGCTGCTCCGCCGTACGCCCGGGTCCGGTGGGCCAGCCGTTCTCGGTGATGTACAGCGGCACCGCCGGATCGATGCCCGCCGGGGTGAGGCGCTCGGCGCGGTGCAGCGCGAGCAGGCCCGTGACGGTGTCGTGCAACCGGTCGGGGGAGACGGGCATGAAGACGTCCGGGAAGAAGTCCAGACCCACATAGTCGAGAGCGTCCGCGAACGCCTGCCCGCCCTCCTCGACGAGCGAGGCGACGAAGCCGGCGGCCGGGCCGAACAGCGGGGTCGTGTTGAATCCGATCTTCAGATGGTCGAAGCCCTGCCGCCGAGCCTCGTCCTTTGCCGCGAGCACGCCCTCCACCACGGCTCGGCGGATGTTCGGGTAGTAGCCGTCCAGCGTGGGATTGCCCTCCACGTTGGGCTCCTCGGTCACCTGCAGGGTCATGGCACGGTGTCCGTGGCGACGGACGAGGTCCCGGACGAAAGCGGTGAACCCGGCGACGTCGCCGCTCCGCGACTGGAACTGGGCGACCAGGTCCAGGGCGCGCCCCTCGCCGGCGTAACGCTCGACCCGCTCAGGCGTCCGCACATGGGTGCGCGGGTCGTCGGGGTCGGTGAATCCGAGGTAGCCGCGCACCAGGAAAGGCCGCTCACCGGACTGCAGCGACCTGAGCGCGTCGAGGATCCGCTCCGGATCGTCCGCCGGCCCCGTGGCCAGCCCTCCCGTGTCGTCGCCGGTGATCCCGCCGGGGTAGACGCCGAAGATCAGCGCGTCGGGCATGTCGGAGGTCGAGGTCATGATCGGTTCCTTTCGTCGTGCCGGGATGGGACGGCCCCGCCGGTCGGCTCACCGCCGGCGGGCCAGGGCAGGGTTCCGGAGGAGACCTCGTCGGCGATGGCGTTCACCCAGCCCAGCTCGGCGCGCGCCATGTGCAACGCGTACTCGGCCTCGATGACGTGCAGGCGCGGCACGCCGCCGGACGCCAGCGCCTCCCGCAGGGTCCGCTCGTCGTCGGCGATGGCCGCGCGGAGCCGACCCGCCCGCTCGCGCAGCGCCTCCGCCGCACCCTCCTGGCCCAGCGCGCCGAGGTAGGCGACGGCGGTGAGGAAGACCGGGTACTCGCGCCGGGGATTGCGGATCTGCTCGTCAAGCCGCGCGACGAACGCGGCGCGGCCCTCCCCGGTCAGCGCGTAGACGGTGCGGGCCGGCCGGTTCCCCTCCCGCACCCGGGCGCTCGGCGTGATCCACCCCTGTCCTTCCAATGCGGCCACCACGTCGTACAGCGAGCCGCGGTTGATCCGGACGCTGGCGTCCTTGCCGCGCTCGCGCAGCACGGCGGCCATCTCGTAGGGATGCATGGGCCGCTCCATCAGCAGACCCATCAGGGCCACGGCCAAGGGATTGTCCGCGCTGCGTGCCATAGTCGCCTCCTGATATCAGAAACCGACTATATACCTGTGACGGCCGACTGGGCCTCCGGCCGACCCGGAGCCTCGCCGAACGTCCCCGCCATCCCGCCGTCCCCGGCGCCGTCCCTGCCTCCACCGTTCGGGCTGTCTCGCATGGCATCTGGATTTCCGCTGTTTAGGGGCGTAACGGGGACAAAACCCCGCGATCTCTGCATGTCGCCCATGTGTTCACAAAAGTGCCATGCTTGTTGACCTTGATTCGGGAGAGTTGATCATGTGATACTGCGCGCAGGGTGTCAGTGATGCGAGGGGGAATCGCATTGCCGGCGCGGCAGTAGGGGCGAGGGAAAGCGGAGGTACGAACGGGGCTGGGGAACGTCATAACGGCCTATTCGATACCGACCCACGTCAAACGCAACGGTGGCGCGTGACGTAATGCCCTCAGGGCGCCTCGACTGTCCTTTGCCGGCCAGTTGGCGGCTGCGGGTGTTGTGTGCACCGCACGTGAATTCCTGCTGGGAGAACGTCGAAATGTCAACAGAAGTCGTCGCACCTGCCCCCGAGGCGAGGACTGTGCCCTTCTACCGCACCCTGACCCGGTACGCCCGTGACCCCGTCCGGGCCTTCGAGGAGGCGGGAAAGCAGGCCAACGGCGAACTCGTCCGCCTCAACATGGGCCCCTTCAAGCCCTATCTGGTGACGCATCCCGATCACGTCCAGCACGTCCTGCGCATCAACTGGTCGAACTATGTGCGCGAGGGCATGTTCTGGGATCCGTTGAAACCCCTGCTCGGTGACGGCATCCTCTCGGACGGGACGGGCTGGCAAGAAAGCCGGAAGATCCTCCAGCCGCTGTTCACCGCCAAGTACGTGGACTCGCTCACGGAACGCATGGCGGAGATTCTCACGGAGCAGATCCAGGAGACGATCCGCCCCGGAGAGCGCTTCAACGTCGTCACCGCGGTGTCCCAGATCGTGCACCCGACGATCGTCCGGCTCTTCTTCGGCGACAAGATCTCCCGCGATGACATCGCCCAGCTGGTCCCCGCGTACGACACCGCCGTCACCTCCAAGGCGATCCGGCTGGTCCTGCCGTTCGTCCCCGGCAAGGTTCCACTGCCCGGTGACAAGGCGTTCGAGCGCTCCGTGAAGACGATCAACGAAGTCGCGTACGCCCGGATCAGCGAGATCCGCAGCAGGGCCAATGATGATCGCGACGTCGTCTCGTTCGTCTGCCGGGCTCGGAACCACGAGATCGGTGAGATCGGCGCGAAGAAGATCCGTGACGACATCGTCGCCATGCACGGCGCTTCCACGGAGACCTCGGCGACGGCGCTCACGTGGGTGTGGGTGGCGCTCGACGCCTACCCCGACGTCGCCGCGCGTGTCTACGAGGAGATCGACCGCGTGGTCGGGGGCGACCCGATCAGCCCGGCGCACCTGCCGGAGCTGCGGTACCTCCGGATGTTCATCAACGAGCTTCTCCGTCTCTACCCGGCGGGCTGGCTCCTGCCGCGCATGGCGGTGAAGGACGACGTCATCGGTGGGGTCAAGATCAAGGCCGGTTCGACAGTGATGATCAGCTCCTACCTGACGCACCGGCTGCCGGAGTTCTGGGATCGCCCGCTCGTATTCGACCCGGAGCGGTTCGCCCCGGAGAACGAGGAGCGGCGGAACCGGTACGCGTACTTCCCCTTCGGCGGTGGGCCGCACCAGTGCCTCGGGCAGCACCTGTTCATGATGGAGGCCCTGCTTCTCGTCGGGGGCATCCTGAGCAGGTTCCGGCCGGTCGTCCACACGTCGGTGCCGGTCACGCCACGGCTGGCCTCGTCCCTGCGGCCGAACCAGAACTTCGAGATGACCCTCGTACCGGTCGAGCGCGCCTGATCATGCACGGGCACCACTCCAGCACGACGAAGAGTACGAGCATGTCCGCGGAACGGTTCGCGGCCGCCTCCGACATGGGGAGGATCGCCGCGCTCGCCGCGGCGGCCGGGCGCGACCTCCGCAGGTGCGCGGAGTCCTATGACGGCCTGTTCGGCGGGAAACCTTTCGACCCCGGCTTCTTCGGCTCCCTGTCCCTCGTGGGTGCGTTCGGGTCGCCCTGGGCGACGGTGGACGAGTTGCGGATCGTCAACCGGGCCGCGCTGTGGGTCTTCGCCGTCGACTGGCGGATCGACGTGACGGCGACGTCCGCGCAGGACGTCGATCTGATCGTCGGTGACTGCCTGACGGCGGTGGACGGTACGACGGAGCCCGCCACCCCGCTCACCCGGTTCCTCGTCGACATCAGGGACGAGCTCGCGTCCGTGTCCGCCTTCGGGACCGCGCGCCCCATGTGGCGGGCGCAACTCGAACGGATGCTGACCGCCATGGCCCGCGAATGGCGCTGGAACGACGCCCGCGAGAGCGCCGGTGACAAGGAGGAGGGTGCGTCCGGCCCTGGAGGAGGCCGGGTCCTGCCGGACCTGGAGGAGTATCTGGCCAACGCCGACGGCACCGGGTCCTCCTTCGTCAACGTCTCCCACTGGATCTTCACCGGTGATCCACGGACGGTGGGCCTCCTCGACGAGCTCATGGTGGTCGGCGCGGAGGTCCAGCGGTACCTCCGGCTGCTCAACGACCTCGCCACCTACCGCAGGGACGTCGGCTGGGGCGATGTGAACGTGCTGATGCTCGGCGTCGGCCGTACCGAGGTGTCGGAACGGATGTCAGTGCTCGCGGACCGTGCCGGAGAACTGCTCGAACCGCTGCGGGACGCGTGCCCGCGGGCGGTCGCCTATCTGGAATGCCAGGTCGGGTTCAACACGGGGTTCTACGGCGGCGCGGACTATTGGGGCGAGATGTGAGCATTGGCGATCTGGTTGTTCCGGAAAGCGCGGAGGCCGTCGTCGCCGCCGCCGACGAGTTGGTCGCCGGGCTGATGGCCCGGCCCTGGGGACAGGTCTCCCCGTCGGTGTACGAGACCGGCCGCCTGGTGACGCTGGCTCCCTGGCTGGCGGGCCACGCCGAGCGGATCGACTTCCTGGTCCGGACCCAGCATCCGGACGGCACCTGGGGCGCGCCGGACGGGTACGGGCTGGTCCCCACCCTCAGCGCGACCGAGGCGCTGCTGTCCGCGCTGTCGCGCGGCGACACGGGCTCCCGGCCCGAGACGGCGGCCGAGGTGGCCGGCGCGGCGGACCGCGGGTTGCGCGCGCTGTCCGCCTGGCTCGGTGGCGCGTCCTCCCCGGTCGACCACCCACGCTCCTGCCCGACCGGTACGTCCGTGGACGTGGCCGCCCTGCCGGACATGCCGGCTCTGGACATGATCGTTCCGTCCCTGGTCGTGGCGATCAACGAGCACCTGGACGCGCTGGACCGCACTCCCGGAGCCGCCGTCGACGCCGCCGGGCGGCGGCTCGGCATGCCGCCCGGCATGAGCACGGACCGGCTCGCGATGGTCCGGGCGCTGGTCGCCTCGGGTGCCGACCTGCCGGAGAAGCTGGTGCACGCCCTGGAGATCGCGGGTGGCGTGGCGAGCGGGGCGACGGCGGTCCGGCCCACCTCGATCGGGACGATCGGCGCCTCACCGGCCGCCACCGCCGCGTGGCTGGGCGACCGCGGCCTGCTCGATCCCACCGATCGTTCGTTGCGGCACCTGGAGGCGGTCGCGCGACGGCACGGCGGGCCGGTGCCGGTCGGGCTGCCGATCACCGTGTTCGAGCGCGCCTGGGTGCTCAGCTGGCTGGCCCGCGCGGGCATTCCCCTCGACGTGCCGCCGGAGATGCCCGCGGACATCAGGGCGGCGATCGGCCCGTCGGGAACCCCGGCGGGTCCGGGCCTGCCGCCCGACGCCGACACGACGTCCGTCGCGCTGTACGCGCTGGCGCTGCTGGGCGTGCCGTGCGAGCCCGCCGGTCTGTGGGCGTTCGAGACGGACACGCATTTCTGCACCTGGCCGGGCGAGGACGGGTTCTCGGTCAGCGTCAACGCCCACGTGCTCGACGCCTTCGGCCAGTACGCGGTCGCCCGCCCGGATGACGCGGCCCGTTACCTTCCGTACGTGCGGAAGCTGGCGGTTCTGGTGCGCGACCACCAGCGGCCGGACGGGAGCTGGGACGACCGGTGGCACGCCTCGCCGTACTACGCGACGGCGTGTTGCACGCTCGCGCTGGCCGACTTCGGCGGTGAGGAGGGGGCGGACGCCGTACGGCGGGCCGTGCGGTGGGTCCTGTCCACCCAGCGGCCGGACGGATCCTGGGGCAGGTGGGAGGGGACGGCGGAGGAGACGGCCTACGCCATGCAGATCCTCCTGCTCACCCGGCACCACCAGGCGGCGGGGGCACGCGATGCCGAGGCGACCGAGGCCGGAGTGACCGGGGCCGAGGTGACCGAGGCGGCGGCCCGCGGCTACGCCTTCCTGCTGGAACCCGCAGGTCAGGCGGAGGACCCGCCGCTCTGGCACGACAAGGATCTCTACCTGCCGGAGGCCATCGTGCGCGCGGCCGTCCTGGCGGCGCTGCACCTCGCCAGGACCGATCCGGTTGTTATGGAGTGGTACGGACAGTTATGATCTTGGCGACCCGCTCACAGGTGACAAATGCAAATATATTCGGACATTGAGTCGGTAAATGCATAGTCGCCTTGAGGGGATTTAATGCCTTTTGCTAAGGTACCCCGGGTGCGGCGCGGCAATTATGCCGTGTTGCTGTCGCGGCATCAATAGGTGGCATTCGTTAATTGCCGGGAAACGTGCCGCGGGATTCTCTGACATTGCTGGACGGGTATCTATGCGCTTCCGCAATTCGCGTGTAAGGACCAAGGTCACGGCCTTGCTCGTGTCGCTCACCGCGCTGTGGGCGTTCGCCGCCTGGGTGACGCTGCGGGAGGGTGTGAACCTGCTCGGCGCGACCACGATCGACGGCAGCGTGGCCGAGCCGAGCGAGCCCCTGCTGCTCGAGTTGCAGCGCGAGCGGCGGCTCTCCGTCGCCCGGCTCGGCAACTCCACGGCGTACTCCCGCCAGGAGTTGCAGGACCAGCGGGCCCGCACTGACAAGGCCCGGGCGGAGTTCGAGCGCTCCGCCGACAGCGACAGCGTCAAGTTCGCCGCGAGCGATGCGCTGCAGGAACGCATCCGGGCCACCTTCCTGCAGCTCGACGGCTTGAGCGCCACACGCAAGTCCATCGACGCGGGACGGTTCGGCCGTGAGCAGGCCGAGTCGGCGTACAACGAGGTCGCGGACTCCTTCGCCGAGATGTACGAGTCGGTGGCGTCACTCGACGACGAGGACATCGCGAAGGACGGGCGCCTCCTCGGCACGATGACCCAGGGCCGGGAGATGCTCGCCCGCGAGGACGCGCTGCTCGCCGGAGTCTTCGCGGCGGGACGGTTCACCGAGGCGGATCACGCCCGGTTCGTGACTCTCGTCGGCGCACAGCGCTACATCTTCGATCACACCGCGAGTGGCCTCCGAGACGAGGACCGCGCCGCCTACGAGGCGTGGACCAAGAGCCGCGCGGTGGCCGCCATGCGCAACCTGGAAGACCTGCTGATCCAGGGCAGGCAGGTGGAGCGCCCGCTGACCATCAGCGACGCGCAGTGGCGCGCGGTGGCCGAGCCCGCCCTCGCGAACATCCAGAAGATGATCCTCGACGGTGGTGACCGGCTCGTCGAACGCGCGACGCCGATGGCGATCGGCGTCGTCCTCCGCCTGGTCCTCGCCGGACTCCTCGGTCTCTTCGCCGTCGTCGCGTCGATCATCCTGTCGATCACCACGGCCCGTGCCCTGGTCCAGCAGCTGGAGAAGCTCCGCGACGCGGCGCTCGAACTCGCCCACGAGCGGCTTCCCAGCGTCGTGTCCAGGCTCGGTCACGGCGAGAAGGTGGACGTCGCCCTGGAGGCGCCGCCCCTCCAGTTCGGCGGCGACGTCATCGGCCAGGTGGGCCAGGCGTTCAACACCGTCCAGGAGACCGCCATCCGGACCGCGGTCGAAGAGGCCGAGCTGCGGCAGAGCATCCGCGACATCCTGCTCAGCCTCGCCCGCCGTACGCAGTCGCTGGTCCACAGGCAGCTCACCCTCCTCGACGTCATGGAGCGGCGCGAGAACGACGAGGCCGAGCTGAGGGACCTGTTCCGCGTCGACCACCTGGCCACCCGAATGCGGCGCAACGCCGAGAACCTCATCGTCCTCTCCGGCGCGTCCCCCGCCCGCGCGTGGCGCCGCGCGGTCCCGATGGTCGACGTCGTACGCGGCGCGCTCGCCGAGGTCGAGGACTACACCCGGGTCACCGTGCTCCCCATGGGAGACGTCGAACTGACCGGACGCGCGGTCGGCGACGTCATCCACCTGCTCGCCGAGCTGATCGAGAACGCCGTCTCGTTCTCCCCGCCGTACACGATGGTCCAGGTGAGCGGGCAGCTCGTCGCCAACGGGTACGCCATCGAGATCGAGGACCGCGGCCTCGGCATGTCCGAGGAGGACCTGGCGGTGACCAACGAGCGGATCGCCGATCCGCCCGAGTTCAACCTGTCGAGCACGGCCCGCCTCGGCCTGTACGTGGTCAGCAAGCTGGCCGAGCGGCACGGCATCCGGGTGGTGCTGAAGAGCTCGCCGTACGGAGGGACGACCGCGATCGCCTTGCTTCCGCACGAGTTGATGGGCGACGGAGCCAACCCGCAGAGCCCGTCCGAGCCCGTGTCCGCCGAGCAGCTCGTCAACGACGGCGCCTTCGGCGCGGCGCGTGACGAGGCGCAGGGTCCCCCGTTCCCCATTTCGCGTATCGCGCTGGTGGGCGGGCGCGAGCCCTCCGTCCAGGCGGTGCGCACGATTCACGACTCCACCGTTTCCCCCGCTCCGGGGACGGTCACCGGGCCGGTCTCCGTGCCCGCCACCGGCCCCGTCCCGGGACCGCGGCCGGATCCGGCGTCGGCGCCGTACTCACACGAGCCGCAGGGACCGCCCCAGGATCTGCCGCCGGGCCCGCCCGCGGGATCGCCGCCCGAGCCGTCCTACACGCCGTCCGGCCTGCCGTTCCGCGTCCCCCAGGCGAGCATCGCCCCGGCGCTCCGTGACGACTCCCCGGTCGCCGCGGGCGAGGAGAACGACGACGACGATCGTTCCCCCGAGGAGATCCGCAAGATCATGGGCTCGTTCCAGAGCGGAACCCGGCGCGGCAGGTCCGAGGCGTCCAAGCTGGTCGGCGACGACACGGGCCCCTTCGACGATCGGCCGTCGGCGTGACCCCGCCGCCCACCCGCCGTTCACCCCGCCATAAGGAGATCTACCGGTGACGCAGAAGACCAGCGCTTCCGCCGACCTGGCCTGGTTGCTTGACGACCTGGTCGGGCGGGTGAGAGAAGCCGAACACGGCATCGTCCTGTCCACGGACGGATTGCTGATGGCGTCGTCGGAGGGGCTGAGCGTCGACGACGCCGAGCACCTGTCCGCGGTGGCCGCCGGGGTCCAGAGCCTCGCCCGCGGTGCCAGCGAGCGGTTCGGCGGCGGCACGGTACGCCAGACCATCATCGAGATGAAGTCGGCCTACCTGATCGTCAGCGTGGCCGGACCCGGCGCCTGCCTCGCCGTGCTGTGCTCGCAGGACGCCGACGTCGGTCTCGTGGCGTACGAGATGGCCATGCTCGTCGTCCGGGTCGGACAGTATCTGACCTCTCCCGCGCGAACCGCCGAACCTGCTGCCAGGAGTGAAGCACCGCGATGAACATGGAGCGAAGTCCCGGAGAATTCAACGAGGAATGGCTGCTCGACGAGCCGACCGTGCGCCCGTACGTGATGACGCGCGGCCGCACCGACGCGAGGGGCAAGTTCGACCTCGTGACGATCGCGGTGACCATTCGCTCCACCACCGGAGCGGAGGTCGGCCTCGACCCGGAACATCTCGTCATCGCCAGGCTGTGCCGGCGGCCCCTGTCCGTGGCGGAGATCGCCGCGCACATGGACCTGCCCGCCGGGATCGTACGCGTGCTCCTCGGTGACCTGCTCGAAAAGGGTTTCGTCGCCGTGCAGCAACCCCAACCGGAGATGGACGTGCTGGACGAGAGAACTTACAGGGCGGTGCTCGATGGCCTCCGGGCGCTCTGACGCGCCGAAGCTGCCCAAGGCGATCAAACTGCTGGTCGCGGGTGGTTTCGGGGTCGGCAAGACCACCATGGTGGGCGCGGTGTCGGAGATCCGGCCGTTGCGCACGGAGGAGACCCTCACCGACCGCAGCGTGGGCGTCGACGACCTGTCCGGCGTGGAGGCCAAGAACACCACCACCGTGGCGATGGACTTCGGACGCATCACCATCGGCGACGAGTTCATGCTCTACCTGTTCGGCACCCCGGGACAGGAGCGGTTCTGGTTCGTCTGGGACGAGCTGGCCCGCGGCGCCCTCGGCGCGGTGGTGCTGGCGGACACCCGCAGGCTCGCGGACTGCTTCCCTTCCGTGGACTACTTCGAGCGCCGCGGCACGCCGTTCGTGGTGGCGGTCAACTGCTTCGACGGCTCGCCGCAGTACGACCTGGACGAGGTGAAGCTCGCGCTGAACCTCGGGTCCGAGGTTCCGGTGCTGCTGTGCGACGCGCGCAGGCGCGAGTCCGGCAAGGAAGTGCTGATCGCCCTGATCAAGCACGCGTACGGCAGGCGGCCGGCGGCGGTCAAGGAGACGTCGGCCACCTGACCGCGCCCGTCGCGGTGGCGTGCCCGACACGGTCACCGTCCGTGACATGACGTGATCAGGCAGGTAGGAACGCGGCATGACCACGCCGCGGCTCACCCTGTTCGCCGTCATCCTCACCTTCGGTACGGGAGCGGTGGACGCGGCGGCCTACATCCGGCTCGGCGGGGTCTTCAGCAGCGTGATGACCGGGAACCTGGTCCTGGCCGGATACGCCATCAGCAGCACGACGCTCAGCATGGCCCTCCACACGGCGGTCGCGTTCGCGGGATACATCATGGGCACCGCGCTGGGCACGCGCATCGCGGGCCACCCCCGACCGGACGAACCGATCTGGCCGGCCAGGGTCACCACGACCCTGGCGGTCGAACTGGTCGTCATCGCGTGCTTCAGTGTCGGCTGGGAGATGACCGGAGGTAACCCCGCGATCTTCGCCGAGCACGTCCTGCTCGCGCTCTCGGCGCTGGCCATGGGCATGCAGAGCGCGGCGATGCGCGGCCTCGGCGGGCACGCCGCCCTGTCCACGACGTACCTGACCGGGACCCTGACCGGGGTCGTCGCCGCCCTGCTCACGCCGCGGGACGGCACGCGCTTCGACCTGCGCGGCATGGCCATGCTGGCCGCACTCACCGGCGGCGCCGCCTGCGGGGCCACGCTCATCGCCGTCGCCCCCTCTCTCTTCCCCGCGATCCCCCTCAGCACGCTCGCGCTGGTCGTCGTGGCCGCCCGGATCACCTGGCCGACGGGCGCCGGCGCCGGGTGAATCCGCCCTGGCACGGGGGCGCGGCCGGAGGAAGAATCGTAGGGAGAACCCATGCGATGGTTGGAGGTCATCGTGCCAGAGGGACCGGAGAGCGGACAGCCGCCCGAGATCGTGGTGCGCGAGCCCGCACAGGACGCGCACGAGTACACCGTCGACCGGGTCAGGGACGTGACCCGCGAAGGCAAGATCGTGCTGGAGACCGGCGCCAAGGGAGTGGACACCGCGTTCCGGCAACTCTTCCCCACGACGTACGACCTCGTGCTCGATCACCCCGAGACCACGAAGACCTCCGAGGACGAGTAGCCCCGAACGGGCGGTTCGCTCCGTGTTTGCCTCGGGCGGGACAGGGCACCGAGAGCCTGAGAGTCCCGCCCGCCGCCCCACCCGGCGCCGCCGGCGGAAGTCACGCAGCGACGCGGCCGCACGCGAGCGGCCTTCGCGCTGGACCGAGCTGGTGGGAGAGTATGAGCCGCCTGCGCGACGTCAACTGGACCGACGCCCTGAGCTACGTCGTTCCCGTGCTCGCGGTCCTGACGCTGGGGCTCGCGTGGGGGCGCGTCCTGGCGCCCTTCGTCGTGGTCGTCGTCGCCTGCCTGCTGGCCGGGGCCGTGCTGTCCGCCGTCCATCACGCGGAGGTGGTCGCGCATCGGGTCGGTGAGCCGTTCGGGTCGCTCGTCCTCGCGGTGGCGGTGACGGTCATCGAGGTGGCGCTGATCGTCAGCATGATGCTGTCCGCCGGAGGGGAGACGTCGTCGCTGGCCCGCGACACCGTCTTCGCGGCGGTGATGATCACGTGTAACGGCATCGTGGGTCTGTCTCTGCTCGTCGCCACGCTGCGGCGCAGGGTGGCCGTGTTCAACGCCGTGGGAACCGGTGGTGCGCTGGCCACCGTCGCGACCCTCGCCACGATGTGCCTGGTGCTGCCCACCTTCACCACGACCACACCGGGGCCGGCCTTCTCACCGCCGCAACTGGCCTTCGCCGCTGTCGCCTCGCTCGCGTTGTACGTGCTGTTCGTGGTCACCCAGACGATCCGGCACCGCCAGGCGTTCCTGCCGATCACGACGGAGGGGGAGGTCATCGCCGTCGACGAGCACGCCGAGCCGCCGTCGCCCCGGATGACCGCGGGGAGCCTCAGCCTGCTGCTGGTGGCGCTGGTCGCCGTCGTCGGGCTGGCGAAGGTCGAGTCGCCCGCCATCGAGACGGCGGTCCGGGCCGCCGGGCTGCCGCAATCCGTGGTGGGCGTCGTCATCGCGTTGCTGGTGCTGCTGCCGGAGACGATCGCCGCCGTGCGGGCCGCCCAGAGGGATCGGGTGCAGATCAGCCTCAATCTCGGGTTCGGCTCCGCCATGGCGAGTATCGGGCTGACCATCCCGACCATCGCCGTCGCGTCGATTTGGCTGGGCGGGCACCTGCTGCTCGGCCTCGGGCCCATGCAGATCGTGCTGCTGGCCCTCACGGTCGCGGTGGCGACCCTCACGGTCGTCCCCGGGCGGGCGACCCTGCTCCAGGCCGGGGTCCACCTGGTGCTGTTCGCCGCGTTCCTCTTTCTCGCGATCAGCCCGTGAGGGCTCGCCGCCGATCCGTACAGGGGACCGGCGGCGAGGTCTCGACCCGGCCTCGCGGGTGACCGTCCGGAGGGACTTCCAGAGGGACTTCTGGGGGGACTCCTAGAGGGAACGGCCCTCGGCGGCGTGGAGACGGCGGCGGTGGTCGGCGAACACCTCGTCGTTCGACGCGACCGTGGCGCCGGGAACCGTCGGCGAGACGAACGTCGGCACGACCACACCCCGGCTCGCCAGGACGGCCGCCGTGCGGGTCACGATCTCATGGCTCACGACGCAGGCCACGACCGTGGACGCGCCGCCGACCGGGCGGTCCCAGCCGTCCACCTCGACGACCGCGTCCTGCACGGGAACGCCTGTGTCGACGGTGATGTCGCAGATCTCGGCGATCCGCTGCCCGGAGGAGTGCTCGGCGGGGCGCTCCAGGTTGGCGACCGAGGTCACCGCGACCGTGAACAGTCCGCGCTTGGCCGCGTACATGGCCGCCTCGACGGGGGCGGCGTTCCGCCCGCCGTGGGAGTACACCACCATGACGTCACCGGCCGCGAGCGGCTCGTGGTCCAGGTACTGCTGGACGTATCCCTCGGTGCGCTCCAGCCACAGCAGTTCGCGCACACCGCCGGGGCCGAGCACGTTGTGCCACATCAGCCGGGGGTCCGTCAGCGGGTGGATGCCCGCGAAGCTGCCGTAACGCGGGAAGGCGTCCATGGTCGGGATCACGGAGTGGCCGCTGCCGTAGAGGTGGATCAGTCCGTCGTTCTGGATGGTGTCCGCGCAGCGCGCGGCCACCGTGTTCAACGCCTCATCCTGGGTCGAGACGAGCCGGTCAAGGATGTCGATCAGGGTTCGGGTGTAGTTCACGGTGCTTCCTTTCATGGGTGGAGTCATGGATGGGTGGAGTCACGGATCGGATCACTGGATGTGGTCACGGGTTGCGCAGCGCCAGCCGTACGCGGTAACGATCGCCACGCATGACGCTGCGGACGTATTCGAAGGGGCCGTGGACGTCGAAGGTCAGCCGCTCGACGTAGAAGGCGTGGGCGCCGGGAGCCACGCCCAGGGTGGAGGCGTCCTCGTCCAGCACTCCGCCGACCGTGAAGGTCTCGATCGCCTCGCGCGGGACCAGCCCGTAGGTCTCCTTGAGTACCTGGTAGAGCGACCTGTCCGTGAAGTCGAGTTCGGCGATGCCCGGGAACCGTTCGAGGGGGAGCAGGGCGGTCTGCACCCCGACCGGACGCGAGCCGTCGGTCCTGAGCCGCCGCAGGCGCAGTACCGCCGCGTCCGGAGGCGACGGCATCTCGGGCGGCAGCCCGGCCTCCTCCGCGGTGACGACGCTCTGTTCCAGGACCCGGCCGCCCGACGTGTGACCGAGATCGGCCAGCTCGGCGGTGAAGGAGGTGACCCCCCGGGCCCCGGCGGTCAGGCTCGTGTCGCGGACGAACGTGCCCCGGCCCTGCTCGCGTACGAGCGCGCCGCGGTCCACCAGCCGGGCGAGCGCCTGCCGGACCGTGACCCTGCTGACGCCGTACGCCTTGCCGAGTTCCTCCTCGGTGGGCAGCCGCTCTCCGGCCAGCCACTCGCCCTCGTCGATCCGCTGCTGCAGGCTCCGCTCGACCTGCAGGTAGAGCGGGACTCCCGAGGTGGAATCCAGAGCCTTCACGATCATTCCGTCTCCAATCGGGCGGTGAGGAGCGCGCCCACGACCCCCGCGCGTGAGCCGAGCTCCGCCGCGCGCACGGGAACCCGGCCGCCGTCAGGAGAGGCGAAGCGGGCGACATGGCGGTCCAGCAGCGGTCCGAGGACGTCCATCGCGTCCGCCAACCCACCGCCGATCAGGATCACATCAGGATCGATCACGCTGGCGAGTGCCGCCACGCCACGGGCGAGTCGTACGGCGTAGCGGTCGAGCTCGGCGGCCGCCCGCTTGTCACCGCCGCGTGCGGCGGCCACCAGCGCGGGGCCGCCCGGCAGCGCCGACCCCGACGCCACCTGCTCGAACGGCCCGTGAGCGGGGTCGAGTGCCGGGCCGCGCTCGGGTGCCGGGCCGGGTTGGGGTTCGGGTGCTGGTGTGGGGTGGGGTTCGGGTGTCGGGCCGGGCTCGGGAGGCGGCGCGGGCAGCCAGCCCCACGAGCCCGCGCTGCCGTGCGCGCCCTTCCAGATCCGGCCGTCAACCAGCAGTGCCCCGCCGATGCCCGTGCCGACGGCCAGCAGTACGGCGGACCTCGCTCCCCTGGCCGCGCCCTCGGCCGCCTCGGCGAGCAGGGTGAGATGGCCGTCCAGGCCGAGCCGCACCGTCGTGCCGAGCCGCCGTTCCAGGTCCTCCCGGAGGGGCCGGCCCTCGATCCAGGGCAGCGCGGGGACGAACAGGGGGCGGTCGCCGTCCGACGTCCCCGGAAGCCCCACCCCGACCGCCTCCGGCCGTCCGGCCGCCGCGCACAGGGTCGCTATCTGGTCGAGGAAGGCGTCGTACGAGCCGGCGACGGGAACGGAGACGATCTCCCCGCGCCGGCCGGACGTCTCGGTCAGCACGCGGACGGACGTGCCGCCCACGTCGATCCCGATGAAGATCAACCCTTCACCCCCGTACGCGCGACGCTCCGCACGAACACCCGCTGCGCGAGCAGGAAGACCAGCATGGTCGGCACGCTGGCGATCAGCGCCCCCGCCATGACGACGTTCTGGTAGCGCACGCTCGTGCTGTAGGAGAGCAGGCGGCTCAGCGCGAGGACCACGGGGAACTTGTCGTCCGACTGCAGGATCGACAGCGGCCACAGGAAGTTGTTCCAGTAGAAGACGAACGCGAAGATCGCCAGGCTGACCACGGCCGGCCGCAGCAACGGTGTGATCACCCGCCACAGGATCCGCGCCTCCGACGCGCCGTCGATGCGCGCCGCGTCGATCAGCTCGTCGGGCACGTCCGAGATGAACTGCCGCATCAGGAAGATCCCGAACGCGTTCGCCAGCCAGGGCAGCATCACGCCGAGATACGAGTCCGCCAGGCCCATGGTCGAAACCAGCCAGTACAGCGGGACGAGGGTGACGATCGGCGGCAGGAACATCGTGGCGACGACGGCCCAGAACAGCACGTCGCGCCCCTTGAAGCGGTACTTCGCGAACACGTATCCGGCCATCACGCTGGTCACCAGCACCGACAGGGTCGACACCCCGGCGATCAGCACGCTGTTGAGGAACGCGTCGCCGAACGGGATGACCTGGAACACCTCGCCGAACGCGCCCAACGACGGGTCGGCGGGAAACCAGGTCGGGGGGACCTTCTGCAGCTCCTCCGGCCCCTTGAGCGCCGAGATCACCATCCAGTACAGCGGGAACAGCGGCACCAGCATGACCAGCGCGAACGCCAGCGCGGTCGCCACGCGTACGGCATGCTTCATGACCGCCTCCTCATCGCGGCGAGTACGACACCGGCGACGGCGACCAGGACCAGCAGCAGGCTGAACGCCATCGCGCTCGCCTGACCGGCGAGGCCGTACTGGAAGGCGGACCGCTGGATGGCGAACGACAGCACCGTGGTGCTCTCCGCCGGGCCACCCTGGGTGAGGATGTAGACCGGGTCGAAGACCTGGATCGCGTTGATGATCGCGATCAGCACGATGAACGTGGTCGTACGGCGCAGCAGGGGCAGCGTGACGCTCACGGTCTGCCGCCAGAATCCCGCTCCGTCGATGCGGGCCGCCTCGTAGAGGTCGATCGGGATCTGGGTGAGCCCGGCGATGACCAGGATCGTGTAGTAACCGATCATCTGCCACACGTGGAAGACGACGAGCGAGACCAGGGCCGTGCCCGGATCGCTGAGCCAGGCCGGCGCGTCCAGCCCGACGGCGTCGAACGCCTGGGCGATCGGGCCGTAGTCGGGGGCGTAGAGCGCGCCCCACACGATCGCGATGGCGACGGTCGGCACGACGTACGTCGAGAACAGCGCCGCTCTGGCTACGCCCTTGCCCGCGTTCTTCGGGAAGTAGAGCAGCATCCCGAGCGCGAGAGCGAGGGGGATCGTGACCACCAGGACGAGCAGCACGTAGATCACGGTGTTACGGAGGGCGGTGAAGAACTCCTGGCTGGCCAGCAGATCCTGGTAGTTGCCGAGTCCCCGCCACGACATCTCGGACAGCGGCGTGTACATCGACCAGTCGTGCAGGCTGATCCAGAAGGTCAGCGCGATCGGCACGGTGACGAACACGCCGATGACCGCCATGGACGGCGACAGGAAGGCGACCGCCGCGGCCCTCCTGGAGATCCCCCGAGCTCCCGCCCGCCGTCCGGGCGTCGCCCGGACGGCGGTGGTGGAGCGAGTCCGTACCGTCATGCGCCGGCCTTGGTGAGGATGTCCGCGACCTCCTTCTGCGCCGCGGCCATCGCCTCCTGCGCGGTCTCCTTGCCGAAGACGACGTTCTCGATGTGCTTCTGCACGGCCTGGCTCATGGCCTCACCGCCCAGCACGGCCGGGAACGGCTTCGCGTTCGGCAACTCGGCCACGTACGCCGCGATGAACGGGTCGGAGAGGTCGCTCTTGTGCGCGGTCAGGTCGCTGGTGCGGCTGGGCAGGATGCCCATCGACATCAGGATGTCGGCCATGGCCGAGGAACCGTTCTTGCCGCTTTCCGGGCCGTTGAGGAACGCGAGGAACTTCCAGGCGGCGTCCTGCTTGGCCGTCGTCGCCTTGCCGTTCACGACCGTGAGCCACGAGTAGGAGACCGGCGCGGACGCGGTGCCGCCCGGCCCGACGGGCAGCGGGGCCACGGCGACGTCGCCGTACTTGTCGCCCATGGCCTCCTTGAGCGCGCTCTGCCACCAGTTGGCCATGATGATCATGCCGGTCTTGCCGTTGACGAAGTTGTCGAGGTAGGGGCCGGTGGTGTTCGCGTTCGCGTTGCTCATGGACGGCTGGGTCGAGCCCTCCTTGACGAGCCGGGCGTACAGCTCGGCCGCCGCGAGGACCTTCGGATCGTCCAGTTTGGGGGTGCTGCCGTCGAGCAGCGCGCCGCCGTTCGATCCGACGAGCGACAGCCAGGGGTGGACGACGCCCGCGGGCCAGCTCGTGATGACGCCGAAGCCCTGCTGCGTGACCTTGTCGCCGTCGCGCTTCGTCAGCTTGGCGGCGGCGGAGACCAGCTCGTCCCAGGTCTTGGGCGGCGCCGCGATGCCCGCTTCGGCGAAGAGCTTCTTGTTGTAGTTCAGCGCGTAAAGATCGACCTCGTTGGGGTAGCCGCGCGCGGCGCCCTGCTTGGTGATGCCGTCCACCAGGTTGGCGGGCCAGTTGGCCTTGAGGTCGGCGGCGGCCGTGGCCGGGGCGGGCGCGGCGAGGCCGTCCCTGACCAGCTCGGGCAGCCAGAGGTCGTAGATCCCGGCGATCGTCGGGCCGCCCGGGCTCGCTCCCTGCGTTCTCAGCGTGCTGAGCAGGTTGGCGAACGGGACCGCTCGCACGTCGACGGTGACACCGGGGTTCTTCTTCTGGAACTCGGAGGCGGCCGCCTTCAGGGCCGTCACCTGCTCGGGTCCCCAGTGGGTGAGGAACGAGATCGTCTGCTTGCCGCCGTCGTTCCCCGTGTCGCCCGAGCCGCCACATGCGGTGAGCGTGAGCGCCAACGCGGCGCCAAGGGAGATCACTCCGGTGATCCTCAAGGGGGTTGCCTCCTCCCCGCTGTACGGCGCCGCACTCGGTGGCGTCGTTACATCGTTAGGTTGTTATAACGAATTTCCGGACGGTTGGGAACCCCTCCCCACACGCCGTTTTCGCCGTCCCTCGGCCCGTGTTTCGTGGCCCACCAGGGGCGAGACGTAGGTCGCGCTGCCGTTCCTTCCCGCGCCGCGTCGCAGGTCGGAAGTGCGAATCCGTGGGCGGAGGCGACGTCCCAAGGGCGTGGGGGGTGGTGGTCCCGGTCACGTCCCAAGGGCGTGTGAATCCGTGGGCGGAGGCGACGTCCCCAGGGCGGAGTACGTGAGGCCGGGCGGCCCGGCGCTGACCACTGGTACAGGCCGTCCTCGTCCAGCCATCCCTGTCGTCGTGTCCGTCCAGGCCCACCAGGCCCCTCCAGCGGAGGGCGGCCCGGAAGCGGACGCCTGGGTTGACGGCGCGACAGGTCGATCAGGGGTGGGGCGGTTTGGACGCGCGGCCGGGAGCGTCCAGGCCGGGACGGTGATGGGTCTCCCGAATTCGTGGGGTTTTATGGATTCGATTGTTACGGGTTCGCCTTCCCGGCATGCCTACATCGGACGGTTTGTCTGGTGTGCATCGGGGATGTGTCGCTGAGGCTGTGATGTCACAGGAAAGATCGTCGTATGTCGCAGGTGGCGTGCGCCTCGGACGCTCAACCGAATTAAATTGATTTGGCGCATATGTCCAGAAATAGTGTGTCGCTAATTTCATCGAGATCTGCGACAGAATTCGTTGTCTCCTGCGAATCTGTCGTGCAATAATTCGTGTAGATGTTCGGATACTGCTCGGGGGGTGGCGTGAACGGGGCATTTGGGTCTTTCGAGTTCTCTACGGAAAATCGGTCACGCCGTTCTCTTAAGGGACCGTGCGATGCCGAGTGGTGGGCGCAGGTGGCGGCGCTCAAAGCGCCCCGCGCGTCGCGCGGAAGTTCGGTGCTCGCGCTCGATGATGCCCTCGATGGCACCTTCGGCAGCGTCTCCGGCGGCGGCAGTGTCGGTGCGTCCGGAAATGCGTACGATGGTCCTCGGCGAAACTCCCGCGACGGCACCTGCGGGGCCCGCGATGGCGCCTGCGGGGATATTGGTGACAGTCGCAGTGCCTTCGGTAATCCTCCCCGCGATGCTCGGCGCGATGAGTCCCCTGGTGACGCCCGTGACGCCCGTGACGGCGTTCTCGGTGACATTTACGACAATGCACGCAATGGTGTCCATGGTGGAACTCCTACCTTTTTTCGCGACGATGCCCATGACATTTCCGGCGGTGCCGTTGATCGCGATGTTCGTAGTAATGCTCGCGACGAGGCCAATGACAATGCCCGTGGGGGCGTTCCTCACTATGCGCGTGGCGGCATCCATCGGGACGCCCGTGCCGACGAGGGAAGCATCCGTGGCGTTGCCGCTGACGGCATCGGCGGCGATGGCATAGGCGAAGGTCCCGGTATCGGTAGCGCTGGCGGTGTGGGCGCCGGTGTTGTCACAGGCGAGGGATACCGCGCCGGCGAAGAGGCGGGCGAAGGCGCCGGAGCCGGGGGTGAGGTCGGCGGCGGTGGTGGTGCTGCAGGTCGGGGTCCGGGGTGGGGTCGGGTGTCGTGGCCGTTGGTGGCGTCGGTCCGGGAGACGGCGTCCGCTCTGGCGCTCGCGGTGGTGCCGGAGTCCGCGCCTGTGTGTTTGGCCGAGGTAGAGGATCTGTTGTTCGCGCGGGATCGGCTGGTTTCGGCGGTCGCGGCGCGGGTGGAGCGGGTCCACGCTGCTGGTGAGGCCAGGGCGCATGGGCATGCGTCGACGAAGTTGTGGTTGCGTACGGCGGCGGGGATGAGCGTCGCGGGGGCGGGGCGGTTGGTCGCGCTCGCGGTCGAGCTGGCTCGTCTGCCTGTGGTTCGGGCTCGGTTCGCTGACGGCAGTCTGGCGGAGGGGTATGTGACGGCGATCTGCGCGGCGACCGGCCGGTTGACCGATGAGCAGGCCGGCCTGGCGGAGTCGATTCTGGTCGCGTTGGCGGATCAGGCGGGTCCGGCGGAGATCGCGCGGGCGGGCCGGTATCTGTATGCGGTGCTCAACCCGGATGGTGAGGATGACGATGCCGAGGCTGATTATCGGCAGCGTTTCCTGCTGGTGCGGGAGAGTTCTTCGGGTGGGCTGGAGGGAGAGTTCCGGCTTCCCCGCGAGGCGGGGGCGCGGTTGCGGGCGTTGCTGGATGCCTATGCCAAGCCTCGGGCTGTGGGTGATGACCGGCCGTTGCGGGTGCGGAACGCTGACACGTTGATCGCCGTGCTGGAGCGGCAGATCGGCACCGAACTCCTTGTTCTGATCAACGCCGAGTCCCTCCCCGACGACCCGGCCGGCGCTTCCGCATGCGACACGACCATCCAGGGCGCAACCGCGCAGGACACAACCACCCAGGACACAACCACCCAGGACACAACCGCGCAGGACACAACCGCGCAGGACACAACCACCCACGACAGCGCCGCCGCCACCGGAACAGGAACCCGAACGGGCACGGAAGCGGGCACAGAATCCGGAACGGAAGCGGCAGCGGGCACCGGAACGGGACCGGAAGCGGGACCAGCAACGGGCACCGCGACGGACACCGAAGCGGGACCGGCAGCGGGCACAGAATCCAGAACGGGACCGGCAGCGGGAGAGGGAGAGGGAGAGGGAGAGGGAGCAGTCACGGGAGCGAGCGTCCTCGCAAACACGGCTGGCACTGCTCCGGAGACCAGATCCGCGGCGACGGACCCGACCCCCGAGAGCGCCTCCACCATGGCGGTAGCAACCACGCCAGGTTCCGCCGCTGTCCCCGCGTCCGAGGCCGCCACTGCCGACGTGGCCGGCGCTGCCGAGGACACGTGCGCCGCAACACGCGCAGCTGAATCCGCACGTCCCGGCGAGCAAGCGAGTGATGGCGCTCCTCGGTCCGGCGGAGTGCCGGGCGTGCAAGCTGTACGAGAAGAGCTTGGTGCGGCCTGGGATGACCAGGCGTCGTCCCCCCATGAACCGACCTTCCCCGGAGCCGGGGCGGGACCGACATGGGATGAGCGCACATCGTCGCAAGAAGGGCCGTGCACCACCCAGCATGAGCACGCACCATTCCGAGAGGGGCCGGGCACGGCACAGCATGAGCGCACACCGTCCCAAGAGGAGCCGGGCACCACCCAGCATGAGTGCACATCATCCCGAGAGGGGCCGGGCACCACCCAGCATGAGTGCACATCGTTCCGAGAGGGGCGGAATGCGGTCCGAGATGACCAGCCATCGACCGTAGGTGAACGAGAGGCCGCATGGGATGGGTGGAGATTAGCCCAAGGTGGGCCGAGCACAACGCGGAACCAGCCGAGCACAACGCGGGACCAGCCGAGTGCGGCGCGGGACCAGCCGAGTGCGGCGCGGGACCGGCCGAGCACAGCGCGGGACCAGCCGAGTGCGGCGCGGGATGAGCCGGGTCCGGCACAGGGCGAGCGGGTCTCTGATTGGGTGACGCCCGGTGGGCTGATCTCGGGCCGGAGGCTGCCCGGACTGCTGCTGGCCACTGGGCAGTTCCTGCCCGTCTCCGATGTCCACCGCCTGGCCAACACCTCCACGCTGGCGCGCCTGGTCATGAACGCCGACGGCGAGGTCCTCGACATGGGCCGCAAAGTCCGGCGCGCAACGGCCCCGCAACGCAAGCTCATCCTCAGCCGCTACGCCACCTGCATGGTCGATGGCTGCCACCTGCCCGCTCACCTGTGCCAGATCGACCACATCGATAACTGGAGCGACGGCGGCGCCACCGACCTGGACAAACTCGGACCCACATGCCAGTTCCACAACCGCGACCGCTACCGAAACCCCCACCGCTACCGGCTCTATCGGGCCGGCAAGAACCGCTGGGCCTTCGCCTATACCGGCCCTCGGCCCACCACGGCCTTTCGCTAGGCCACGGCCCGTAGATCCACGGCCTGTGGACGAGCCGCCGGAACATACTCCGGGTACACGGATCGGGGGCGCAGGGCTGTGGCATTCGATGGCCATGGCAGCGAGTCCTGAGGGCTACGGATGCAGGAGCAGCGGACGCAACCGCTGTGGAGTGCGACGGCTGCGGGGCTCGGGCTCTGAATCCCGTTGCCTTGGGCACTGGGCTGCGGGTTCGGCGGCTACGAGAAATGTGGCGCGGCCCCATGCGCGTGCGGCCCATGCGCGTGCGGCCCATGCGCGTGCGGCCCATGCGCGTGCGGCCCATGCGCGTGCACCCCATGCATGTACGGCCCCCATGCATGTACGGCCGCTGCGGTGCGACCCAAACGTGTGCGGGCTAAACGTGCGGGCTAAACGTGCGGGCTAAACGTGTACGGCCCGCGCCGGGTGGGCGCGGGCCGTCAGGATAGGCGTCATAGATCGGGCATGAGAGGTTCTGGCATCAAAAGGCGATGCCGGGCGTGATCAGGCGACGGTCTCGGGCTCCTCGATCTCGTCGACGGTCCGGCGTGGGCCGGTGAACCACTTCCGCGCCGAAAGGGTCCACCACAGGGCGATGCCCAGCAGTACGGCGCCCACGGCGATCGGTGCGTAGTTCACGGACGTCCAGGCGAAGTCGTCGCTACCCGGCACGCCGGCGGGCGCGATCGGCAGGATGAAGTAGACCGAGATCACCGCGATCTCGACCACCGAGATCCAGCCGAGCACCTTGTACTTCGGCCCGAGCGTCCACGGTCCGGGCTGGAAGTCGGCCCCGGCGCGCAGCCGCAGCCAGATCGGGATGAGAAAGGCCAGGTAGAGCCCGATCACCGCGATGGACACCACGGCCAGGAACGCCACGGGCGTGGTCGTGCCCTCGGGGGCGTACAGCGCGGGCAGCGTGATCAGCAAAGCGACCGCGCAGCCGCCCAGGATGGCGTTGACCGGCGTGCGGTTGCGGTCCACCCGCGACCAGAGCCGCCAGCCGGGGACCGCGCCGTCGCGGGAGAACGCGTACGTCATCCGCGACATGGAGGTCACGCAGCTCATGCCGCAGAAGAACTGCCCGATCGTGGAGATGCCGAAGATCACCGTCGCGAGCGTGGATGACAACGACGACGTGAAGATGGCGCCGACGAAACCGGCTTCCTTGTTGACGGCATCTACGTCGGTCGCCGCGAACAGGAACGACAGCAGCAGGATCCAACCGCCGATCGCCGAATAGAAGATCGACTGCCAAAGGCCCTTCGCCGCGGTCCTGGCCGCGCCGTGGGTCTCCTCGGAGACGTGGGCGCAGGCGTCGAACCCGGTGATCGTGTACTGCGTGAGCAGGAACCCAAGCGGCAGGACGTACAGCCAGAACGCGGGACCGGAGTCACCGGAGCCGAATCCAGAGTTGTTGAACCGCTCGAACAGGAAGCCCACGCTCTGGTGCTCCGACGGCCCGAAGATCAGGATGAGCACGACCGCCGCCGCGCCGAACACATGCCACCACACCGACACGTTCTGCAGGATCGAGATCAGGCGGTGGCTGAAGATGTTGATCAGCGCGTGCAGCACCAGGACGACGGCGAACAGCAGGAACGTCTGCCGCAGGGCGTCGCCCTGGGCCCAGCTGTCGCTGAAACGGCCGATGGTGATGTTCAGGAAGGTGGCGCAGCCGTAGTCGACACTGGCGGTCACCGCGATCAGGCCGATCAGGTTGAGCCAGCCGGTGAACCAGCCGTGGATCGGCTTGCCCAGCTTGGCGGCCCACCAGTAGATGCCACCCGCGGTCGGGTAGGCCGAGACCAGCTCCGCCATGCAGAACCCGATGATCAGGATGAATGCCGAGATCAGGGGCCAGCCTACGGAGATCGCGAGCGGTCCGCCGTTGTTCCACGCCTGGCTGAACGTCGTGAAGCAGCCGGCCAGGATCGAGATGATGGAGAAAGAGATGGCGAAGTTGGAGAACCCGCTCCAGGTCCGCGAGAGCTCCTGTTTGTAGCCGAGTTCGGCAAGTCGTCTGGCGTCGTCGTCGAGGGCTTGCGCCATGAGGCCTCCTCTAACTGGTGGGGGGTATCCGGCCGTCGATGAGATGGCCGAAGCTGGGGGCGTCGAGGTCGCGTACGGCTCGCGCGAACTTGGCGGCGGCCTCGGCGTCGAGTTGGAAGTCGGAAAGTGCGCGGTTGCGGATGAGCCCGCAGTGCACGACGAACCACAGCGCCCAGGCGAGGTTGGACATGATCGCGTTCAGCCGTACCCGCGGGGCGTGCCGGTCGTCGCCGAAGTACGCCCGCGTGAGCCGTACGACCTGATCGGGGTCGTAGTCGGCCTCGGCCGCGATGTCGCCGAGCTCGAAGCAGGGATCGTTGTCGCCGGAGAGCTGGTAGTCGACGATGCGGATCTCGGCACCGGCGTCGATCAGGTTCTGGGGGAGCAGGTCGTTGTGGCAGGGGACGGTGGGCAGCGGCGCGGCGGCGAGCGCGGCCTCGATCTCGGCGACCACCGGCAGCCGGTCCGTGTATCCCTCCGGGAGCGTCAACTCGTGCGTACGACAGATGGCGAGCAGCTCGTCGAGCTTCCGGAAGATCGAGAACGAGTTGGCGAACCGCGGTCCGGCGTGCAGGCGCCGGCATGCGGCGGCGACCTTCGTGATCGTCTCGGGGGTGCTCATCACGGCGACGTCGAGGGTGACGCCGTCGATGTACTCCAGGACCATCGCGCCGGGCAGGACGTGGAGGACCTGGGCGCCCACACCGGTGGCCGCGGCGCACAGCGTGTTGGCGATCTCCTGGTGAAGGGGGACGCCGAGGCCGGTCTCGGCGATCCGGGGGTCCAGTACGCGCAGTAGCCAGCGGTCGCCGTCCTCCGTCTCCACACGCGCGATGTGGTGACTGAATCCGCCCTTGATCGTCGTGTGGGTGACCGGCCGACCGGCCCAGTCCGCGACGAGCGCCAGTGCGTCCTGAACGAGGTCTGGCATGGGCGACTCCTTTTGGTCTACCTTCAGACCATTGATCCGATTCTGCAGGCGGGGTGTTACGGAATCAAGCAGCCTCATGTGACATCTGAGGTCGCGGGAAAGGTGCCGATGTCGCGAATTCCAGCCGACGCTCGGGCGGTCGTCATCGGTGGTGGTGTGGCGGGGTGCAGCGTCGCCTACCATCTGGCCAGGCTCGGCTGGACGGACGTGATCCTCGTCGAGCGGCACGACCTGACCGAGGGCACCACCTGGCACTCCGCCGGATTCGTCGGCCAGCTCAGGTCCACCGTCACGCAGACTCGCATGATCATGTACTCCGCCGGGCTCTATCCCGAGTTGCGCGAGCTGACCGGCCTCGACCCCGGATGGCACGGCGTGGGCGGGCTGCGCCTCGCGACGACGCCGGAACGCCACGAGGAGCTCCTGCGTCAGGCGGCGGCGGCCGAGGCATACGGGCTCGATATGGAGGTGCTCGACCAGGCGGGGACGCTGGACCGGCTTCCCCTGCTGGAGGTCGCCGACGTGCGCGCCGCGCTGTGGCTTCCCGGCGACGGCTGGCTCGATCCCGCACGCCTGGGTCTGGCGCTGGCCGAGGGTGCCCGCCGGCTCGGCGTACGGATCTTCACCGGAGTCGAGGTCACCGGCATCGACGTGGCCGAAGGGCCCGGGGGCGCCGAGGTGCGTGCCGTACGGCTGCGCGACGGGTCGGGTGGCGGGGCGGGTGGAGAGTCGGGTCGAGAGTTGGTGGTGCGGACCGGGACGGTGGTGAACGCGGCGGGGGCGGCGGCGGGTGTGGTCGGCCGACTGGCGGGCGTGAACGTGCCGATCGTGCCGATCAAGCACCAGTACGTCGTCACCGCGCCGAAGGGCGTGCCGGCGGAGACGCCGACCGTGCGGGACCCGGACAACATCGTGTATTTCCGGGAGGAGGACGGCGGCATCCTCGTCGGGGGTTACATCAGGACTCCGCAGGTCTGGGACACCGCCCGCCCGCTCGCCGAACCCCGCACGCTCTTCGCCCCCGATATGCCGAAATTTCAGGAATCGTGGTTAGCGGCGGTGCGACGGGTTCCCCTCCTGGGCGACGTCGGGACCGGGCGGGACGCGGGCGAGTTCCGCAGCGTCGTGCACGGCCCCGAGGCGTTCACCCCGGACGGCGAGTTCCTGCTGGGGGAGACCGCGACGCGAGGATTCTGGGTAGCCGCCGGATTCTGCGTGCACGGCCTGGCCGCCGCGGGCGGCGTGGGCAAGGTCATGGCCGAGTGGATCGTCGACGGCACGCCCGAATACGACGTCTTCGGAATGGACATCCACCGATTCGGCGGGCACGCGCGCTCGTCGCGGTGGGCGCGTGCCAAGGCGCTCGACTCGTACAGCAAGTACTACGACATCGTCTATCCGGGCGAGGAGCGCACCGCCGCCCGCCCGCTCCGCAGGTCACCCGCGTGGGTACGGCACACCGAGCTGAAGGCGTCCTTCGGGGAAAAGGCGGGCTGGGAACGCGTCAACTGGTTCGAGTCCAACGCCGATCAACCGGACTCCGATGGTGTGGTGGCTGACAGGCTGTGCGCCGAGACCCTCCCGGCCGCCGAGACCGTGACCACAGGGGTGGAGACCGTCGGGACCGCCGAGGCCGTGGGGTCGGGGGCTACCGAGCTCGGGGCCGGGGCCGCGCCGAGGGGGTGGGCGGGGAGGGTCTGGTCGCCCGCGATCGGACGCGAGTGCCTGGCCACCCAGAACAGCGCGGGGCTCTTCGACCAGACTTCCTTCGCGAAGCTCGAAATTTCCGGTCATGGCGCATTGGCCATGCTCGAACGTGCCTGCGCCGGACGGATCGACCGGCCGATCGGCACCGTCGTCTACACCCAACTCCTCAACGAGCGTGGCGGCATCGAGGCCGACGTGACCGTGACTCGGCTCGCCCGGGACCGGTTCCGCCTGGTCACAGGTACGGCCTTCGGCGTCCACGACGCCGCCTGGCTGCGCCGCCGGCACATCGGAACCGGCGTCGAGAACGGGCTCGAAAGCAGAGCCGAGAGCGAGATCGGGAACGGTGCCAGGAGGGGGAGCGGGAGTGGTGTCGAGAACGGTGCCGGGAACGGTGCCGGGAAGGCGATCGAGAACGGCGTCGAGATTCGGGACGTCACCTCGGCGTACGCCTGCTACTGCCTGTGGGGTCCGAAGGCGTACGACATCCTGAGTGGCCTCACGGACGACGACCTGACATTCGGCTACCTGCGAGCGCGTGAGATCAGCGTCGGCCACGTTCCCGTGCTGGCCCAGCGGGTGACCTTCGTGGGCGAGTTCGGCTGGGAGCTCTACTGCCCGGTCGAATACGGCCTGACCCTGTGGGACACGCTGATGGACGCCGGGCTGCCGCACGGCATGCTCCCCGCCGGTTACAAGGCCATCGACGCGTTGCGGCTGGAGAAGGGCTACCGCGTCTGGGGCCTGGACATCACGCCCGAGACGACACCGCTTGAGGCCGGTCTCGGCTTCGCCGTACGCGAGGAGACGAGGACCGCGCTGCCCGAGCCCCGGCAGACGCTGCGCTGCCTGATCGTGGACGATCCCCGCGAGGTCTGTCTCGGCGGCGAGCCGATCAGGCCCGTCCATCACGACGCCCCGCCATCCACGCGGCCGTTCGCGTCCTCCGCGTCACCGACGTCGTCATCCGGAGCCTCACCAAAGCCGACCGCGCCGACCATATCGACCGCGCCGACCACATCGATCACGCCGACCCCGTCGATCTCGCGGGTTACCAGCGGCGGGTACGGCTACCGCGTCCACCGCTCGATCGCGTACGCGTACCTGCCTGTCGAGATCACCGGACGAGTGGAGATCGGGATCAACGGAGGGTGGGTGGGGGCGCGGATCGTGTCCGAGCCGCCCTACGACCCCGGAAACACCCGCATCCGAAGCACGCCCTGGCAGGAGGCGTGATCTCCGGCATGCGGCGGCGAGCGATCGACGCGGTGAGAGTGGCTCCGACGATCTGTGCGTGAACGCCAACGCCCACCTGATCAGGGCTCTCGGTTGTGAGTTCGAGGCCGCCCTGACCATGAACGTCGGGGACGCCGGCAGCTACGCCCGGATCAGCGCTTGGTCGCGTGAACGCGGTCACTTTCGGGAGCGCTCCAAGAATGCTCCGGGAGTGAACGCTCGACCTCGCCCGATCACGGGGGCAGTTCGGCCCGGGTGGGCAGGCCCTGCCATGGGCTCGGGCTGGCCACGGCGAACGCGGCCACGGCGATGCCCCGCTTGAGCCGGTCGGCCGGATGCAGCCCGTCGAGCATCGCGCTCAGATATCCCGCCACGAAGGCACCACCGACCTCGGTCGCGTCCACCGCCGTGACGGGGGCGGCCTGGGTGTCGTAGCGCAGCCCGTCCACTGTCGCGCTCGCCCCCTTGGACCCCCGGGTGACGACGAGTTCGGGGATCGTGCCGATCACGGAATCGACGAGGCTCAGTTCGTCCTGATTGGCGAAGAGCACGTCGGCGGACGCGGCCAGCTCGGTCAGGCCCTGCCGCGCCTCGTCCACGCTCTCCCAGAGGTACGGCCGGTGGTCGACGTCCACGGAGACCAGGACGCCCGCGTCCCTCGCCAGCTTGACCGCGTGGTGGACCGCGCTCCAGGAGAACCCGCTCAGCGCGAGCGTGATGCCGGTGACGTGCAGGATCCGTGCCGACTGTACGGCCTCGGCCGGCACGTCGCCGGTGGAGAGCCGCGATCCGGCCGATCCCGCCCGGTAGTAGACGGCGTGCGTCGCCCGCCCGATCCGGCGTTGCCGTACGACCAGGCCGGTGGAGGCCGTCTCGTCGACCCGGACGGAGGAGACGTCCACCCCCTCGCCGCGCAGCGTCGTCAAGGCACGGGCGCCCAGTTCGTCGGAGCTGACCCGACCCAGCCAGCCGACGGAATGTCCCAGCCGGGCCAGCCCGACCGCCATGGTCAGCTCGGGCCCTTCCATGTCGAGTCGGGCGGTGCCGTCGTGCCGGAGCCGGTCGGCGGACACGACGCCGAGAACCTCGCCGAGCGTGAACACCTCCGACCCGGCGGCCGGCAGCATATTGACGGTAGAAACAGTCATGTATGTCTTTCTCCGCGATCGATCGCGAACGATGCGGAAAAGCATGACAGAGGCGGCTCCGCGTCGGGAAGTGTCAGAGCGATCAAGAACGCTGTCGTATGCCCCTCGCCGCGCCCCGAGACCGCATGGCGCTCGCGGGTGGCCCGGAAGTTCGGCGGGGCAACGAGATCTGAACGGTCCGGCGGCTGAGTTCGCCGTGTGGGCGGGCCGGCGGGGGTGCCGACGCGGGGCGTGTCTCAGATGTCGCACTGCGAAGATCGCTTCGGCCTTGCCCTCCACCACGCCCTCGGCCTTTCCTTCCACCAGGCCTTCCGCCCTGGCCTTGGCTACGTTGTCGCGGGCCAGTCGCTGAGGAATTCACGGGTTTCGGTCTGCATGAGATTCTCCAGGTGCTCCCAGATCTTGTGGGGCAGCGCCGCACGTCCCATGTCAGTATCGGGTCATTGATCTGGGGTTCCAGATCGAATGCCGGAGATCTAGTCGCCGAAGGCGTCGACGGCGGCCTGGCAGAACGCTTTGAGATCGTCCGGTTTGCGGCTGGTGATCAGCGTGTTCGCCCCGTCGGTGTCGACCACGACCTCCTGGTCCACCCAGTTCGCCCCCGCGTTGCGCAGGTCGGTCCGGAGGCTCGGCCACGAGGTCACCGTACGGCCGCGGACCGCGTCGGCCTCGATCAGCGTCCACGGTCCGTGGCAGATGGCGGCCACGGGCTTGCCCGCGTCGAAGAACGCCTTCGTGAACTCGACGGCCTTGGGCTCCGCACGGAGCATGTCGGGGTTGGCTACCCCGCCGGGAAGGATCAGCCCGTCGAACTCCGAGGCGGAGACCTGGTCGAGAGTCGAGTCGACCGGGAACGACTCCGCCTTGTCCAGGTGATGGAACGCCTGGATCGTGCCCGGATCGGTGGAGATCAGTCGAGGGTTGCCGCCCGCGTGCTGTACGGCCTTCCACGGCTCGGTGAGCTCGACCTGCTCGACGCCCTCCGGGGCGACGAGGAACGCGATCGTCTTGCCCTGGATCATGTCTGCTCCCTCGTGCCGGTTCACCTGCGATTTCTTCGGTTTGCGACCGACCTGCCCAGCGATCGGGGATCTATGCGGGAACCTGGGTAGAGGACCGGCATGCCATTGTTCGTTGGCACCTCCGGCTGGCAGTACGCCGACTGGGGAGACCGGCTGTACTCCGGAGTGCCGCATCGGCTCTGGCTCGAAAGGTACGGCGAGGCGTTCTCCACGGTGGAGAACAACAACGCCTTCTATCGGTTGCCGTCACGGGAGACCTTCGAGTCGTGGGGCGAGCGCACTCCCGGCGATTTCGTCATGGCGGTCAAGGCGAGTCGTTTCCTCACCCACATCAAGCGGCTCAAGGATCCCGAGGAGCCGGTCGAACGGCTGCTCGGGGTGGCGGAGGGCCTCGGTTCCAAACTCGGTCCGATCCTGCTGCAGCTCCCGCCCACGCTGGCGGTGGACTGTGAGCGGCTCCACCACTGTCTGGCCCGGTTCCCCGGCAAAGTACGGGTGGCGGTGGAGTTCCGGCACACCTCGTGGTGGACCGAAGAGGTGCGCGAGACGCTGGGCGAGTTCGGCGCCGCCCTCTGCTGGGCCGACAGCCGGGGCCGCCCGCTGAACCCGCTGTGGCGGACCGCGCGCTGGGCCTACCTGCGGCTCCACGAGGGACTGGCCCGGCCGCTTCCCTCGTACGGTGACCGGGCGTTGCGCTCGTGGCTGGACCGGCTGGGGGACGTACCGGACGCCTACGTCTACTTCAACAACGATCACGGCGGCGCCGCCGTACGCGACGCGCTGCGGTTCGCCGACCTGGCCCGCCACGCCGGTCGCCGCGTGAGCCGTACCGGCGTCGAGGGCTCAGCCGAAGAGGCGGCCGGAGACTGAAGCGCCTGACTCCGTCATGTCGCGGCCGGTCAGGCACTGTGCTCGACGGCCAGCCGGGTGAGCTCGACCCGGGACCGGATGTCCAGCTTTCTGAAGATCTGCCGCAGGTGGAACGCCACCGTGTGCACGCTGATGAACATCTGCTCGGCGACCTGGCGATTCGTCCATCCCTGCGCGACCAGGAGTGACACGGCGCGCTCGGTGTCGGTGAGGCTGTCCCAGCCGGTGACCGGCCGGTCGGCGTAGCTCCAATGGCGGCGGCGCACTCCCTCCTGGCGCAACCGGCGGCGGACCCGGGCGGTGTCCCGCGTGGCGGCCGACTCCCCGTATCCGGCGAGGGCGCGGTTCAGGCTCTCGATCCCGGCCGCCTGGTCGCCTGTACGGCACAGGAGCACCCCGAGGTCCTCCTCCGCCGAGGCCCGCGACCAGGGATCGGCGGCTCGGTCCGCCGCCAGCGCGAGCGCGCGGGGATCGCCGTCGATCAGGCCGCGCGCGTGTGAGACTCCGGCGCGGGGAACGCCGGGATGGCCTGCGGGCAGCCGGTCCAGGGCGGTCGCGACGAGCTCGGCCCGCCTCAGGTCGCCGGTGCGGAGCGCGACGCGGACCAGCCAGACGGCGCAGCCGGGTTCCCCGGCGAGCACCCATGGATGCCGTGCCAGCCCGGAATAGACGTCATCCCGGAGCATCTGCTCCATCGCGCGTTCCGCGCCCTCGCCCGCTTCGGTCACGCGCCCCGAGGCCATGGACCGGATCAGGTCGTCGCCGCCGGGACACGCCCGTACGGACGGGTGGCCGGGAGACCGAGCCGGCGCGTGGGCGAGCGCCGCGCGCAGATCGCCGCGCCGCAGTGCGACCGTGACCAGCACGGACGCCGCGAGTGAGCCGATCAGGCCGGTCGCCGGGGTGCCGTCGGCGCGCAGGCACGTCCGCGCGTCGGCGGCTGCCTCGTCGAGCCGTCCCGACGCGAGCGCCGTACGGGCGCGCAGGACGGCCTGGCCGCGCGCCCGGTCCGCGTCCGTCCAGCCGGTTTCGGCGGCCGGAGCCGGCGCCGTCGCCGAGGCCGGGGGTGTGGCGGGAGCCGTGCCGAGGAGGGAACGCGCCTCGTCCGGCCTGCGGGCGTCGGCGAGCAGCAGGGCGAGGGCGAACCGCTCCTGTCCGGCGGCCACGCCGTCGCTGATCTCGCTGATGTCGCTGCTGTCCCGGTCTCCGGCGCCCCCGTGGCCGAAGTGGCCGAAGCGGCCGAAGCGGCCGAAATCATCGGGTCCGCCGAGACGGTCGGCGCGACCGGAACAGCGTTCGGCCTGGTGGCAGAGGGCGAGCCGCAGCGGCCGGGGCAGGCCGGTCAGCACGGCCCGCCAGACCAGCTCGTGCCGGAAGGCGAGATCGTCCCGGACCGCCACCAGCAGGCCGGCCGCGAGCGCCTCCTCCAGCGCGGGGAGCAGCATCGCGGGGGACGCGCCGAGCAACTCGGACACGTCGTCGGGCGAGAACGACCGCCCGAGGACGGCGGCCGCCTCCACCAGGTGGCGGGCCTCGCGGCCCAGCCCGTCCAGGCGGTGCCGTACGAGCACTCGTACGCGGCGCGGGAGCACGGGGGACAGCAGCCGGGCGCATCCGCCCGCGACCTCGACCGCGCCCTCGTCGCGCAGCCCGTCGACGAGCTCGACCAGCAGGTACGGGTTGCCTCCCGCGCCGGAGGCGAACGCGAGCAGTTCCGGTTCGGGCCGGGCGTCGAGCAGGTCGGCCACGATCCGGGCGACGGCCTCGTCCGGCAGCGGGCCGAGCGTCATCCTGTGGGCGCCGTGCCGTTCCAGGACGTCGAAGAGTCGCTCCGCCTCGTGCCTCTGGCCGCCGGTCGAGCGGGCGAGGATCCAGGCGAGCGGACGGGACGACAACCGGCACTGGAGGGTGCGCACCGCCATCAGTGTGGCCGGGTCGGCCCAGTGGAGATCGTCCAGCGTGACCAGCAGTGGGCCGGTGGCCATCCGCTTCTCCATGTGGATCCGCAGGCGTTCCAGCCGGGTCTCCAACCCCTCGGAAGCGGGGTCGTCCTCGGCGGGCATGTCGTCGAAGGCGGACAGGATCGGGTTCAGGGGGATGAGCCGGTCGAGTTCCTCGGCGCCGCCCGTCGCCAGGCCGAACCCCCGCGTGGACGCCTGCGCCGCCGCCCGGGTGAGCAGGGTCGACTTGCCGGTGCCCGGCTCGCCGTCGATCAGCAGGACGCCGTCCTCGCCGGTTCCGGCCCGTTCCAGCACCCCGGCGACGGCGGCCTCTTCGCATGCGCGCATCACATGTCCCCCGAAAGATGTCATGCCGCGAAATACCTGGTCAGTTGATGTGACGGCTACCCGTATCCGTGACGACTACACGATTTGACGGTGTGGCCCGGCGACCGGCGGGCGACGCTCAGAAGAGGGCCCGCCGCGTGAAGGCGCCTCATGATGGCGCGCGCCATCGGACCAGGACGTACGTGCCGGGGTGTGCCCGGACGGTCAGGCAGTGTCAGGCAGTCAGGTGAGGGAGCACCGCATGGCGAAGGCAGTCGGCATCGATCTGGGCACCACGAACTCCGTGATCGCGGCGATGGAAGGCGGGCAGCCGTCGGTGATCCCCAACGTGGAGGGATCGCGGACCACCCCCTCGGTGGTGGCGTTCACCGACCAGGGCGAACGGCTCGTCGGCCAGCTCGCCCGGCGGCAGGCGATCCTGAACCCGAAGGGCACGATCTACTCGTCCAAGCGCTTCATCGGACGCCGCTACGACGAGGTCACCAGCGAGATGAACGCGGTGTCCTTCGACGTGGTCGAGGGACCCGGCGGCGCGGTGCGCTTCCAGGTGCGCAACAAGCAGTACGCCCCGGAGGAGATCTCCGCCCTGGTGATCAGGAAGCTGGTCGCGGACGCCGGGAAGTTCCTCGGCGAGAAGATCACCGAAGCCGTCATCACGGTGCCCGCGTACTTCAACGACGCCCAGCGGCAGGCCACCAAGGACGCCGGCAAGATCGCCGGCATCGAGGTCCTGCGGATCATCAACGAGCCCACCGCGGCCGCCCTGGCGTACGGGCTGGACAAGAAGGAGAACGAGACCGTCCTCGTCTTCGACCTCGGCGGCGGCACGTTCGACGTGAGCATCCTGGACATCGGCGAGGGCGTGGTGGAGGTCCGCTCCACCTCCGGGGACACCCACCTCGGCGGCGACGACTTCGACCGCAGGGTCGTCGACCACCTGGCCGACGAGTTCCAGCGGCAGGAGGGCATCGACCTCAGGCGAGACCCGCAGGCGCTCCAGCGGCTGTTCGAGGCGGCGGAGAAGGCCAAGGTCGAGCTGTCGTCGGTCACCCAGACCACGGTCAGCCTGCCGTTCATCACCGCGGACGCCAACGGCCCCAAGCACCTGAACACGACGCTGATGCGCTCGACCTTCGAGCAGATCACCGCCGACCTGGTGGAGCGCTGCACCAAGCCGGTGGAGCAGGCGATGGCCGACGCGAAGCTCACCCCCGACGACATCGACGAGGTCATCCTGGTCGGCGGCTCGACGCGCATGCCCGCCGTGCAGAACCTGGTACGCCGGATGACCGGGGGCAAGGACCCCAACATGACCGTCAACCCGGACGAGGTCGTGGCCATCGGCGCGGCCGCCCAGGCGGCGATCATCAAGGGCGAGGTCAAGGACGTCCTGCTGCTCGACGTCACCCCGCTGTCGCTGGGCGTCGAGACCCTCGGCGGAGTGATGACCAAGGTCATCGAGCGGAACACGACGATCCCCGCCCGCCGGACGGAGACGTTCAGCACGGCGGAGGACAACCAGAGCGCCGTGGACGTGATCGTGCTCCAGGGCGAGCGCGAGCGGGCCGCGGACAACCGCGTCCTCGGCCGGTTCCGCCTGGAGAACATCCGGCCCGCGCAGCGCGGTACGCCGCAGGTCGAGGTGACGTTCGACATCGACGCGAACGGCATCCTCAACGTGTCCGCCAAGGACAAGGACACCGGAGGGGAGCAGCGCATCACGATCAGCGAGAGCTCCAACCTGGACAAGTCCGAGGTGGACCGCATGGTCGCCGACGCCGAGCAGCACCGCGGGGAGGACACCAGGCTCCGCGAGTTGATCGACGCGCGCAACGAGCTGGACACGGTCGCCTACGCCGTCGAACGCCGGGTGAACGAGCTCGGCCAGGCGGTGCCCGTACACGAGAAGGCGCGGGCGGAGACGCTGGTCACGGACGCGCGGCAGGCGATCAAGGAGGAGGTGCCGATCGACCGGCTCCGCTCCCTCACCGCCGAGCTCCAGCAGGTCTACCACGGTCTCGGCGCGTCCTCGGCGGCTCAGGGGCCTCCTGGGGAGGCCGGGCCGGGCCGCCCGCCCGGAGGCGAGGGCGGCGAGGACGTCATCGACGCCGAGTTCACCACCTCGGACTGACCCATGGCCGAGCGCGAGGAGGGCAGGCCCGGGGGCCACGACGAGAACCGGAACGAGGTCGCCGAGAACGAGGTCGCCGAGAACGAGGTCGACGAGAGGGTGGCCGAGCTGGAGGGCCGGTGGTTACGCGCCGTCGCCGAGCTGGACACCGTACGCCGCCGGATGGCCGGGGACGTGGAGCGGCAGCGCATGGAGGAGCGGACCAGGGTGGCCGCCGAGTGGCTGCCCGTGCTCGACAACCTCGAACTCGCCCTGCGCCATGCCGGAGACGGCGCTCTCGGTCCGGCCGACGCGGTGATCGAGGGCGTACGTGCGGTGCGGGACCAGGCGGTCGCGGTCCTGAGCAGGCTGGGCTTCCCGCGCCAGGACGTCGCCGGGCAGAAGTTCGACCCGGCCCTGCACGAGGCGGTCGGCGCCGTACCCGACCGGGACGCGGCGCCCGGGACGATCGTCGAGGTCGTACGGCCGGGCTACGGCGACGCGGAGCACCTGCTCCGGCCGGCGTCCGTGGTCGTCTCCACGAAGGCGGACTGAGGGCGGACTGAGGGCGGACCGATGGCGGGTGACTTCTACGAGGTACTGGGCGTTCCGCGGACCGCGAGCCAGCAGGAGATCCAGCGCGCCTACCGCAAGCTCGCCCGGTCCTACCACCCCGACGTGAACAAGGATCCGGGTGCCGAGGACCGCTTCAAGGAGATCTCGGAGGCCTACCAGGTGTTGTCCGACCCGGAGACGCGCAAACGGTACGACGCGTTCGGCCCGGACTTCCGCCAGGTGCCCCCGGACGTGGACCCCGAGACGTGGGCCCGCGCCCGCGCCGGAGCCGGGGCCAGGGCGGGTGCCGGGGCACGCGGCGCGCCCGAGTGGGAGTTCGCCGGCGGCGACTTCGCGGGCGGGGACTTCGAGGACATCCTGGGCGGGATCTTCGGCGGTCGCCGGGGCGGCCGCCGGTGGGGGCCGGTACCCGGCGCCGACCAGGAGGCCGAGATCACGGTCACGGTCGAGGACGCCTACCGGGGCGCCCGCCGCTCGCTCACGCTCCCCACCGGCCGGAGAGTCGACGTCTCCATCCCCGCCGGGGTCACCGAGGGGCAGCGCATCAGGCTGGCCGGTCAGGGCGGCCACGGCAGCGAGGGCGCGCCCGCGGGCGATCTCTACCTCATCGTCAGGATCGCGCCGCATCCCCGCTACGAGGTCAGGGGCAGGAACATCCACGTCGCGCTCCCGCTGTCCCCCTGGGAGGCGGCGCTCGGCGCGACGGTCGCGGTCGACACGCCGGGCGGTGAGGCCAAGGTGCGGGTCCCTGCCGGGACGTCCACCGGCCGTCACCTGCGGTTGCGCGGCCGGGGCCTGCCCAACCCGCGCGGCACGCCGGGCGACCTGCTCGCGGAGGCCAAGGTCATGGTGCCGCCGCATCTCACCGACGAGGAGCGGCGGCTGTTCGAGGAGCTGTCCGCGGTCTCCGGCTTCGACCCGAGGAGCCGCCGATGAGCTACGCACTCGTCCGGATGGACCTGCCGCGGATGGACCTGGACACGTTCGCGCGGGCCGCGAACCTGCATCCCGAGCTCGTGCGGCGGCTCGTCGCACTCGGGCTGCTCGACGCCGCGCCCGACGCGACCGGCCGGCTCTGCCTCGCTCCGTCACAGCTCGCCGTGGTCGCCCGGATCCAGCGGCTGCGCGCCGGTTTCGCCGTCAACTACGCCTCGGTCGGCCTGGTGATCGACCTGCTCGATCGCGTGGCCGAACTGGAGGCCGCCCTGCGAGCCCGCTCGCGTACGACCGGAGGTTGATCATGGACCCGAACAGGCTGACCCAGAAGTCGCAAGAGGCCCTGAACGACGCTCAGGCCGTGGCGGTGCGCCTCGGGCAGACCGAGGTCGACGGCGAGCATCTCCTGCTGGCATTGCTCACGCAGCCCGAGGGCCTCGTGCCGCGCCTCCTGTCCCGGGCCGGGGCCGACCCCGGCAAGCTGCGTACGGAACTGGAGGAGAATCTGGGCCGCCGCCCCTCGGTGAGCGGGCCGGGCACGACCCCGGGGCAGGTCTTCGTCACCCAGCGGCTGTCCCGGGTGCTCGACGCCGCCGATCGGGAGGCCGGACGGCTCAAGGACGACTACGTGTCGGTCGAGCACCTGGTGCTCGCGCTGATCGACGAGGGCCCGGAGACTCCGGCGGGCCGCCTGCTGCGCGAGCAGGGCCTCACCCGGGAGCGATTCCTGCAGGCCCTCACCGACATCCGCGGCCACCAGCGGGTCACCTCCGCCACGCCCGAGAGCGCGTACGAGGCCCTGGAGAAGTACGGCCGCGACCTGGTCGCGGACGCGGCGGCGGACAAGCTGGACCCGGTCATCGGCAGGGACAGCGAGATCCGCAGGGTGGTCCAGATCCTGTCCAGGAAGACGAAGAACAACCCGGTCCTCGTCGGTGACCCCGGCGTCGGCAAGACGGCGATCGTCGAGGGGCTGGCGCAGCGGATCGTCCGCGGCGACGTGCCGGAGGGCCTGCGCGACAAGACGATCTTCAGCCTGGACATGGGCGCGCTCATCGCCGGGGCCAAGTTCCGCGGCGAGTTCGAGGAGCGACTCAAGGCCGTGCTCGGCGAGGTGAAGGCGGCCGAAGGGCGGATCCTCCTGTTCGTTGACGAGCTGCACACCGTCGTGGGCGCGGGCGCCACCGAGGGCGCGATGGACGCGGGGAACATGCTCAAGCCGATGCTCGCCCGCGGCGAGCTGCACATGATCGGCGCGACGACCCTGCAGGAGTACCGCAAGCACATCGAGAAGGACGCGGCCCTGGAACGCAGGTTCCAGCCGGTGCTCGTCGACGAGCCGTCCGTCGAGGACGCCATCTCCATCCTCCGCGGGCTGCGCGAACGCCTGGAGGTGTTCCACGGCGTGAAGATCCAGGACGGCGCGCTGGTCGCCGCGGTCGTCCTCAGCCACCGGTACATCTCCGATCGCTTCCTCCCGGACAAGGCCATCGACCTCGTCGACGAGGCGTGCGCGATGCTCCGTACCGAGATCGACTCGATGCCGGCCGAGCTGGACGAGCTGACCCGCAGGGTGATGCGGCTGGAGATCGAGGAGGCGGCGCTCGCCAAGGAGACGGACCCCGCCAGCCGTACCCGGCTGGAGGACCTGCGCAAGGAGCTGGCCGACCTGCGGGCCGAGGCCGACGCGATGCGGGCGCAGTGGGAGTCCGAGCGGCACGCGCTGCGCAAGGTGCAGGGCCTGCGTGAGGAGATCGAGGCGGTACGCCGCGAGGCCGAGGTGGCCGAGCGCAGCTACGACCTCAACCGCGCCGCCGAACTGCGCCACGGCAGGCTGCCCGAACTGGCCCGGCGGCTCGCCGCGGAGGAGGAGCAGCTGGAGGCCAAGCAAGGCAGGAGCCGGCTGCTGCGCGAGGTCGTGACCGAGGAGGAGATCGCGGCGATCGTCGCGCGCTGGACGGGCATCCCGGTCAGCCGCCTCCAGGAGGGCGAGCGGGAGAAGCTGCTCCGCCTGGACGACATCCTGCACGAGCGTGTCATCGGCCAGGACGAGGCCGTGCAGCTGGTCGCCGACGCCGTCATCCGTGCCAGGTCGGGCATCAAGGACCCGCGCCGGCCGATCGGGTCGTTCATCTTCCTCGGGCCGACCGGCGTCGGCAAGACCGAGCTGGCCAAGGCCCTGGCCGCGGCGCTCTTCGACACCGAGGACAACATGGTCCGGGTCGACATGAGCGAGTACCAGGAGCGGCACACCGTGAGCCGGCTCGTCGGCGCCCCTCCCGGTTACATCGGTTATGAGGAGGGCGGCCAGCTCACCGAGGCCGTACGGCGCAAGCCGTACTCGGTGGTGCTCTTCGACGAGATCGAGAAGGCGCACGCGGACGTGTTCAACACGCTGCTCCAGGTGCTCGACGACGGACGGCTGACCGACGCGCAGGGCCGTACGGTCGACTTCAGGAACACCGTCATCATCATGACCTCGAACATCGGGTCGGAGTACCTGCTCGAAGGGGTGACCCCCAGCGGGGAGATCAAGCCCGAGGGCCGGGACCAGGTGATGGCGGCGCTGCGGCGGCACTTCCGCCCCGAGTTCCTCAACCGGGTGGACGACATCGTGCTGTTCAAGCCGCTGACCGAGGCGGAGATCGAGCGGATCGTCGACCTGATGTTCGGCGAGATCAGGTTCAGACTGGCCGACCGCCGGATGACGCTGGAGGTCACCGAGGAGGCCCGCCGCCTGATCGCCCAGGAGGGCTACGACCCGGTGTACGGCGCGCGCCCGCTGCGGCGGTTCATCTCGCGCGAGGTGGAGACGCGGATCGGCCGGGCACTGCTCGCGGGAGACGTCCAGGACGGCGCGACGATCAGGGTCGGTGTGGCGGCTGGTGAGCTCGTGGTCGGATTCGAGAACCCGGAACCGGATTAACATCCCGTTCACATACGGGCAAAAGCTCCGAAACGGTCCGTTGGCATTCTCGGGCGTGGCGATGAAACGCACGCTCGTGAAGGGATCGACGTGAGCTACAAGGCTGAGTACATCTGGATCGACGGCACGGAGCCCACGGCGAAGCTCAGGTCCAAGACGCGTGTCCTCAAGGACGGCGCGGAACTCCCGACCTGGGGCTTCGACGGATCCAGCACCAACCAGGCCGGGGGCCACTCCTCCGACCGCGTGCTCAAGCCGGTGTTCACCTGCCCCGACCCGATTCGCGGCGGTGACAACGTGCTGGTGCTGTGCGAGGTCCTCAACCCGGACATGTCGCCGCACTCCAGCAACACCCGCGCGCTCCTCACCGAGGTGGCCGAGCGGTTCGCCGACCAGGAGTCCTGGTTCGGCATCGAGCAGGAGTACACCTTCTTCCAGGACGGCCGCCCGCTCGGCTTCCCGATCGGCGGCTTCCCGGCCCCGCAGGGCGGCTACTACTGCGGCGTCGGCGCCGACGAGGTCTTCGGACGCGACGTCGTCGAGAAGCACCTCGACCTGTGCCTGGCCGCCGGCCTGGAGATCTCCGGCATCAACGCCGAGGTCATGCCCGGCCAGTGGGAGTTCCAGGTGGGCCCGCTCGGCCCGGTAGAGGCCGGCGACCACATGTGGATCGCCCGCTGGCTGCTGTACCGCGTCGCCGAGGACTTCGGCATCGCCGCCACGCTCGACGCCAAGCCGGTGAAGGGTGACTGGAACGGCGCCGGCGCGCACACCAACTTCTCCACCAAGGCGATGCGCGAGTCGTACGAGCCGATCATCACCGCCTGCGAGGCCCTGGCCGAGAAGGCCATGGAGCACGTGCAGAACTACGGCCACGGCATCGAGGACCGCCTCACCGGCCACCACGAGACCGCTCCGTGGAACAAGTTCAGCTACGGCGTCTCCGACCGCGGCGCCTCGGTCCGCATCCCGTGGCAGGTCGAGATCGAGCGCAAGGGCTACATCGAGGACCGCCGCCCGAACGCGAACGTCGACCCCTACGTGGTGACCCGCCTGATGGTGGACACCTGCTGCAGCGCCCTGGAGAAGGCCGGCCAGGTCTGATCCCCGCTCCACCCTTTTCGTACGGCTCCCACCCCTCACCGGGCGGGAGCCGTACGCGTTTGTGAGGGGGTGCCTGGTCAGCGGGGATGTCTTTATGGTTCACTCGACGGACCTTTTAAGACGTTTGACCCCGTTAGGAGTGCCTCATGGAGGTGTCCTTCTCCCCGCACGCGCCCACCGAGGTGCGTGCCGACCTGCTCGTCCTGCCCGCGTCCGCCGGCGAGGACCTGGGGTTCGAGCTCCGGCTCGCCGGATTCACCGGGCGGCCAGGCGAGGAGCTCCTGCTGCCGCGCCGCGCGGGTGACCCGTTCCAGGCGGGGGCGCTCCTGCTGATCGGCCTTGCGCCCGACGCCGACGAGCAGGCCGTACGGCGGGCGGTGGGGCACGCGGCGCCCAGGATGGCCGGGTTCGACACGGTCGCGGTCGCGCTGCCGCACCCCGGGGCGGTCGTCGAAGGCGTTCGCCTCGGCGGCTACCGCTTCGACGGCTACAAGAGCGCACCCGAGAACCGGTCCGTCGGACACCTGGTCCTGCTCGGTCCGGAGAACCGGGACGCGGTCGCGCGGGCCGAGGTGGTGGCCGAGGCCGTGACGTTCACCCGCGACCTGGTCAACACCCCCGCCGGGGACCTGGTCCCGATGACCCTGGCCCAGAGGGCCGTGGAGATGGCCGAGGAGGCGGGGCTGGACGTCCGCGTCCTCGGCGCCGACGAGCTGCGCGAGGGTGGCTTCGGCGGCATCCTCGGCGTCGGCGCGGCCAGCGCCAACCCGCCCTGCCTGATCGAGGTGAGCTACCCCGGCGACGGGAAGAGCGGGGTCGTCGGCCTGGCCGGCAAGGGCATCACCTTCGACGCGGGCGGCCTCGGGATCAAGAGCCAGAAGGCCATGGCGACGATGAAGAGCGACATGGCGGGCGGCGCCACGATGCTCGCGGTGGTCCGGGCGGCGGCCCGGCTCGGCCTGCCGACCGGCGTCCTCGCGGTCGTCCCCGCGGCCGAGAACATGGTCAGCGGGTCGGCGACGCGCCCCGGCGACGTCCTGCGGCACCGCAACGGCATCACCACCGAGGTCGCCGACACCGACGCCGAGGGGCGGCTGGTCCTGGCCGACGCCCTGGCCTACCTCGCCGAGCGCCGCCCGGACGCGATCATCGACGCCGCCACCCTCACGTACTCGGTCATGCACGCGCTGGGCGAGGACATCACCGGCGTCCTCGGCAACGACCGGGCGCTGATCGGCGCGATCACGGCGGCGGGCGAGCAGCAGGGTGAGCCCCTGTGGGAGATGCCGATGTGGCGTCCCTACCTGGAGCGGATCAGGTCCGACGTGGCCGACTTCAAGAACGACGGGGGCGCGCACGCCGACGTGATCCTGGCCGCGCTGTTCCTGGAGAACTTCACCGGCGGTGTCCCCTGGGCGCACCTGGACTTCGCGACCACGGCCTACCTGGACAAGGCCACCGACCTCGGCCCCGCCGGGGCCACCGGGGCGATGGTCAGGACGCTGATCAGCTATCTCGCGAGTCGTTGAGGCCGCGTTCGAGCATCGCCCTGATCACGTCCGCCGTCATGGTGAAGTGGCGCTCCGCGATGGACCCGGCCCGTTCGGCGTCCCTCGCGGAGATCGCCTCGTACAGCGCGCGGTGCTCGTTCAGGGCCTGACGGTAGGTCTCCGGGTCGTCCTCGCCGTACGGCTCGGTCGGGAAGCCGAGGCTGACCCGCATCAGCAGGTCGCGGCTGAGCGCGTTGATCTGGGGGTTGCCCGCGGCGGTGACCACGGCCGCGTGGAACGCCGCGTCGGCCGCCTGCTCCTCGCGGAGGCTGGACGCCCCGGCGTAGGCGTCGAGCGCGACCCGCATCGCCTCCAGGTCCGGGTCCCCACGGCGCTGCGCCGCGGCCCTGGCCGCCATGCCCTCGACCAGGCCGCGCAGGTCGAAGAGCTGCTCCAGCTCCGGCCAGCGCGGCACGAGCGTGCGCCTGACCGCGGCGGCGGTCGCCTCGGTCCAGCTCGTGCGCACGTAGGCGCCGCCGGTGCGGCCGCGCCTGATCTCGACGATGCCGACGGCCTGCAGGCGTCCGACGGCCTCGCGGATCGTGGCCCGGCTGACGTCGAGAAGGGTCGCCAGCTCCCGCTCGCCGGGCAGGCGCTCGCCGGGAAGGTAGTCGCCGATCGCGATGGCGGTCATGAGGCGGTCGGCCACCTCGGTCGCCACGGACGGCACGCGCACGGGGCCGAGCAGGCTCGCGGGTGCGTTGCCGTCGAGCGCCTGGCCGAGCACGCGGGCCAGGTCGTCCGCCGGTGGAGCGGTGTCGGCCGCCTGCTGTGTCACCTGCGGTGTCACTGACCGCGGGTCGTGCTGGTGGAGGTGCTGCTGGGACCGCTGGTGCGTCGGCGGGGGTTCCTCGGCCGGGATCCGGGCGCTCAGGGAAGGGTCCTTTCTGGGGGCATGGCGTGAACCGCACCTTACCCAACCGGCGGATTTCCAAAAAGGTATTGTGTCCAGGCCATTTATCCATATGCTGTCCAGACAACGGACATCTGTCTCATCTAGCGACATCTCGTCCCATCCCGTCCCCCGTACCCCCGGAGGTTGTGCGTTGGCCATTCCCGAACCGACCGAGCAGGGGCTCGCCCCCTTCGGCGAGTGGCAGACCTGGTACCGGGTGACCGGCGATCTCGCGTCGCCGAAGGCGCCCCTCGTGGTGCTGCACGGGGGGCCGGGCGCGGCCCACGACTACACCCTGCGGATCGCGCGCCTGGCCGAGCAGGACCGGGCCGTCGTCCACTACGACCAGATCGGCGTGGGGCTCTCGACACACCTGCCGGAGAAGGGCGCCGACTTCTGGACCGTCCAGCTCTTCCTCGACGAGCTGGACAACCTGCTGGCCCACCTCGGCATCGCCGGGCGGTACCACGTGCTCGGTCAGTCCTGGGGCGGCATGCTGGCCGCCGAGCACGCCGTACGCGTGCCGTCCGGGCTGCGCGGCCTGGTCATCGCCAACTCGCCGGCCTCGATGGAGCTGTGGCGCGAGGAGTGCGACCGGCTGCGGTCCGAGCTGCCGCAGGACGTGGAGCGCGCGCTTCGCGAGCACGAGGCGGCCGGCACCACGGACAGTCCCGAATACCGGGCGGCGGAGAAGGTCTTCAACGCACGCCACGTCTGCACGATCGTGCCCAACCCGCCGGAGGTGCTCGCCAGCGACGCCAAGACCGTCGCGGACCCGACGGTGTACCACACCATGAACGGGCCCAGCGAGTTCCACGTCATCGGCACCCTGAAGGAGTGGTCGGTCATCGACCGGCTCGACAGGATCGCCGCCCCCACCCTGCTCGTCTCCGGTCGACACGACGAGGCCACCCCTCGCACCGTGCAGCCCTTCGCGGACCGCATCCCCGACGTCCGCTGGGAGCTGTTCGAGCAGTCCAGTCACATGCCGCACATCGAAGAGGAAGAGCTCTACCTCCAGGTCGTTGGCGGCTTCCTCGACTCCACCGACTGATCATGAGGGATCTCCGAATGAAGCGCATCACCGTCATCGCCGGCGCCGCACTGCTGGCCGTCGCCGCCACCGCCTGCTCGGGCGGCGGCGCCACCGCCCCCGCGACGGGTACGGCGTCGCAGCCGGCCCAGGCCGCCGCCGGATTCCAGGAGCAGCACAAGGGCGGCACGCTCCGCCTGCTGGCCAAGGCGGGCGACGGCACGCTCGACCCGCACATCAACTACAGCAACGGCAACTGGCAGATCTTCCAGGCCCTCTACGACGGCCTGGTCTCCTTCAGGAAGGTCGGCGGGAAGGCGTCGTACGACATCGTTCCCGACCTCGCCGAGCAGATGCCGCAGGTCAGCGCGGACGGCACGTCCTACACCTTCAAGCTGCGCCAGGGCGTCACGTTCGCCACGGGCGACCCGGTCACGGTCGACGACGTCGTGGCCTCGTTCCAGCGGATCTTCCGGGTCTCCGGCCCGACGTCGGGCACCTTCTACGCCGGGATCGTCGGTGCGGCCGACTGCGTGAAGAAGCCGGCGGGCTGCACCCTCGACAAGGGTGTCGTGGCCGACGCGGCGGCGAACACGGTCACGATCAACCTGGTCGCGCCCGACTCGGAGTTCCTCCAGAAGCTGGCCCTGCCGCACGCCGTCGTGCTGCCGAAGGGCACCCCCGGCAAGGACCAGGGCACGACCCCGATCCCGGGCACCGGGCCGTACAAGGTGGAGTCCTACAACCCGAACAAGCAGATGAAGCTGGTCCGCAACCCCCACTTCACCGAGTGGTCCCGCGACGCGCAGCCGCAGGGCTACCCGGACGAGATCGAGTACAACTACGGTCTCACTCCCGAGGGTGCGGTCACCGCGGTCCAGAACGGCCAGGCCGACTGGATCTTCGACCCGCTGCCCGCGGACCGGCTCACCGAGATCGGCACCACGTACGCGGAGCAGGCGCACGTGAACCCGCTCGCCGCTTTCTGGTACATCCCGGTCAACGTCAACCTGGCGCCCTTCGACAAGCCCGAGGCCAGGGAGGCGCTCCAGTGGGCGTTCGACAAGAACGCCATGGTGAAGATGTTCGGCGGCGCCAACGTGGCGCAGCCGGCCTGCACGATCCTGCCTCCGGCCTTCCCCGGCCACGCCGACTTCTGCGACTTCCCGCAGCAGGACCTCGCCAAGGCCAAGGACCTGGTCCAGCGGTCGGGCACGGCGGGCCAGGAGGTCGCCATCGTGGTCGCCGACGACGACGTGAGCAAGCAGATCGGCGAGTACAGCAGGAGCGTGCTGGAGCAGATCGGCTACCAGGCCAAGCTGAAGGTCATCTCGACCAACATCCACTTCACCTACATCCAGAACAGCAAGAACAAGGTCCAGCTCAGCGTCTCCCAGTGGTACGCCGACTATCCCGCGGCCTCGAACTTCATCAACGTCCTGCTCTCCTGCGCCTCGTTCCGTGAGGGAAGCGACGCCAGCATCAACATCTCCGGCTTCTGCGACAAGGACAACGACGCCAAGATCGCCCAGGCCATGACGCTGGACCAGACCGACACCGCCGCCGCGGGCAAGCTCTGGGGCGAGCTCGACAGGGAGCTGATGAAGAAGGGCCCGATCATCCCCCTGTTCAACCCCAAGCAGATCGACTTCGTCTCCAAGAACGTCGGCAACTACCAGTTCCACGCGCAGTTCCACGCGCTGCTCGACCAGATGTGGGTCAAGTGACCACCGCGGTCAAGGACTCGGCTCCGCAGGCGGCCCGGCAGGCGGTCCGACCGTCCGCCGGGCCGTGGCGGCGAGCGCTCGGCCGGCTGCGGCGCAACCGCCCGGCGATGATCGCCGGGGTCGGGCTGCTGCTCATCGTGCTGGCCTGCGTGCTCGCGCCCGTCTACGCGAACCTGGTCGCGCACACCGACCCCTTCACCTCGGGCGCCTCGGCCACCACGATCGTGAACGGGCAGCAGGTGCCGGTCCTGGCCCAGAGCACGGAGGGGCTCGGCCTGGGGGTCACCCCCATCGGCCCCACCTGGGACCCGGGCCACTACCTGCTGGGCGCGGACAACCAGGGCCGCGACGTGATGGCCAGGCTCCTGTACGGCGGGCGCAACAGCCTGCTGATCGGCCTGTCCTCGGCGGTGCTGTGCTGCACGCTGGCCACGGTGCTCGGCGTGCTGGCCGGATACTTCGGCGGCTGGATCGACGCGGTGCTCTCCCGCTTCTTCGACGTGATCTGGGCCTTCCCCGTCTACCTGCTGGCGATCTGCCTGTCGGTGGTGCTGCTCACCAGCGGACTGCACCTGGGCCCGATCCACATCGACGCCGGCAGCCTCGCGCTTCCCGTCGTCATCATCGCGCTGATCTACGTCCCCTACGTGGCCAGGCCGCTGCGCGGCCAGGTGATGGCGCTGCGGAACAAGGAGTTCCTGCACGCGGCCGTCGGCCTGGGCGCCTCCGACCTGCGCGTCATGCGCCGTGAGGTGCTGCCGAACGTGCTGCCCACGGTCGTGGTGTTCCTGCCGCTGATGACCGCGCTCAACATGCTGACGGAGTCGGCCCTGTCGTTCCTGTCGGTGGGCGTGCAGTCCCCCGACGCGAGCTGGGGGACGATCATCAACGACGGTCTCGCCCTGCTCTACACCCGGCCCGTGATCACGATCGCGGCCGGCCTGTGCGTCGGGCTGACCGCCGTCGCCCTCAACGTCCTCGGCGACGGCGTGCGCGACGCGCTCGACCCGAACGCCCGGCTGCGGGGAGGCGCCTGATGGTCGGTTACATCCTGCGGCGTTTCGGCGCCGCCGTGCTCGTCCTGTTCGCGATCAGCGTGCTGGTCTTCCTCATCTTCTTCGCCACCCCCGGCGTGGACCCGGCCGCCCGCATCGCGGGCAAGAACGCCGACCCCGCCACGCTGGCGCAGGTCCGCGCGTCGTTCGGCTTCGACCGGCCGCTGCCGGTGCAGTACGCGATGATGATGAAGCACCTGTTCGTCTCCCACGACCTGACCTCGTTCGTGAACCGGGGCACACTCGTGATCCCGCAGATCATCGACGCGGTCCCCGTCACGCTCTCGCTCGTCGTGGGCGCGGCGGTGATCTGGATGGTGCTGGGCGTGGCCATGGGCACCCTCGCCGGCGCCATGCGTGGCACCGTGGTCGACCCGCTGGTCATGCTCCTCGGCGTCTTCGGCGTCTCGCTCCCGGTCTACTGGCTGGGCGAGGTCGTCAACCTGATCACCCAGAAGGAACTGCACGACTCGGTCTTCTCCTGGGTGCCGCCGCTGGGCTACGTGCCGATATCCCAGGGCGTCGGCCAGTGGGCGCTGCATCTGCTCTTCCCCTGGCTCACGCTGGCCCTGCTGTACGCCGGGATCTACGCCAGGTTGCTGCGCGGTGAGCTGATCAACGCGCTGAACGAGGACTACGTCCGTACCGCCCGCGCCAAGGGCCTGTCGGAGCGGCGGATCCTCATCAAACACGCGCTGCGCTGCTCGCTGATCCCGATCGTGTCGTTGTTCGGCCTGGACTTCGGGGCGCTGGTCGGCGGGGCGGCGCTGCTGACCGAGGTGGTCTTCGGCCTTCCGGGGGTCGGCAAGCTCACCTACCAGGCGCTGCAGAACCTCGACCTGCCCGTGATCATGGGCACCGTCCTGTACGCGGCCTTCTTCGTCGTGCTGGCCAACGCCGTGGTGGACGTCCTGTACGCCCGGCTCGACCCGAGGGTGCGCCGTGCCTGAACCGCTGCTTGAGGTCAGTGACCTCCGGATCCGCTTCGGCGGCTTCACCGCCGTCGACGGGCTGTCCTTCTCCGTACGGCCCGGCGAGGTGCTGGGCGTGGTGGGGGAGTCGGGCTCGGGCAAGAGCGTGTCGATGCTCGGCGTGCTGGGCCTGATCCGCACCCCGGGTGCGGAGATCTCGGGAAGCGTGGTCTTCCGTGGTCGTGACCTGCTCACGCTGAAGAACGCCGAGATGCGCGCGATCCGGGGACGCGAGATCGCGATGATCTTCCAGGACCCGATGACCGCGCTCACTCCCGTGTACACGATCGGCTGGCAGATCGCCGAGCAGATCCGCGCCCACGAGAAGGTCTCCAAACGCGCGGCCCGCGACCGGGCGATCACGCTCCTCGGCGAGGTCGGCATCCCGGCCCCCGAGCAGCGTGTCGACGCCTACCCGCACGAGTTCTCGGGCGGCATGCGCCAGCGGGCCGTCATCGCGATGGCCCTGTCGTGCAACCCCGCCCTGCTCATCGCGGACGAGCCGACGACCGCGCTCGACGTCACCACGCAGGCGCAGATCCTCGACCTCATGCGGCGTCTGCGTACGGAGTACGGCTCGGCCGTCGTCATGATCACCCATGACATGGGAGTGGTGTCGGAGATCGCCGACGAGGTCCTGGTCATGTACGGCGGGCGGGCCGTCGAGCGCGGCACCCGTCGTGAGGTCTTCCACGGCCCCCGCCACCCCTACACCTGGGGGCTGCTCGACTCCGTGCCCCGCGTCCGCGGTGCCCGCGCGCGCCGCCTCCCGACCATCCCGGGAACCCCGGGCGCGGCGGAGCGGGGCTGCCCGTTCGCCGACCGCTGCGTCCACAGCTTCGCCGCCTGCGTCGAGGTCCCGCCGCTGACAGGGGAGTCCGGCCATCTCGACGCCTGCTGGCTGCCAGAAGAGGAGAGGATGCGATGAGCACCCTGCTTTCGGCCACGGACGTGGTCAAACACTTCCGCGCGGGCGGCGGCCGTGCCGTACAGGCCGTCAACGGGGTCTCTCTGGAGGTCGTGAGCGGCGAGACGCTCGGCGTGGTCGGCGAGTCCGGATGCGGCAAGTCCACGCTGGGGCGCTGCCTGGTCAGGCTGACCGACCTCACGTCGGGCACGGTGGAGTTCCAGGGACAGGACATCACGAGTCTCTCCCGCCGCAGGCTCCGCCCGCTGCGGCCCGCCATGCAGCTGGTCTTCCAGGACCCCTACGCCTCGCTCAACCCGCGCCGCACCGCGGGCGACGCGGTCGCCGAGCCGCTGCGCATCCACGGGTACGGCGACGCGGCGGCGATCAGGAACCGCGTCGCCGAGCTGTTCGACCTGGTGGGTCTGGCACGGGCGCACCTGGACCGCTACCCGCACGAGTTCTCCGGCGGGCAGCGCCAGCGCATCGGCATCGCCCGCGCCATCGCGCTCAACCCGAAGCTGGTCGTGGCCGACGAGCCGGTCTCCGCGCTGGACGTGTCGGTGCAGGCCCAGGTGCTCAACCTCTTCGCCGACCTGCAGGAGGAGCTGGGCCTCACCTACGTCTTCATCGCCCACGACCTTGGCGTGGTGCGGCACGTGTCCGACCGGATCGCGGTGATGTACCTCGGCGAGGTCGTCGAGGTGGCCGAGGCCGAGGAGCTCTACGCGGCGCCCGCCCACCCCTACACCAACGCCCTGCTGTCGGCCGTCCCGGAGATCGACGACGGGTCGGGCGCCCCGCGCCGTGAGCGCGTCGTCCTGACCGGGGACGTCCCGAGCCCCATCGACCGGCCGAACGGCTGCTCCTTCCACCCGAGGTGCCCGGCGGCCCAGGCGCTGTGCCGTACCGAACGTCCGGCGCTGCGTTCCGTCGCGGGCCGCCAGGTGGCCTGTCACTTCCCGATCTCCCCGGGATCGATCGCCGCGGAGTGAGCGGTCAGGCGGGGGTCAGCGCGCCGGAAGGATGGTTCCCGGCCGGCGCGTCGCCGCCGTCCCCTCCGCCGTGCCCGTCGTCGCCGTCGGGTCCGGCGCCGCTCTCCTCGTCCAGCAGGGTCGTCTCGTCGAACGGCACGTGGCCGGCCAGCACCTCCCCGGCCCGCTCGCGGTCGAACTCGCCGGTCCAGGTCCCGATCAGTACGGTGGCCACCGCGTTGCCCGCGAAGTTCGTCAGGGCACGCGCCTCGGACATGAAGCGGTCGATGCCGACGATCAGGCCGACGCCGTCCACCAGGTCGGGCCGGTGTGACTGGAGGCCGCCGGCCAGGGTGGCCAGGCCGGCGCCGGTGACACCCGCCGCGCCCTTCGACGCGATGATCATGAAGATCAGCAGCGAGATCTGCTCACCCAGCGCCAGCGGCGCCCCTGTGGCGCTGGCCACGAAAAGCGTCGCCATGGTCAGGTAGATGGCGGTCCCGTCGAGGTTGAACGAGTACCCCGTGGGCACGGTGATGCCGACCACCGGGCGGCTCACCCCGAGATGCTCCATCTTCGCGATCAGCCGGGGCAGGGCCGACTCGGAGGAGGAGGTCGACAGGATGAGCAGGAACTCCCGGCCGAGATAACGCAGCAGCGCGAGGATGTTGACCCGTGCGACCATCCAGAGCAGCGGCCCCAGCACGACGAAGACGAACAGCACGCAGGTCGCGTAGAACCCGGTCATGATGACGGCGAGGCTCGTCAGCGCGTCTACGCCGGTCGCCCCCACAACCGCCGCCATCGCGCCGAACGCGCCCACCGGGGCGGCCCACATGATCATGGCGAGGATGCGGAAGACCAGCCGCTGGATGTGACCGATCCCGGCCAGGATCGGCGCGGCCCGCCCGCCCATGGCCTGCAGCGCGAAGCCCGCGAGCAGCGCGACCAGCAGCGTCTGCAGCACCTGGCCCTCGGTGAACGCCGACACGAGCGTCGCCGGGATGATCCCCAGGAGGAACGACGTGGTGTCACTCTCCCCGCCCTTGGCGGCCTCGGTCTCGGCGGCCTTGCGCAGGTCGTCGGTCAGCGCGAGGCCCTCGCCCGGATGCAGCAGGTTGCCGACGACCAGGCCGATGGCGAGGGCCACCGTGGACATGACCAGGAAGTAGCCGACGGCGAGCCCGCCGACCTTGCCGACCCGCGCCGCCTGGGTGACGGAGCCGACCCCGAGCACGATCGTGCAGAAGATGATCGGGCTGATCATCATTTTGATCAGGCCCACGAAAGCCGTGCCGAGCGGTTTCAACTCCTTGCCCAGCTCCGGGGCGAGAAGTCCCACGGCGATGCCGGCCAGTACGGCGACGATGACGGCGAGATACAGGTACCGGGTGCGGTCCCGGCTCACCTGAGGCGCGGATGCGGCCACGCGACCCCCTTGTACGGGAAGAGGTCCAAGAAAGACTTTCGGTGGCGTGACTATGCGCCGGGGGTGTGACGCCGGGTCACTATTGCGTACATTTCGTTCATCACCGAAACGACCTCACGGGAGCGAGACGAGGCAGATGACGAGGACGTCGCCCCCCAGACGGTCTCCCCTCAGACGATGGAGCCTCGCCGGGCAGATCCTGCTGCTCCAGACCGTGGTCGTCGGCGTCACGGTGGCGGCGGGCACCGCCCTCGCCTTCGCCCACACCCGCGACCTGCTCACCGACGACGCGACCCGGGTCGCCCGCTCGGTCGCGATCAGCGTGGCCGACTCGCCGTCCGTCCTGGCCGCGCTCGACGACCCGGCCCCCACCGGCGCGCTCCAGCCGTACGCCGAGCGGGTCAGGCGGGAGGTCGGCGTCGACTTCATCACGATCATGGACACCTCGGGCCGCCGGTACACCCACCCGAAGCCCAGCCAGATCGGCGGCATGTTCCTCGGCACCATCGGCCCCGCGCTGGCCGGCCGTACGTTCACCGAGACCTACACCGGCACGCTCGGCCCCTCCGTCCGCGCGGTCACCCCGGTCCGGGACGCCCACGGCGAGGTCCGGGCCCTGGTCAGCGCGGGCATCACGCTCGACAAGATCAGCGATCGGCTGCGCGACCAGGTCGCGGTGGCCGGGCTGACGATCCTGCTCGGCATGTCCGTCGGGGGAGCGGGCACCGCCCTGGTCGCCGCCCGGCTGCGCAGGCAGACGCGGGGGCTGGCCTCGGACGAGCTGAGCCGCATCTACGAGCACCACACCGCGATCCTGCACGCCGTACGCGAGGGCCTGCTGCTCGTCGACGACGACCGCACGCTGACCCTGTGCAACGACGGCGCCCGGGAGCTGCTCGGCCTTCCCGGCGACGCGGAGGGCCGCAAGGTGAGCGACCTGGGCCTGGACCCCGCGTTCACCGCGATGCTGGGCGCGGGCGAGCGGCGCACCGACGAGATCCACCTGACGCGGGACCGGGTGATCGTCGTGAACGCGGCACCGGTGCGATCCGGCCGCGGGTCACTCGGCATGGTCGTCACTCTGCGGGACCACACGGAGCTCCAGGCGCTCAGCGGCCAGCTCGACGCGGTGCGCGGCTTCGCCGAGTCGCTCCGCTCGGCCGCGCACGAGTCGGCCAACCGGCTGCACACCGTGGTCACGCTGGTCGAGCTGGGCCGGGCCGAGCAGGCCGTCGAGTTCGCCACCGCGGAGCTGCGCGCCGCGCAGCAGCTCGCCGACCGCGTCGTCGGCTCCGTACGGGAGCCCGTGCTCGCGGCCCTCCTGCTCGGCAAGACCGCCGAGGCGGCCGAGCGCGGCGTCGAGCTGTCCATCAGCCCGGACAGCGAGCTGGACGGCGAGCTGGACGACGCGGGCCTGGACGGCCGCGACCTGGTGACGATCCTCGGCAACCTGATCGACAACGCGGTGGAGGCCGCCACGACCGCCACGGCCGCCACGACCGGCACCCGGCCCGCCCGCGTACGGGTCCGCCTGACCATGGACGACGGCGGCTGCGTGCTGCGCGTCGCCGACAACGGCCCCGGCCTCGCCGAGGAGGACGCGGCGGCCGCGTTCCGGCGCGGGTGGACCACGAAGGGAGACGGGCGCGGGCTCGGCCTCGCCATGGTCGGCCAGGCCGTCCACCGCCTCGGCGGCACGATCGACGTCGCCCACGAGGACGGAGCCGTCTTCACCGTACGGCTCCCGCTGCGGAAGGGAGACGAGGCGTGATCTCGGTGCTGGTCGTCGAGGACGAGGAGGTCGCCGCCGAGGCGAACCGCCTCTACGTGGAACGGGTGCCCGGGTTCCGGGTCGCGGGAGTGGCCCGCTCAGGAGGGGACGCCCTGCGGTTCCTCCGCCGCGAACGCGTGGACCTGCTGCTGCTCGACCTGCACCTGCCCGACATGCACGGGCTGGAGGTATGCCGGCTGCTCCGCGCGGCCGGGGTCTCCTGCGATGTCATCGCCGTGACCTCCGCGAGGGACCTGTCCGTGGTCAGGTCGGCGGTCTCGATCGGCGTGGTGCAGTACCTCCTGAAGCCGTTCACGTTCGCCCTGCTGCGCGAGAAGCTCCAGCAGTACGCGCGGTTCCGCTCGTCCGTCGCCGGCGGCGGCGAGGTGAGCGCGCAGAGCGAGGTCGACAGGGCGCTGGCCACACTGCGGGGCGCCGCACGATCCGCGCTTCCCAAGGGGATGTCCCACGCGACCCTTGAGGCCGTCGCGGGCGAGCTCAGGAAGGCTCGCGAAGGGCTGTCGGCGAACGCCGTCGGCGAGGCGATCGGCGTCTCCAGGGTGACCGCCCGCCGCTATCTGGAGCATCTCACCGAGACCGGGATCGTCCGGCGCGTCCCGCAGTACGGAGGGGTGGGACGCCCCGAATGGCTCTACCGGATGACGTAGACGTCAGTTCTCCGGGCCCGACTCACGTTCGAGGCGGGCCAGATCGGACTCCATCCGCTTCATCACCCGCTGGTAGCCGTCCCAGCCGTACATCCTGATCAGCTTGGCCTTCACCCTGCGCGTCTCCTCCGCGACCATCTCCGGGCTCCGCTGGTTCAAGCCGAGCAAGGGATGGTGGGGACGATTCATAATGCGATGTCCTTCCGTGGCAACGACAAAGTAGTACTAACCAGGACGCGCTGGACGGCACAAAGGGTGACCGCCGCCGTGAACCTCGTCAGAATCGCTGTCAGCCGGACTCGCGCTCCGCGGTCAGCCCATCCCGGCGTACTGGCGGGGCCGCAACGCCTGGGCGCGCAACGCGGCCAGCGCCGCCGCCCGGCCCACCGAGGTGAGCTGCCACGGCGACCGCCACGAGCAGTCCGCGCGCAGATCGAGGGCGTCCAGGCGGCGCTGCAACTCACCCAGCGGCGCGGACAGATCGAGGGGCGCCACCCGGGCACCCGCCGCCGACCGCCAGCCCTCGCCGTTGACGACCTCCAGGATCCGGTCCCGCAACTCCTCGTACGGCAGGGCGGCACCGTCGGCGAGCAGCATCAGCGCCGCCTCGCGGACGGAGATCTCGAAGTCGTGCTCGCCCTTGGCCGGAGCGAGCAGCGCGGTCGTCGCCGCCGTCCACAGGCTCTCCGACTGCCGGGCCAGGCCGCGTCCCGCCGGGGTGAGCACCAGCTTCCTGCCCGTACGGCGGAGCGCCCGCAGGTCGTGCACGGCGATCTCCCTGAGCGTGGTCAGCGTCGGCACGTCCGCCTCGCCCCGGATCGAACCGGTGGTGAGGGCGTCCCAGCCGAACCTGTCCACCGACTCCGTCACCATGGCGCGGGAGACGTTGAACTTCTCCGTCAGCCGCACCCCCTCGACGGCCATGCCCAGCAGCCACCACAGCGGCTCCAGGTGCGGCTCCGCGGGAGCGGGGATGGGGGCGTGCAGCCGTACCTCGAACGGCTGGGCGAGCTCCCTGCGGGCGTTGCCCCGGCCGAGAACCCAGCGGTTCAACCGTTCCCCGTGGACCCGGTTCAGCCAGCAGTCGCCGCCCAGCTCCGACCGGGGGGAGGTCAGCCAGCGCCGGGTCAGCGCCTCCCGGTCGACCGGCTCGCCGGACATGATGGCCAGCTCCAGCGCGGCGGCGCACGCGACGTGCGCGCCCAGCTCCTCCGGCCCCATGATCGAACTCCAGGCGAGCTCGGTGATGTCCGGAGGCAGCACACCGGTGGCCTCCAGCGCCTGCTGGTAGGCCGTGGTCCCGGCCTCCTCGCCCTCCCGGGCGTACGCACGCAGGATCTGGGCCGTCGTCTGGGAGTCGCACAGCGCGGCGTAGCGGTCCATGCCGCCCAGCAGGAGCAGCCGCCCGAGCGCCCGGGCGATCACCTGGCGGTCGCCCGTCACCTTCACGGGCAGCGTGTACCAGAGGAACTCGCACACATCGAGCTGGCTGATCGTCTCCAGCGCCTCGCCGCCCGTCAGCCACTCGACGGCGACACGGGCCGGCTCGGCGGCGGCCGGCTCGGAGCGCTCAAGCTCGGCGAGGAGCGCGGCCACATCAGGTGCGGGCATGACTCGCAGTCTGCCGTATTGCCCCCATCGTCCGCGACGACCCGTGGTCACTCGCCACCACCCCCCGGGACCAACCATACGGGGGCTCAGATCCAGCCCTTCCGGAAGAGCATCCGGTCGTACCAGTCCTGGTACGGGATGACCTCGGCGGCGATGACGGGGTAGAGCCAGGCGAAGTTCGCCAGGACCAGCAGCGCGAAGAGGCCGACCCCCGCGGCTCCGGCCGCCCGGCGGCGTTGCGGCGCGTCCGCGGGCCCGATGATCAGGCCGCAGGCCAGCACGATCGCGATGATCATGAAGGGCAGCATCGGCAGCGCGTAGAACAGGAACATCGTCCGGTTGTCGGTGATCGCGTAGTAGAACCACGGCAGCCAGCCCGCGGCGTAGGTGAGCAGGATCGCGCCGGCCCGCCAGTCACGGGTCGCGACGTACCACGCGATCATGCCGATCATGGCGGCGAGGCCGGCGAACCAGATCACCGGAGTGCCGGTGCCGAGCACGGCCCACGAGCAGCTGTCGGCGCCGCAGCCCTTCGGCGACTCGTAGAAGAACGCCACCGGCCGCAGCAGCAGCGGCCAACTCCACGGCTCGGACTGGTAGTTGTGCGGCGTCTCCAGGCCGGTGTGGAAGCTCAGCACGTCGTGCTGGTAGCCGACCCACGAGCGCAACGAGTCGAAGACGAAGTAGAAAGGGCCGCTCGACGTGGCCTGGGCCCAGTTTCTGCCGTGCCCCTTGTCGGTGGCGAACCACCCGGCGAAGGACGACACGTACACGATGATCGGGACCAGGGCCATCCAGGCGGTGGCCAGCGGCAACTCCAGCCGGAAGGTCTCGCTGTACGGCCGGCGCAGCCCGACGGCGCGCCGCGCGCCCGCGTCCCACATCAGCGTCATGATCGCGAAGGCGACGATGAAGAAGAGCGTGGTCCACTTGGTCGCCAGCCCGGCGCCCAGGCACAGCCCGGCGGCCAGCCGCCAGGGCCGCCACCCGAGCCGGGGGCCCACGTCGAGTGAGGAGGCGGACTCGCGCCACTCGGCCAGCTTCTGCCGCGTCCGGTCCCGGTCCACCACCAGGCAGGCGAACCCGGCCAGGACCCAGAACATCAGGAAGATGTCCAGCAGTGCCGTACGGGACAGCACGAAGTGCAGCGCGTCCAGGGAGAGCAGGAACCCGGCCAGACAGCCGAGCAGGGTGGACCGGGTCATCCTGCGGGCCAGCCGGGCCAGGATGAAGATCGACAGTGCTCCGATCAGCGCGGCGGCGAACCGCCAGCCGAAGGGGTTGAGACCGAAGATCGCCTCACCGGCGCCGATCAGCCACTTGCCCAGCGGCGGGTGAACCACGTACGAGGCACACTCGCTCGCCTGCCCGCACTTCTTGAAGATGTCGGTGTTACCGGCCAACATCAGCTTGTCGGCGTTCTCGACGAACTGCATGTCGACGCCGTTCTTGATCAGGGCGTACGCGTCCTTGGCGTAGTACGTCTCGTCGAAGACGACCGCATGGGGCGTCCCGAGCCGGTAGAACCGCAGGAACGCGCCGAACGCCGCCACGATCAGCGGGCCCAGCCAGCCCCACAGGGCACTGCCGGGCATGGGCGGCACCAGCCGGTCCCGCAGGGACACCCGCGCTTCGGCGCCCCGGTCGGAGTCGGGCTGCTCGAACGCCTGGTGTGAGAAGTCGGTCACGGCCACCTGGACAGACTACTGTCGAGTGCCTGCGGCGACCATGAAGTTCGGGTCGATTACCGGCATCCAACTCTTCAATGATGAACGTTTCATATGGTGGGATACGTGCTTATTCTGGCGGGAGCTCCGATCGGCCAGGTGGGGGACGCCTCCCCGCGACTGCGGGAGGCGCTGGAGACGGCCGACGTGATCGCCGCGGAGGACACGCGCAGGCTCAGACGCCTCGCCTCCGACCTCGGCGTGACCCTGACCGGGCGGGTGGTCTCCTACTACGACGCCAACGAGGTCGCGCGCTCCAAGGAACTGCTGGAGGAACTGCTCCAGGGCGCGACCGTGCTCGTGATCACCGACGCTGGGATGCCCGGGGTGTCCGATCCGGGATACCGGCTCACCCGGCTCGCCGTGGACGCGGGTGTGCGCGTCACCGCGTTGCCCGGCCCGTCCGCCGTCACCACCGCCCTCGCGATCTCCGGCCTGGCCAGCGACCGCTTCTGCTTCGAGGGCTTCCCGCCGCGCAAGCCGGGTGAGCGGTCCCGCCGCCTCGCCGGCCTGGCCCGCGAGGAGCGCACGATGGTGTTCTTCGAGGCGCCGCACCGGCTGCACTCCTGCCTGTCCGCCATGGCCGAGGCGTTCGGCGCCGACCGCCAGGCCGCCGTCTGCCGCGAGCTCACCAAGACCTACGAGGAGGTACGGCGGGGCACGCTGGCCGAGCTGACCGGGTGGGCCGAGGGCGAGGTCAGGGGAGAGATCACGCTCGTCGTGGCCGGACACGCCCCCGAGGCCGCCGCGCCGGACATCGAGGACCTCGCCGACGAGGTCGCCCGCCGCGAGGCGACCGGCGTCCCCCGCAAGCAGGCGATCGTCGACGTCGCGAAATCCGCCGGCATCTCCAAGCGGGACCTCTACAACCACATCCACAGCGCCTGACGGCACGGCGGCGACCGGGCGGCTGTTACGGGGCGGGCCGGGCCTTCCCGCGCGGCAGCCGTAGGCGCCCGAGGGTGATGGCGGCGGCGACGCAGGCGACGGGGACGGCTGGCAGCAGATAGCGGTAGTCGAACTCCGCCGTCGCGGCCGGGGCCAGGACGAGCCCCACCGCGCAGAGCCAGGGGAGCAGCACCGGGCCGCCCAGCCTGCGCCAGCGGACCGCCACGCCGTACAGGCCGGCCAGCAGGAGCAGCCCGAGCACGGTGCCGGGCAGCCGGACGACCTTCTGGTAGCCGATCATGATGTCCGACCACGGCTTCACCTCGCGGGTGGCGGCCGGGCCGTTCTCGTACCGCTCGGCGTCCCTGTCCGTCTGGCCGAGATAGGACGTCCAGGCGGGCAGCTTCTGGGTGTAGTAGTTGCCGAACTGGTACTGCAGGTACGTCTTGGCGTCAGGGAACAGCGGGCGCCCCCACCCGAAGGCGCGGAAGAAGTCCTTGCCCACGGCGGCCAGATAGTCGCCGGGCTGGGCGAGGATCGCCTTCTTCGCGAACGTGCTCGCGTTGGCGTTGATCTCCGGGGTGAACTTCATGCCCGAGCCGAACACGTGGAGCTGGTTCTGGTCGTCCCACCACAGGTACGCCTGGGCCGTCCGCCCACGTTCGGCGGGGGGTGTGTTGATGCACAGGAGGGCGAGCTCCAGCTCGTTGCGCTTGTCGAGGCCCATCTTGTGGCAGTCGGCGAACAGGGCGGTCCGCATGTACAGGATGACGCCGTCGCTGTTGGTCATCGCGAACTGCCCGTTGACCGCCTTGAACCACCCCATGTAGGCGACGACGGGAAGCGCGCAGGCCGCGATCATCGCGGAGATCGGCTTCCATCCGGCCCGCTTGACCAGCAGGTAGACCACGACCAGGGCGAGGATCGGAAGGCCGATGCTGCGCGTCAGCGCGGTCAGCGCGAGCAGCGCGCCGACCGCGGCGCCCATCCGCCACGACATCTTCCTGTGCCACAGGACGAGCGTGACGACCGCCACCACCAGCAGGGTGAACATCGAGTCCGACATGATCAGCTGTTCGAGCTGGATCTGGTAGGCGTCGAACAGCACGGGCACGGCCGCGAGCGTGGCCCCCCAGCCGGGGAGGCCGAATTTCTTCGTCAGAAGTAGGTAGATAACTACGGCCGCCGCCAGACCCATCACATGCTGGGTGAAGACGACGAACGCGAAACTGTGCACCGGCTTGAGCAGCAGCAGCCAGAAACCGTAGCCGTCCGGGCGGATCGGGTGCGGCCGCGGATGCAATGCCACGGAGACGTAGTCGTAGGAGTCGTTGAACCACATGGCGGGGCCGAACCCCAGCATGGTGACGACCCGCACGATCGCCGCCAGGCCGAGTGCCACGGTGAAGACCCGGTGGCGGCCCAGCACCGCGAGAAGGCGCTTCCACCTGCTATCAGGGGGGGCGTCTAATGCCGAAGGCTCCGCAACCGCGACCATGGTTACAGAATGCCAGCCGTTTCGGTGACTTGCCCCGGGCACCTCCGGGCAGAGGGCATCATGGTTGACTACTTAGGGCGATCACAAATGTAGACGAAGGGTTGCGACGTGGAACTGACCGTAGTCATGCCCTGCCTCAATGAGGCCGAGACCGTCGAGACGTGTGTCCGCAAAGCACTTGCTTGCATGCGAGAGAACGGCATCGACGGCGAAGTGGTGATCGCCGACAACGGGAGTACCGACGGATCGCAGCAGCTCGCCCGCGACGCCGGGGCGCGTGTGGTCCACATTGACGCCAAGGGGTACGGCAACGCCCTCATCGGAGGCATCCGGGCCGCCCGCGGCAAGTACGTGATCATGGGCGATGCCGACGACTCGTACGATTTCACCAACCTGATGCCTTTCGTGGAGGAGTTGCGGGCCGGCGGTGAGCTGGTGATGGGCAACCGGTTCCGGGGCGGGATCGCCCCCGGCGCCATGCCCCCGCTGCACCGCTACCTCGGCAACCCGGTCCTGTCCTTCGTCGGGCGGCTGTTCTTCCCGAGCGCCATCGGCGACTTCCACTGCGGGCTGCGCGGGTTCCGCCGGGACTCGATCCTCCGGCTCGGCCTGCAGACCGGCGGCATGGAGTTCGCCTCCGAGATGGTGGTCAAGGCCACGCTCCAGGGCCTCGACGTCCGCGAGGTGCCCACGACGCTGTCGCCCGACGGCCGCTCCCGCCCGCCCCACCTGCGCTCCTGGCGGGACGGCTGGCGCCACCTGCGCTTCCTGCTTCTGTACAGCCCGCGGTGGCTGTTCTTCATCCCCGGCCTGGTGCTCACCGCCATCGGCCTGATCATGGGCGCCGCGCTGACCTTCGGCCCCGTCTACATCGGCAAGCTCGCCTTCGACGTCGACACCCTGGTCGGGGCGTCCGCCATGGTGGTGATCGGCTTCCAGGCGGTGCTGTTCGCCCTGTTCACCAAGGTGTACGCCGCGGAGGAGGGCTTCCTCCCCGAAGACCGGCGGGTACGCAAGCTCGTGGACATCGTCTCCCTGGAGAAGGGCCTCGTCGCGGGCGGCATGCTCGCCCTCGCCGGTCTCGTCGGTCTGGTGGCCTCGCTGGCCCACTGGGGCGGCAGGGGCTTCGGCGAGCTGATCCCGGCCGAGTCGCTGCGCTTGGTCGTGCCGTCGGCGACCGCGTTCGTCATGAGCTTCCAGACCATCTTCGCGTCGCTGTTCATCAGCATCCTCGGCATCCGCCGCTCGAAGGAGACCCCGGCCGACATCGCCGCGTCCGCCGCGGAGGAGGCCGCCGAGGCCGTCACCCGCGAGTCCAGCGCCGAGAAGACCGCCGAGAAGATCGCGGAGAAGACCGTCGAAGCCCCGGAGACCGTGGAGTCCGGTACCGCGCGGAGCCTGTCGCCGGAGCTGTAACCGGAGCCGTAATCGGTTCGAGACGCTGTGCGCGGGGCTCTAGTCTTGGAACCATGTCCCAGCACATCTTGACCGCCGTCGCGTGGCCCTACGCCAACGGCCCCCGCCACATCGGGCACGTCTCAGGTTTCGGCGTGCCGTCCGACGTCTTCAGCCGCTACCAGCGGATGGCGGGCAACAAGGTGCTGATGGTCTCAGGCACGGACGAGCACGGCACGCCCATCCAGGTCCAGGCCGACAAGGAGGGGCTGACCGCCCGCCAGCTCGCCGACCGCTACAACCGCGTGATCGCCGAGGACCTGACCGGCCTGGGCCTCTCCTATGACCTGTTCACCCGGACCACCACGGACAACCACTACGCCGTGGCCCAGGAGATCTTCCTCGGCCTGCACAAGAACGGCTACATCTTCCCCCGCACGACGATGGGGGCGATCTCGCCTTCCACCGGGCGCACCCTGCCCGACCGCTACATCGAGGGCACCTGCCCCATCTGCGGCTACGACGGGGCGCGCGGCGACCAGTGCGACAACTGCGGCAACCAGCTCGACCCGATCGACCTGATCAACCCGAAGTCCCGCATCAACGGCGAGACGCCCGCGTTCATCGAGACCGAGCACTTCATGCTCGACCTCCCGGCGTTCGCCGACACGCTCGGCACCTGGCTGCAGTCCAAGCAGGGCGAGTGGCGGCCCAACGTGCTGAAGTTCTCGCTCAACCTGCTCGGCGACCTGCAGCCGCGGGCGATCAGCCGCGACCTCGACTGGGGCGTGCCGATCCCGCTCGACGGCTGGCGTGACCGGAACGACAAGCGCCTCTACGTCTGGTTCGACGCGGTCATCGGCTATCTGTCGGCGTCCATCGAGTGGGCCAGGCGCAGCGGCGACCCGGACGCCTGGCGGCAGTGGTGGCAGAACCCCGACGCCCGTGCCTACTACTTCATGGGCAAGGACAACATCGTCTTCCACTCCGAGATCTGGCCGGCCATGCTGCTCGGCTACAACGGCGAGGGCGCGCGGAACGGCACGCCCGGGTCGCTCGGGAAGCTGGCCCTGCCGTCCGAGGTGGTGTCGAGCGAGTTCCTGACGATGGAGGGCCGCAAGTTCTCCTCCTCTCGCCAGGTCGTGATCTACGTGCGTGACTTCCTGGAGCGCTACTCGGCCGACGCGCTGCGCTACTACATCGCCGTCGCCGGACCGGAGAACCAGGACACCGACTTCACCTGGTCGGAGTTCGTCAACCGCAACAACGGCGAGCTGGTGGCCGCCTGGGGCAACCTGGTCAACCGGTCGATCTCGATGGCCGCCAAGAACTTCGGCGCCATCCCCGAGGCGGGCGACCTCACCGACGCCGACCGCGCCATGCTGGAGCTGTCCAGGAACGCCTTCCCCAAGGTCGGCGCCGAGCTGGGCCGCTCCCGGTTCAAGAACGCCGTGACCGAGGCGTTCGACGTCGTCCGCGAGGCCAACAGGTACCTCGCCGACCAGGAGCCCTGGAAGATCAAGGACGATCCCGACCGGCAGAAGTCCATCCTGCACGTCGCGCTGCAGGTCGTGGACGACGCCAAGACGCTGCTCACACCGTTCCTGCCCACCTCGTCCAACAAGATCTTCGAGATGCTCGGCGGTGAGGGCGTCTGGACCGGCATGCCGGAGATCCGCGAGGTGAACGAGAACGGCGGCGCGGACTATCCCGTGATCACCGGCTCGTACGACGGCGCCGCGCGTTGGGAGCACCGCCCCATCCGGGCCGGTGTCCCGCTCGCTCCCCCGACCCCGCTCTTCACCAAGCTCGACCCCAAGGTCGTCGACGAAGAGCTGGCCCGCCTCGGCGACTGATCAGGCAGGAGGTCTGGCGGAAATGTCCCGGGAACTTCCCGTGATGCCCGAGCCGTTGCCCGCCGAGGTGTTCGACAGCCACTGTCACCTCGACATCATGGTGGGCGACCGCAAGGCGTCATCGGGTGATCCGGTCGCGCTCGCCGCGCAGGCGGCGGGCGCGTCGGTCGAGGCCATCCTGGCCGACGCCCGCCTGGTCGGCGTGGCCCGGCTGGTGACCATCGGATACGACCTGCGCTCGTCCCGGTGGAACGCCGAGGTCGCCAGGGACCACGACGACGTCTACGCGGGCGTGGCCATCCACCCCAACGAGGCTCACGCGGCCACGCCCGAGGTGCTGGCCGAGATCGAGGAGCTGGCGCGGCAGCCGTACGTGCGGGCCGTGGGGGAGACCGGGCTCGACTACTTCCGGGACTGGGCCTCCCGCGACGACCAGCACGCGAGTTTCCGGGCGCACATCGAGATCGCCAAGCGGACCGGCAAGGCGCTGGTCATCCACGACCGCGACGCCCATGACGACGTGCTCGCCGTCCTCGCGGACCAGGGCGCACCGGACGTCGTGGTCTTCCACAGTTACTCCGGCGACGCCGAGATGGCCAAGAAATGCGCCGACGCCGGATATTTCATGTCATTCTCCGGGCCGGTGACGTACAAGAACGCGGGATATCTCCGCGAGGCGGCACGGGTGGCCCCCGCCGAGCTCATGCTCGTGGAGACCGACGCGCCCTACCTCCCGCCGACCCCGCACCGGGGCAAGCCGAACGCGCCCTACCTGATCCCGCTGACCCTGCGCTGCCTGGCCGAGGTCAAGGGCACGGACGTCGCCGAACTCGCCGCGACCATCATGGCCAACGGCGAGACCGTCTTCGGAGCCTGGTGAGCCCGCTCTGCCACCCCATGAGCCCGCGCGCGGGCGAGCCGGACGGCAAGAGGACATGCTCCGATGCCGGACACTGGATGCCATGAGTTTGCTCGGGCCTGTCGAAGTGCGCGCGCTCGCGGAGAAGCTGGGCATCCGGCCGACCAAGAAGCTCGGGCAGAACTTCGTCATCGACGGCGGCACCGTCCGCCGCATCGTCAGGGTCGCCGAGGTGACCCGGGACGACGTGGTCATCGAGATCGGGCCCGGGCTCGGATCGCTCACGCTCGCCCTCCTCCCGGAGGTCGCCCGGGTCGTGGCGGTCGAGATCGACCCCGTGCTCGCGGCCCAGCTTCCCGTCACCGTCACGGAGATGGACCCCGAGCACGCCGACCGGCTCTCCGTCGTCCACGCCGACGCGCTCAAGGTGACCCCGGACGACCTCAGGGCGGATCGGGGCGATCACGCCGAGGACGCGGACCGGCGCGGAGCGGATGCGGACGACCTGCCAGCCCTGCCCGACCTGCCCACGGCGTTGGTCGCCAACCTGCCGTACAACGTCTCCGTGCCCGTGCTGCTGCACCTGCTGGAGATCCTGCCGTCGCTGCGCCGGGGCCTCGTCATGGTCCAGTCCGAGGTCGCCGACCGGCTCGCCGCGCCCCCCGGATCGCGGATCTACGGCGTCCCGTCGGTCAAGGCCGCCTGGTACGCCGACGTGCGCCGCGCCGGACCCGTCGGCCGCAACGTCTTCTGGCCCGCGCCCAACGTCGACTCCGGCCTGGTCTCCCTCGTCCGCCGCGATCCTCCGGAGACGTCGGCCACCCGCGAGGAGGTCTTCGCGGTCGTGGACGCCGCCTTCGCCCAGCGCCGCAAGACCCTGCGCGCCGCCCTGGCCTCCTGGGCCGGTACGCCCGCCGCGGCGGAGCAGGCCCTGGTCCAGGCCGGCGTCCAGCCGTCCGCGCGGGGCGAGCAACTCGGCGTCGCCGACTTCGCCCGGATCGCGGAGAACCGTCCCCGCCACCGGTGACCCCCGGAGACCGGTGACAAGGGCACTGGTGCCCCTCCCGGCACTAGGCTCGGGTCTCGTGACTGCTTCCCAGAGGGCGACGGCGCGCGTGACCGTGCGGGTCCCGGCAAAGGTCAACCTGCAACTGGCCGTCGGACCGCTGCGCGACGACGGTTACCACGACCTGGTGAACGTGTTCCACGCCGTCTCGCTGTTCGACGAACTGACGGCCACGGAATCCGGAGCGGCCGGAACGTTCACCGTGCGTGTCGAGGGCGAGTCCGCCGCCCACGTGCCCGCCGACAGCACCAACCTCGCCGTACGCGCCGCCGAGGCCCTCGCCAAGCACGCCGGGCAGACCGCGCCCGACGGGCACCCGTACGGCGCCGCCCTGCTGATCCGCAAGGCCATCCCGGTCGCGGGCGGCATGGCGGGCGGCAGCGCGGACGCGGCGGCCGCCCTCGTCGCCTGTGACGCGCTCTGGGGGCTCGGGCTGTCCCTCGGGGAGCTCATGGAGATCGGCGCCGGCATCGGCAGCGACGTGCCGTTCGCGCTCCTCGGCGGCACGGCCGTCGGCACCGGCCGAGGCGAGCGGCTGACCCCCGTCCCGGTCACCGGCTCCTTCCACTGGGTGTTCGCCCTCGCCGACGGCGGCCTGTCCACTCCGCAGGTGTACGGCGAGTGCGACCGCCTCCGCGCGACCGCGGGCGAGGAGGTCGTCTGGCCGTCCGCGAGCGAGCCGCTCATGGCCGCCCTGCGCGACGGCGACGCCCGGGAGCTCGGCGCCGCCCTGGTCAACGACCTGCAACCGGCCGCGCTCGCTCTCCGCCCGTCGCTGGCGCGAACGCTCGACGCGGGGCGGGACGCCGGGGCGCTCGGCGCGATCGTCTCCGGATCGGGCCCCACGTGCGCCTTCCTGGCCGGATCCGCCGAGCACGCCCGGGAGGTGTCGGCCGCGCTGGCCGGGACGGGCGCCTGCCGTGCCGCCGTGACGGCCGAGGGCCCCGTCCCCGGCGCCGAGATCGTCTCGTAGGCGGATCGCGCCGGGAGGGGCATCGCGCGAGGGGATGCCGAGGGGGATGGCGAGCGTCGGCGGCTGCCTGCGCCCACCCGTTCCGTTCGGCCTGAGCGTCAGCCGTCCGGCTCGGCTGTACGACGGCTTTGCGGGAATCGGTAGGCTGGGCGGGCGATGAATCTGGTCAACCTTGAATCCGTGTCCCATGCCTTCGGGCCCAAGCCGTTGCTCACCGGCGTCACCCTCGGGATCGAGCAGGGCGACCGCATCGGCGTCGTCGGCCGCAATGGCGGCGGCAAGTCCACGCTGATCTCCATCATCGCCGGAGAGCTGAAACCCGACAGTGGGCGGGTCACCCACAATCGCGGCCTGCGGGTCGGGCTCCTGTCCCAGCGCGACGACTTCGATCCCGCGACGCCCGTCCACGACCTGGTGCTCTCGGGCCGGGCCGAGCACGAGTGGGCCGGCGACGCGGCGATCAGAGAGATCCTCGCCAACCTGCTCGGCGACATCGAGCTGTCGGCCCAGGCGGGCGCCCTGTCCGGTGGCGAGCGACGGCGGACCGCCCTCGCGAAGCTGCTCATCGACGAGCATGACCTGATCATCCTCGACGAGCCGACCAACCACCTGGACATCGAGGCCATCGCCTGGCTCGCCGGGCACCTCGCGCAGCGCAAGAGCGCCCTGCTCGTGGTCACCCACGACCGGTGGTTCCTCGACGCCGTCTCCACCAGAACGTGGGAGGTCGTGGACGCCTCCGTCGAGCGCTACGAGGGCGGATACGCCGCGTACGTCCTGGCCAAGGCCGAGCGGGCGCGCATCGCCCAGGCCGCGGAGGACCGCCGCCAGAACCTCATGCGCAAGGAGATCGCCTGGCTGCGGCGCGGCCCGCCCGCCCGGACGTCCAAGCCCAAGTTCCGTATCAACGCCGCCGAGGCGCTGATCGCCGACGAGCCGCCCGCGCGGGAGACCGTCGAGCTGCTCAAGTTCGCCTCCGCCCGGCTCGGGAAAACGGTCTACGACCTGGAGGACGTGACCCTGCACGCCGGAGGCCCCGGCGCGGGCCCGGTCGTGCTCGACCACGCCACCTTCCAGTTCGGCCCCGGCGACCGGATCGGCCTGATCGGTGTCAACGGCTCCGGAAAGTCGTCGGTGCTGCGGCTGCTGTCGAGCACGGTCGCGCCCGACTCCGGCCGCGTGGTGCGCGGCAAGACGGTACGGCTCGCGCACCTGTCCCAGGAGCTGGCCGAACTCGACCCGTCCCGGCGGGTGCTGGAGACCGTCGAGGAGATCCGCAAGTACATCCAGGTCGGCAAGAAGGAGTGGTCGGCCTCCCAGCTCCTGGAGCGCCTCGGCTTCAAGGGCGAGGCCCAGTGGAAGGTCGTCGGCGACCTGTCCGGTGGCGAGCGCCGCCGCCTCCAGCTGCTGAGGCTGATCATGGACGAGCCGAACGTGCTGCTCCTCGACGAGCCGACCAACGACCTCGACATCGAGACGCTCACCGAGCTGGAAGACCTCCTCGACGGCTGGCCGGGCACGCTGGTCGTGGTCAGCCACGACCGCTACTTCCTGGAAAGGGTGTCCGACCGGTGCGTCGCGCTGCTCGGCGACGGCAGGCTCTCCATGCTGCCCGGCGGCGTCGACGAGTACCTCTCGCGCCGCGCGGCCGGTGGGGCTCTGTCCGCCCGAGCGGCGTCCGCCGGTGCGGCCTCGGCCGCCGGGGCCCGTGCCGTACCGGCCGGGCAGGCGGGCCAGAGCGGGCAGGCCGCGCAGCCCGCGCAGGCGGGGGCCGGGGCGGCCGCGGATGCGGGTCAGGGCGCGCCGAGCGGCCTGTCGGCCAAGGAACAGCGCGAGCTGCAGAAGGAGCTCGGCCGTCTGGAGCGTCAGCTCGACCGGCTGGGCGAGCGCGAGGCGAAGCTCCACGCCCAGATGGCCGACGCCGCGAGCGACTTCGAGCGTCTCGGCACGCTGGACGCCGAGCTGCGCGAGATCACCGCGCAGAAGGAGTCGGTCGAGCTCGAATGGCTCGATCTCGCCGCCCGCCTCGACGCCTGACAGTGACGGCCTTGAGGTCTGACTGCGGCGTGCCCGGGTTGACAGCCGTTCCGGCTGGTCAGGCGGCTGGGCGTCGGCCACCGGATCGGTACGCATGTGGTCGGCGAACGGTGCCCGGGCACGGCAGTGCTGAATTCGTTCGGCGACGGTCTCAGGCCCTTGCGTCGGTCCAGGCCGTGCTGGTGAGGAAGTAGGTGTCGTAGAGCTCCTGCACCTCCAGGAGGCTCTCGGGTGGCACCTTCCCGTACGCGATGCGCTCCAGGTGGCGGAAGTACTCGAACCGTTCGACGCCGGGGGTGATGACGATGAGGATGTCGGCGTCTTCTCCCGGCGCGGCGGCGAAGGCGTGGGCGAGACCGGGGGGCACGATGACCAGGTCGCCGCGTTCGGCGGTCACGACCTGCTCGCCGGACAGCAGTTGGGCGGTGCCGTCCAGCATGTAGAACAGCTCCGCGGAGTTGGCGTGGTGGTGCGGTCTGGCGCCGTCCGCGCCGTCGGTCAGGCTGACCCGCTGGGTCGAAAGCGCGCCGCCGGTCGAGCTGCTGTCGGCCAGCAGCCGGATGGTGGTCGGGGCTCGGCCGATCACTTCGGCCTCCGCGGAACGGACGATAACGGACTCGTTGAAGTCCGGCATGACCAGGGACATCCGCATGACTCCTTTGGGGGATGGGTTCTGGCGGTCAGACGGCGAACAGCAGGCGGCGCTGAGCCGGAGCGAACCTAGCATAGCTTCGACAGGAATGCTAGCAATGCTAGAGTAGAGTCATGTCGATTCAGGCGCGCCGGCAGCGCGAGCGGGCCGAGCGGGAACGGTTGATCATCACAGCGGCCCGGGAGCTGGCCGAGGCCGAGGGCTGGGAAGCGGTGACGACCCGGCGCCTGGCCGAACGGGTCGAGTACAGCCAGCCCGTGCTCTACAGCCATTTCAAGGGCATGGACGCCATCATGGCCGCGGTCGCGGTGGAGGGCTTCGCCGACCTGGCCGCCGAGCTGCGCGCGGCCCGCGCGGCGGCGACGGATCCCCGAAAGGCGCTCGCCGACGTCAGCGCCGCCTACGCCGCGTTCGCCGAGCGGCGACCCGCGCTGTACGACGCCATGTTCAGCCGGACCGTCGACCTGCCCTTCGCCACCCCCGAAGCACCGGCCGCACTGCACGCGGCCTTCGGCGAGCTGAGCGAGGCCATACGACCACAGGCCGGTGACGACGACCTGGGCCTGCTCACCGAGACCTTCTGGAGCGGCCTGCACGGACTGATGACGCTCATGCGTGGCGGCAGGCTCCCGCGCGAGGACCACGACCGGCGGCTGACCCTCCTGATCGGCCGCTTCTCGCGCTGACCCACGGGCCCGCCTGCGCTGCCTGTTCGACCTCGGCTACAACTCGACCCCGGCGGTGACAGCCGGCCACACCGCCTCAGGACGCGAAAAAGGGACCCGGCTGGATGCCGGGCCCCTTCGTCGTCGCGGATGGACTGAGTGTTACCTCAGCTCAGATCGCTGATCGGTGATCAGACGATCTTGCCGGACCAGAGGTTGGCCGCGGCCTTGTAGACGCCGTACAGCTCGCCGTCGAAGTACGGGGAGACGCTGGTGTCGATGCGGTTGTTCTTGTCGGTGTCGGCCAGACCGATGGTGACACCGTTCAGGTAGCCGAGACGACGGTCGCTCTTGTAGTTGAGCAGCCAGGACGAACCGATCGAGCCCTCGCCGGTGAAGGAGGACTTGACGCCGACGAGCTCCTCGCCCTTGATCTCCTTGGCGGAGGCGGCGAAGGTCTTGCCGTAGCTCCACTTGAGGGTCTGGCCGGTGTAGGCGTAGTTGCCGTCCAGGTGGGACCCGCTCGGGTAGCCGAACACGAAGACCGGCTTGCCGAGCTTCTGGTTGTAGGCCAGGCCCTGACCGCCGACGTTGTCGCCGAGGCGGCCGACGTCCTTGAGGCCGATGGCCAGCTTCTTGCCCACGACCTGCCAGCCGTAGTACTTCGCCCAGAAGGTCCGCTTGAAGTACTTGTACTCGCGGCCGTGGCCGTGGTCGCCCTTGCGCTCGTCAGCCTGGTCCGGGGCGGTGCTCGGAGCGGTGCTCGGATCGGTGCTCGGAGCGGTGCTCGGATCGGTGCTCGGAGCGGTGCTCGGATCGGTGCTCGGAGTGACGTCCTTCGGGGCCTCGTCCTGGCCACCGCGAGGCTTGCCGTCGCCGGGCTTGCCGGGACCGTCGTGGTGGCCACCGCCGGGCTTGCCACCGCCGGGCTTGCCGGGGCCCTCGTCGGGCTTGCCGTCGACCGCCTTGCGGAAGTACAGGGTCTTCCCGTCACGGCTGACGTACGAGTCCCTGTCAGAGCGGTACTCGTCCCGGCTGATCTCGACGGGGTCGCTGGCGCCCGTGCCGTCGGCCCAGGGGCCGTTGCCGGTGAGGTCCCTGTTCCGGTTCAGGCTCTGGAACTCCGACACGGTGACGGCGATCTGGTAGCCGTCGTTGTGGCCGTGGTCGCCACCGCGCTTGTCGTTCTTGTCGTCGTGGTCGCGACCGTGACCGCCACCGTGGCCGTGGTCGTCGCCGTGGCCGTGGCCGGGCTTGCCGGGCTTCGTCACGGGGACGACCCGGAGGTCCGACCAGCCGGTGGTCTTGTCGTTCTCGAGCCGGCGAAGCTCCTTCTCCGCCTCAGCGCGGGTCCGGAAGACCTTCGAGACGTAGTGACGGTCGGCGCTCACGCTCTCGGGCAGGACGCCGTTGTAGACGGTCACGAACGCGTAGTTGCGGTCGCCGTCCTCGTAGACGTCGTAGTCGTAGTGCGTGAAGGCCTGCTTGCCGACGTAGATGCCCCACGGGGTCTTGCCCTGGTAATAACCCGGGATGAAGACCCACTTGTCGAGCGTCGCGCTGTTCGACTCGGTGTCGTAGACGCAGTGACCGGCCGTGGCGACCAGGTTGCGGTAGTTCGACTGCACGGAGGTGGCGGTGCACCAGTGCGGCCTGCCGTCCCCGCCGATGAAGAACACCTTGCCGGTGGTCTTGGGCAGGTTGACGTTCTTGGACTTGGACGCCGCCTTCTTCTCGTCGCCGATGGCGGGCACGACACCGGGCTTCGTGTCGGCGGCGGGTCCGCCGGTCGACACGTGCTTGGCGACGACCTTGGTCTCGACGTTGTACGGCGTGGCGCCGATCAGGTTGGCCTTGGCCTCGCCGTACCAGAACGCGGCGATTTCCTGGGCGGCCAGGTTGGTGTTGGCCAGGATGACCGACGGGACAGTGTCGCCGGCGGCCTGGGCGGGAGCGGCCAGACCTGCGGCCAGCAGACCGGCGGTGGCGACGAGGCCACCGTAGGCGAGAGAGCGCTTCAAGGGTTTCTCCTTGGTCTGTCGTGGGGCGTCATCTGCGTCCCATGCGTCAGTAAAGGGTTGGTAAACAAGCTACCTAAGGGGTTGCTGTGAGGGAAGTCGATTGAAAAGCCGCAGAACGGTGGAACCGATAGCGGTGGTGGCGACGTCCTAGTTATCCCGCCTGAGTTTCGGCCTGTTTCTGCTGATCAAGACCTGAGTGGCCGACCGGCCGGTATGTCCACATAGTGGATCGGTCCAGCAGTTCGATGTGAGATGAATCACAGTTTGACCGAAAAAATCCCAGTACAAGATCATCACGCTTGAGTGATTCGTCTGTTTTCATCAGGTCTGCGATGAAAACTAATGAAAAGACGTTTCAGTGTCGTCGAGGACCGGTTCCTGGGAGGCCCAGGTTGTGTGCGGGCCGGTATAGCGTCCGGCGTGCGGCATCCGATCCGCCTCATGGAGAGGGGCCGGCGGAGCGTCGACCGGGCTCGGCGACGCGCACCGCGGGGCCAGCCGATGTGCAGGGCGAGGCGACGTGAGAGGCGAGGCGACGTCCGCGGTCGACGCGCATAGGGCTCTCGCGTCGGGCCTTGTCGCGGCCCGCGTCTGCTTCCGGTCCTGGGCGGACCGCGCTTCATGCGCAACGCTTGAATTACCGCTTTATCGCAGAAAAAGGATAATTAACGCAAAGAGCCACATAAGGGTGAAATGCCCGCTTTTCGCGTGAATTGGTCATGCGGGGGGAGTGACGGGTGAGGGCACCCGCGCGGTGGCCGGATGTGAGCTGCTTCCCGGCGGAGACGCGAAAAAGGGGCCCGGCTGGATGCCGGGCCCCTTCGTCGTCGCGGAAGGGCTGAGTGTTACCTCAGCGTGGATCGCTGATCAGTGATCAGACGATCTTGCCGGACCAGAGGTTCTTGGCCGCGGAGTAGACGCCGTACAGCTCACCGTCGAAGTACGGCGAGAAGCTGGTGTCGTAGCGGTTGTTGCCGTCGGTGTCGGAGACGCCGATGGTCACACCGTTCAGGTAGCCCAGACGGCGGCCGTTGTTGTAGTTCACCAGCCAGGAGGAGCCGATGGCGCCCTCACCGGTGAACGACGACTTGGTGCCGATGAGCTCCTCGCCCTTGATGGCCGGGGCCTGGACCGCGAAGGTCTTGCCGTAGGTCCACTTGAGGGTCTTGCCGGTGAAGGCGTTGTTGCCGTCGGGGTGAACGCCGCTCGGGTAGCCGAACACGAAGACCGGCTTGCCGACCTTCTGGTTGTAGGCCAGACCCTGACCACCGACGTTGTCGCCCAGGCGGCCGACGTCCTTGAGCCCGATCCACAGGATCTTGCCCTTGAGCACGTAGTCGACGTCGTACTGGACGAAGAAGTTGCGCTTGGTGTACTTCTCGCCACGCTTGAGGTAGAGGGTGTTCTCGTCCCCGCTCCACGCCCAGGCGTCCGTCTGGCTGCTGTGCCCCTTCTTGTTGTTGGCGGCGGCGGCGTAAGCGGCGTCGAAGTCACCCTTGTTGATGGTCGTCACGTCCGCGCCGGTGCCGGTCGGCCAGGTGGTGTTGTCACCCAGCTGGTTGTCCGCCACGCCCGACTTGGCGATGATCGTCGCCCGGTTGACGTAGACCTTCTCGACCTCGGAGCCGGCGGGCTCGGCGCCCAGCTTGTCCGTGACGACGCGCTCGATCCAGAGCTTCGAGCGGCCGTTCTCCTTGTCGGCCTCGAGCTTGGCCTTCTCGTCCTCGGCTTCCTTCTTGGTCTCGAAGGTCACCGCGCCGCGCGTCTTCTCGGCGCTCGTGGGCAGGACGCCGTTGTAGACGGTGACGAACGCGTAGTCGCGGTCGCCGTCCTCGTAGACGTCGTAGTCGTAGTGCGTGAAGGCCTGCTTGCCGACGTAGATGCCCCACGGGGTCTTGCCCTGGTAGTAACCCGGGACGAAGACCCACTTGTCGAGGGTGGCCTTGTTCGACTCGGTGTCGTAGACGCAGTGACCGGCCGTGGCGACCAGGTTGCGGTACGCGGACTGGACCGAGGTGGCGGAGCACCAGTGCGGCCTGCCGTCCCCGCCCTTGAAGAACACCTTGCCGGTGGTCTTGGGCAGGTTGACGTTCTTGGACTTGGCGGTCGTCTTCTTCTCGTCGCCGATCGCGGGCACGACGCCGGGCTTGCTGTCAGCCGCGGGGCCGCCCTTGGAGACGTGCTTGGCGACGATCTTCGTCTCCACGCCGTACGGCGTGGCGTTGATCAGGTTCGCCTTGGCCTCGCCGTACCAGTAGCTGGCGACCTGGCGGGCGGCCAGGTTGGTGTTCGCGAGGGGGGTGCTGGCGACGTCACCGGCGGCGTTGGCCGGGGCAGCCAGGCCGGCGGCGAGCAGGCCGGCGGTGGCGACGAGGCCACCATAGGCAAGAGTGCGCTTCAAGGGGATCAGCTCCTTGGTCTGTCGTGGGCCGTCAATTCGCGTCCCACCGTCAGTAAAGGGATGACAAAGGACGTTACCTAAGCGCCCGCTGTGAGGGAAGTCGCAAGAAATCTCGCGAAACGGTGGAACCGGATGGCCGGTTGGTGCCGTCAGAGATGAAGGGAGCGGCATTTCCGCTGATCAACTTGAGGTGTGTCCAGTGCCCGGTCTCCGAGGGGTGCGCACATCGAGTCGCCCGCGTTGTGAGCTAAATCACAGTTTTATCTGCCGAATCGGCATAGACGGCAATCGACCCAAAGATCTCTTCGCCCATTTTGTACGAAAAAGTCGGAATTTAACGGGTGTCAAAGAGGGTCCTGTCGCCTGGACGGCGAGAGGCGACGATGCCACGCCCCCGCTCCACGGATCTTCGTCGCATGGAAGCGGGTTCTGTCGCAGAAAGCGAAAAGGACGCTCTCATCCCGTGGAAGGGCATTCGCGGGCCGCGACCTGGCATGCCGCGACATGACCTAATGCGATCCGCCGTCCGAGGCGTCGAAGGGGACGAGCAGGGTGTGAAGCAGGGCGGCGAGCGCGCGCTGCTCGCGTTCGCCCAGACCGGCGAGCAGTTCCCGTTCGCGGCGCAGTAGGCCGGCGAAGGCGGCGTCCACCCGCTCGACGCCCTGGGCGGTCAGCCGGACGAGAACACCGCGGCGGTCCTCCGGGTCGGGGTGGCGGGTGACCAGCCCGGAGGCGACCATCCGGTCGATCCGGTTCGTCATCGTTCCCGATGTGACGAGGGTCGCCCGCAGCAGTGCCCCAGGGCTCAGCTCGTACGGCCTGCCGGCGCGCCGGAGCGCGGTGAGCACGTCGAACTCCCATGATTCGAGGTCGTGCTCGGCGAACGCCGCGCGTCGCGCCCGATCCAGGTGGCGGCTGAGCCGGGACACCCGGCTGAGCACTTCGAGTGGGGTGACGTCCAGGTCGGGGCGTTCCTGCTGCCAGGCCGCGATGAGGCGGTCCACCTCGTCTTCGGCGGCCCTGGAGTGCGACATGGTGTTGATTTTAGCTCTCTTGACATCGAGAGACTCCGGTATGGACTATCTCGACATCAAGGTAAGGAGGAGCGACCTTCATGGCACCGGACATCTGGGATCCTACGATCTACGGGACATACGCCGACGAGCGCTCCCGTCCCTTCTTCGACCTGATCACCCGCGTGGCGGCCGACGCCCCCGAACATGTCGTCGACCTCGGTTGTGGCACCGGCGAGCTCACCGCCGAACTCGCCAGACGCTGGCCCACCGCGACCGTCCACGGCATCGACTCCTCCGCCGCCATGATCGGAAAAGCTCCTCGCGGGGAGCGTCTCGATTTCGAGGTCGCCGACATACGGGACTGGCGCCCGCGACGCCCCGCCGACGTCATCGTGTCCAACGCGGCGCTCCAGTGGATCCCCGAGCACCGCGAGCTCCTCGCCCGGTGGGCACAGGGCCTGCCTGCCGGCGGCTGGCTCGCCTTCCAGGTGCCCGGCAACTTCGACGCGCCCAGCCACGCCCTGATCCGCCGGCTGTGCCGTACGACCTGGCGCGACGACCTGGGCGACCTGGCGCGGGACTCCCCGGTCGGTGATCCCGCCGAATATCTGGACCTGCTCGCGGGCCTCGGCTGCGTCGTGGACGCCTGGGAGACCACGTGCGTCCATGTGCTTCCCGGTGACGACGCGGTGCTCAACTGGGTCAGGGGCACCGCCCTGCGGCCCATGCTCGCCCGGCTCGGGCCGGACCGCCGGGCCGACTTCCTGGCCGACTGCGCGCGGCTGCTCGGTGACGCCTACCCACGCCGCCCGTACGGCACGGCCTTCCCCTTCCGGCGGGTCTTCGTCGTCGCCAGGAAAGACAGGAAGGACAGTGAGGAACAGGCGCCGCAGGGATAGAGCGCCGCAGGGACAGTGAAAGGAGAAGGGGAACGCGTCGCCCGACCGTCAGGCCGAGTCCGCGTCCCCCTGCTGAGGACCGCCCTTGGCGGCCCGGCGGGCCTGCCGCTCCCGCGCCTTCTCCTGGTCGCGCTGGAGCCTCTCCTGGTCGCGCTGGACCTTCTCCTGCTCCTTGAGTTCGCGTTCGCGGGTCTTTTCTTGTTCTTTCAGCTCGCGTTCGCGTGCTTTCTCCTGGTCGCGCTGGGCCTTCTCCTGCTCGCGCTGCAGCTTCTTCTGCTGCTCCTTGAGTTCGCGTTCGCGGGTCTTTTCTTGTTCTTTCAGCTCGCGTTCGCGTGCTTTCTCCTGGTCGCGCTGGAGCTTCTCCTGGTCGCGCTGGAGCTTCTCCTGCTCGCGCTGGGCCTTCTCCTGCTCCTTGAGCTCGCGTTCCCGCGCCTTCTCGCTCTCCTTGAGCTCACGCTCCGTCGGCCGTGCCGTACGGGCGTCCGCGGGCGGGGCCAGCACCAGACCACGGGTGGCCGCGGTGAGCTGGGGGTTCGGATCCAGGCCGGTCAGGCCGTTCCACGACAGGTTGACCAGATGCGCGGCCACCTCCTCGCGCCGCGGCTTGCGCACGTCCAGCCACCACTGCCCGGTCAGCGCCGTCATCCCGACCAGCATCTGCGCGTACATCGGCGCGAGGTTCGGGTCGTAGCCGCGTTCCTTGAACTCGTCGGCCAGCACGTCCTCGACCTGGCTGGCGATGTCGCTGATCAGGCTCGCGAACGTGCCCGTCCCGGACGCGGCGTGCGAGTCGCGGACCAGGATGCGAAAGCCCTCGCTGCTCTCCTCGATGTACTGGAGGAGGGCCAGCGCCGCCCGTTCCAGCTTCACCAGCGCGTGTGACGCCGACAACGCCTGCGTGACCAGGGTGAGCAGCCGCTGCATCTCCCGGTCGATGACGACCGCGTAGATGCCCTCCTTGCCGCCGAAGTGCTCGTAGACGACAGGCTTGGAGACCTTGGCGCTCGCCGCGATCTCCTCGACGGAGGTGCCGTCGAAGCCCTTCTCCGCGAAGAGCGCGCGGCCGATCTGGATCAGCTGCTCGCGTCGCTCCGCGCCCGTCATGCGTCGTCGAGATCGGGAGGAGTCGTTCACACGTCCCATGATGGCCTGTTTGGTTTTGTCGGCAGATTCCGGCACCGCCGCGGCCTCACCGTCCGGCGGGACCAGCCGCGTACGTACGGCTGTCGCCGCCACCCCCGCCGAAGCGAGGGGCGCGACGACAGCCGGGCGGCGCCGAGAAGAGATATCGGCGGGATCACCCAAGTCGTTTCGCCGCCAGCCGCTCGGGGTTGGGCCAGCGCACGTCGTGCACCCAGCCGGCCTTCTCGAACCAGCGGATCAGGCCCGCGCTGAGGTCGATCTGGCCCTTGAGCACACCGTGCCTGGCGCAGGTCGGGTCGGAGTGGTGCAGGTTGTGCCACGACTCGCCGAACGACGGGATCGCCAGCCACCACACGTTGCGAGACTTGTCGCGGACCTCGAAGGCCTCCTCGCCGAAGACGTGGCAGATCGAGTTGATCGACCACGTGACGTGGTGGAGCAGACCGATGCGGACCACGGTGCCCCAGAAGAACGCGGTGACCGCGCCCTGCCAGGACCAGGTCACCAGCCCGCCGAGAATCGGCGGCAGCAGCATCGAGCTGAAGGCGAGCGCCGGGAACCAACGGTGCAGCTTCATGACGTCCGGGTCCTTGACCAGGTCCGGAGCGTACTTCTCGCGGTTGGTGCGCTCGGACTCGAACAGCCAGCCCATGTGCGCGTAGAGCAGCCCCTTGGACAGGGACTTGAAGCCGGGGCCGAAGCGCCACGGTGAGTGCGGGTCGCCCTCCTTGTCGGAGAACTTGTGGTGTTTGCGGTGGGTGGCGACCCAGTCGAGCACGGACATCTCGAGCGAGAGGCTGCCGGCGATCCCCAGGATAATCTTCATGGTCCGGTTGGCCTTGAACGACCCGTGCGTGAAGTAGCGGTGCAGGCCCACCGTGACCCCGAGCCCGGACACCACGTAGAACACCGCGGAGATAATCACGTCGCTCCAGCCCAGGCCCCATCCCCAGGCGAACGGCACAGCGGCGAACAGCGCGACGATGGGAGCTCCGACGACGATGCCGAAGGTGATCAGTTCGGCTCGGGTTTTCGGCTCCGGCTCGAACTCCGGCTTGGGCTGCCGTGCAGGACGTTCGGTGAGGACAGTCATGGGCTACCTCGCGAAGATGTGGGGAAGATGTCCGGCTACGCCACCGTAACCTACGCCATCGTAAGTTAGGAATTCCTAAGCCGCGAATGTAGGGAAGGTGACTCATTCCCACCCCAACTCGTGGCGCATCCATGCCTTGTGGAAGTGTCACTCGGTCTGCTACAAGCGTGGGTCCTCGGCGGTCGCGGAGCCAGGGTGGCGGGGCAACCTTTGCGCCAGGTTGGCGGCCCCCTGGCGGTCCTGTCCCGCTCGCACCGCACCGGCCGCGAATCGCGTTGAGTAGTCGGATTGCGACGGCTGATGCGTGGGAGAGGGCTACTACGGCTGTCTTCGTATAGATGTGCGCCAGGGTGCCTCGCTCTATCGGAAGATCGAGGGATGGTTTCAGGGGATGGCGGGCGGAATTACCGAGTCGGCAGGCGGCCCCACCGATCGGTAAGGTGGGCCTTGGCCTGTCGTGGTCGGGGATCACGAGAGTCCGATTCATCCCGGATCGTCTAATCGGCAGGACTTTCGGTTTTGGTCCGAAATGTGGGGGTTCGAGTCCTCCTCCGGGAGCTGCGTGTTCAGGTTCGAGGCCTGGTCGGGTGGTGAGACCGGCCAGGCTTCTTCCTTGTCCGGACCTTCTCGGTCGGGAACCGGGCCGGTTGCTCATCGCGGGCATGGGCGCACCGCTTGTCCGCCGCGATGCTCCGATCACTCGCATCTTCGCGACGGCGTTCGGCCCGATCGGACGGCTCACTGTCACGGCGCCTTCACTCGCCGGGACCGCCCGCTGCCGGGCCGCTGTCGGGCCGTTTTCGGCTGAGGAAGCAGCGCCGTGGTTACTGTCCGGAGTGTCCGGCAAGGTGAACATCGGGACCAGCGTCCTGACCCGGGCACGCCGGCGTGCTCGGCCGCGGGTGATGGTGCTTCACCGTCACGTTGCGTGACCCCGAGCCGAGGGCGGCGTTCCAGGTGGGGGCTGGATTCCGGTTGGGGGACGGCAGGTAAGCTCACCTTGTCGAGTGGGTGACCGTGCGACGCCCTGGCGGTAGCCGTACGTGATCCTCAAGCCGACCCGTTTCAATCGCGGATCCGAGGGAGCCCCCGCAAGTGAGTGTGCCGCGCCCTGCCGCCGTCATCGTCCTCGCCGCGGGCGAGGGCACCCGGATGAAGTCGAGAACCCCCAAGGTCCTGCACGAGCTGTGCGGTCGCGCGCTCGTCGATCACATGCTCGGCGCGGCCCGCGGGCTGGAGCCCGAGCGGCTGATCGTGGTGATCGGCCACGCCCGTGAGCAGGTCGAGGCCCATCTGGCCGGGAGCGCGCCGGACGCGCGCACCGTCGTCCAGTCCAGGCAGAACGGCACCGGCCACGCCGTGCGCACCGTCCTCGAGGCGGTCGGCACGATCAACGGCACGGTCCTCGTCACGTACGGCGACACGCCGCTGCTGCGCGCCGAGACGCTGAGCGCCCTGGTGGAACGGCATGCCGAGGACGGCAACGCCGTCACCGTGCTCACCGCGGTGGTGCCCGATCCGACGGGATACGGGCGGATCATCCGCGACACCACCGGCGCCGTCCTGGAGATCGTCGAGGAGAAGGACGCCACACCCGAGCAGCGGGCGGTCACCGAGATGAACTCGGGCGTCTACGCCTTCGACGGGTTGCTGCTCGCCGACGCGGTCAAGCGGGTGGGGGCGGCCAACGCCCAGGGTGAGGAATACCTCACCGACGTGCTGTCCATCCTGCGGGAGGACGGCCACCGCGTGGGGGCGCACGTCGCGGCCGACTACGTGGAGGTCGAGGGCGTCAACGACCGGGTCCAGCTCGCCTTCGCCCGGCAGGTGCTCAACGACCGCATCCTCAAGGCGCACATGCGGGCGGGGGTCACGATCGTCGACCCGTCCAGCACGCTGGTCGACGCCGGGGTGGTCATCGGCCCCGACGCCGTGATCCTCCCGGGGACCCAGCTCCTCGGTGCGACGAGCGTGGGCGGTGGCGCCAGGATCGGCCCGGCCACGACGCTGACCGACACCGTGGTGGGCGAGGACGCCGTGGTGCGCAACGCGGTCTGCGAGGGCGCCGAGATCGGCGCGGAGGCGTCGGTCGGCCCGTTCGCCTACCTGCGCCCCGGCACCCGTCTCGGGCGCAAGGGGAAGATCGGGACATACGTCGAGACCAAAAACGCCGCGATCGGCGACGGCTCCAAGGTGCCGCACCTGACCTATGTCGGGGACGCGACCATCGGGACCGGGTCCAACATCGGCGCGGCGTGCGTCTTCGTGAACTACGACGGCGTCGACAAGCACCACACGGTCGTGGGCGACCACGTCAGGATCGGCAGCGACAACATGCTGGTCGCTCCGGTGCGGGTGGGCGACGGCGCCTACACCGCCGCCGGCTCGGTGATCACCAATGACGTCCCGCCAGGGGCGATGGCGGTGGCCAGGGGCAGGCAGCGCAACATTGAAGGATGGGTCACGCGCCGTCGTGCCGGGACCTCTTCGGCCGAGGCCGCCCGGCTCGCTCTGGCGGCTCAGGAAGAGGTCGACCAGGAATAGCGACCGAACAAGCGGCGCGAGGCCGTACGCAGTCAGCAAGGAGAGATCGAGGCGCGGGAGACCGCGTAACTTCCCGAGGGGAAACAGCCGCCGTGAGCGTGCACAGCGAGCGAGCAAGGGGGCACAGCGAGGTGCCGCGGGTACGGATGACGAGTTGCCGGATGGTGGCCGCATGTTCGGCGAGGAGAGCGTCGTGAGTGGAATCAAGGCGGCGGGCGAGCGGAACCTGATGTTCTTCTCGGGCCGGGCGTTTCCCGAGCTGGCCGAGGAGGTGGCGTCGAACCTCGGGGTGGAGATCACTCCGACGGCGTTGCGCGACTTCGCGAACGGCGAGATCTACGTGCGCTATCTGGAGTCCGTCCGGGGCTGCGACGCGTTCGTGATGCAGTGCCACACCGCTCCGATCAACAAATGGATCATGGAGCAGCTGATCATGGTCGATGCCTTGAAGCGGGCCTCGGCCAAGCGCATCACCGTGATCATGCCGTTCTTCGGGTACGCCCGGCAGGACAAGAAGGGGCGCGGTCGCGAGCCGATCACGGCGCGGCTGATGGCCGACCTGTTCAAGCAGGCGGGCGCGGACCGGCTGATGTCGATCGATCTGCACACCTCGCAGATCCAGGGCTTCTTCGACGGCCCGGTGGACCACCTGTTCGCCTCGCCGGTCCTGATCGACTATCTGCGGGACAAGCTCGACCCCGCGACCACGACGATCGTCTCGCCCGACACCGGCCGCGTGCGGCTGGCCGAGCGCTGGTCGGACGCGCTGGGCACCCAGGTGGCGTTCATCCACAAGCGGCGGGACCTCGACGTGGCGAACCAGGTCAAGGTGCACGAGGTGGTCGGCCGCGTCAAGGGACGCACCTGCGTTCTCATCGACGACATGATCGACACGGGCGGCTCGATCTGCAAGGCGGCCGACGCACTGTACGAGCACGGCGCGACCGACGTGATCGTGGCGGCGACGCACGCGGTGTTCTCCGACCCGGCGGTGGACCGGCTGAAGAACTCCCGGATCTCCGAGGTGGTCGTCACCAACACGCTGCCGCTGGCGGAGGACAAGAGGTTCGACAGCCTGACCGTGCTGTCGATCGCACCGCTGATCGCGCGCGCCATCGAGCAGGTCTTCACCGACGGTTCGGTGACCAGCCTCTTCGAGGGCGACAGCTGATCGCCCGTGACCCGCGGGTCCCCGCCGTCGTGGAGTGGCGGGGGCCGCGGTTCGGGTAGGCTGCTCAAGTTGCGCTCGTAACGCCTTCCGCTAGGGCGGGTGAGGGGGAGCGCGTCATCCATAGACGATCATCCCTAGGAGATGTGCCGTGTCTGAGGTTCGCATCGCCGCTGAGCTCCGTACGGAGTTCGGCAAGGGCGCCGCTCGCAAGATCCGCCGCGCCGACAAGGTCCCCGCCGTCCTGTACGGCCACGGCACCGACCCGAGGCACCTGACGCTGCCGGGCCACGAGGTCCTGCTGGCCCTGCGTACGGCCAACGTGCTGATCCGCCTGCAGGGTGAGGTGGACGAGCTGGCGCTGCCCAAGGGTGTCCAGCGTGACCCGATCAAGGGCTTCGTCGAGCACGTCGACCTGCTCCTGGTCAAGCGCGGCGAGAAGGTCACCGTCGAGATCCCGGTCACCGTCACCGGTGACGTGGTCGGCGGCGCCCTGCTCGACCAGCAGCTGGTGACGGTCTCGGTCGAGGCCGAGGCGACGCACATCCCGGCCGGTGTCGAGGTGGACGTCGAGGGCAAGGAGGTCGGCTTCGCCGTCAACGCGAGCGACCTGAACCTGCCGAACGGCGTCACCCTCGCGGGCGACCCGGAGGCGCTGGTCCTGCACGTCGTCGCGGCTCAGGTGGCGGAGCTGCCGGCCGAGGGCGAGGCCGTCGTGGCCGAGGCCGCCGAGGGCGAGGCCGCCGAGGCCGCCGAGTAGGAACGTTTCGCGTGAGAGGGTCCTCCACAGGATGTCCTGTGGAGGACTTCTCCGTATGAGGAGACGGTGATGGAGGATCAGCGCTGGCTGGTCGTCGGCCTGGGCAATCCGGGGCCGGAGTACGCCGGTAACCGGCACAACGCGGGATTCATGGTGTCGGACGAGCTGGCGGCGCGGGTCGGCGGCCGGTTCAAGGTGCACCGGTCGCGGGCGGAGATCGTCGAGGGCCGGTTGGCGGGTGCTCCCGCTGTGCTGGCGAAGCCGCTGTCGTTCATGAACCTGTCCGGCGGCCCGGTGAAGGCGCTCGCGGACTTCTACAAGGTGGCCCCGGCCAACGTCGTCGTGATCCATGACGAGCTGGACATCCCGTACGGCGCCCTGCGGGCGAAGCTGGGCGGCGGCGACAACGGGCACAACGGCCTCAAGTCGATCACCAAATCCCTGGCGACGCGGGACTACCTGCGGATCAGGTTCGGGATCGGCCGGCCGCCGGGCCGGATGGACGCGGCGGCCTTCGTGCTGAAGGACTTCGCGACGGTGGAGCGCAAGGACCTGCCGTTCCTGGTGGACCGGGCGGCGGACATGGTGGAGTCGCTGATCCGGGTGGGGCTGGAGGCCACGCAGAACACCTTCCACGCGGCCGACCTGAACCCGGTCAAGCCTCCTCGCTGACGGCGCCCCCGGCGGCGGGGCGGTCCTCCTCGACGGTGGGGCGGTCGCGGTCCCGCCAGAGCATGAGGTTCTGGAAGAGCTCGGCCTGCTCGATCGCGTCGTCGAGGGCGTGGTGGGTGTGCCGGCGGGTGGATCTCACCTCGCGCGGCATCTGCCGTTTGGTGGACCAGGCGATCGGGACGCCGGCCTTCGCCGCGTAGAGCGTCTTGATGTCGATGCACCGGGAATGTCCGAACGGAGATTCCCCGGTGAATTTCATGAAATACCAGTAGATCCACATCCAGTCGTAGGAAAGCGGGAACGCGGCCAGTACGGGCAGTGTGTCCCCGCAGACCTCGCGCACCCAGGCCGCGGCTGCGCTCATCGCCTCAGCCGGATGCCATCCCTCCCTGATCAGCGCGTCGCGGTCGAGGCCGCTCACGGCGAGGGCGGCGGGCACGTAGTCGTCGCTGATCGGGCGGAGTTCGGCGTAGAAGGTCGCCGATTCCGGTTCGGGCCTCTCAAACGTCCTTCCCGCCATACGTCCGGCGACCGCCATGCCGAAACTCACCATGGAATAAGGGCCGGGAATGGGCCCGTCGGCTTCGATATCAACGGATATATACGTTTCGGCTTTCACGGATTCTCCTCAAGCGTGGCCATTCGGCCGCTAGCATTCCGTCACTGTCAGTAAGCGTTCAGTGACAGTTCGATGGCAAATCGACCATGCGCGGGGAGGCGGGGCGTGCAGGAGGGCGAGCTGGCCGCGGCGGCCGTGGGCGTGCCGGGGGGCGTGTCCGCGTCTCCCGTTTCCCGGCCGCCGAAATGGGCCTCGCGGTACCGCTTCCACGCGGCACTCGTCGACATCGCCTGTGCTCTCCTCGCTGGAACCACCGCTGTCGCGGCCCGGTTCGGCGAGGTTACTCCGTACGTCGCCCCCTATGTCGTGATGAGCGGGATGCTGCCGCTCCTGTGGTCGTGCTCGCTGGCGATCAACCGGGCGTACGAGCCGCGCCTGATCGGGGTGGGCTCCGAGGAGTTCCGCCGGATCGCCCAGTCCGGCTTCACGCTGACCGCCGCCGTCGCGATCGCCGCGTACGTGACGAAGACCGACATCGCCCGCGGTTACGTGGTGCTCGCCCTCCCGGTGATGACCGTGCTCACCCTCTGCGCCAGGTACGGCATGCGCCGCAGGCTGCACCGGCGCTGGGCGAGGGGCGGCTGCATGCGCAGGGTCGTGGCGGTCGGCCACCGGGCCGCGATCACGGATCTGACGCGCAGGTTCCGGCGCGAGCGCTACCACGGGATGGAGATCGTCGCCGCCTGCGTGCCGTACGACGCCTCGGGAGAGGTGGAGGGCGTGCCGGTGCTCGGCGACTTCACCGACGTCCCCTTGGTCGTGGAGCAGGCGGGGGCAGACACGGTGGCCGTGCTGGCCTGCCCCGAGCTGGACGGTACGGCGCTGCGGCGGTTGGCGTGGCGGTTGGAGCGCAGCCGTACGGACCTGGTCGTCGCGCCCGCGCTGATGGAGGTTGCCGGGCCGCGCACCACGATCAGGCCCGTGGCGGGGCTGCCGCTGTTGCACGTGGAGCATCCGGAGCTGGCCGGGATCCGGCAGCTCATCAAGAACGCCTTCGACCGGATCGTGGCGGGAGTGGCGCTCGTCGCGCTGTCCCCGCTGCTCGCCGTCCTGGCGGTGGCCGTACGCGTGTCGAGCCCGGGACCGGCGCTGTTCCGGCAGACGCGGGTCGGCAAGGACGGCGCGGAGTTCACCATCCTGAAGTTCCGCACGATGTGGCAGGACGCGGAGGCGCGGAAGGTCGATCTCGTCAGCGACGCGGGCGGGGTGCTGTTCAAGATCCGTCAGGACCCGCGGGTGACGCCGATGGGAAGCTGGCTGCGGCGCCGCTCGCTGGACGAGTTGCCCCAGCTGATCAACGTGGTGAAGGGACACATGTCCTTGGTGGGGCCGCGTCCGCCGCTGCCGGAGGAGGTCGCACGGTACCGTGACGACGTCCGCAGGCGGCTCGTGGTCCGCCCGGGGATGACGGGCCTGTGGCAGGTGAACGGGCGATCGGACCTGTCATGGGAGGAATCAGTGCGGTTGGACCTGCGTTACGTCGAGAGCTGGTCTCTCATGCTGGATCTGCAGATCCTGTGGAAGACGTGGTCGGCCGTGATACGCGGGGCGGGAGCTTACTGAATGACGATGCGGGACGACCACACTCTGGCCGGTGAGCTGGCGTCGGAGGCGGGTGAGCTGCTGCTGCGGCTCCGTGACCGCCACGGCTTCGCCGATCCGAAGGCGTTGAAGGACGCGGGAGACCGCGGGTCGCATGACTATCTGATGGAGGCCCTGGCGCGGTTCCGGCCGGACGACAGCGTTCTGTCGGAGGAGGCCACGCGCGAGGAGCGGCTGGATCCCAGGAGGCTCTCCGCCGAGCGGGTCTGGATCGTCGATCCGCTGGACGGCACCCGCGAGTTCGCCGAGGAGGGCAGGTCCGACTGGGCGGTCCACGTGGCGCTGTGGGAGGGCGACGCGCTGAAGGCCGGCGCCGTGGCGCTTCCGGCCCAGGGGAGGACGCTCACCACCGGGGAGCCGCCCCTGCTGCCCCGGGCGTCCGGGCGCTTCCGCATCGCGGTCAGCCGGACCCGGCCGCCGGAGTTCGTGGCGAAGCTGGCGCACGAGGTGGGCGCGGAGCTGGTGCCGATCGGCTCGGCGGGCGCCAAGATCGCCGCGGTGCTGACGGGCGCGGTCGAGGCGTACGTGCACGCGGGCGGCCAGTATGAGTGGGATTCGGCCGCTCCGGTCGCCGTCGCGCTCGCCGCGGGCGCCCACGCGAGCAGAATCGACGGCTCGCCGCTCGTGTACAACCAAGCCGACCCCTCGTTGCCGGATATCCTGGTCTCCCTACCGGATCTGGCGCCAACGTTGCTCGCCGGCATCCGTGACCTGCACCGCTAGCCCGTCGAAGGAATCCCCTAATGCTTCAGCGCGACTACACGACGTCGCAGCTCGACGTCCTGGAGGCCGAGGCGATCCACATCATGCGTGAGGTCGCGGCCGAGTTCGAGCGCCCTTGTCTGCTGTTCTCCGGCGGCAAGGACTCCATCGTCATGCTCCGCATCGCGGAGAAGGCGTTCTGGCCGGCGCCGATCCCCTTCCCCCTCATGCACGTGGACACGGGGCACAACTTCCCTGAGGTCATCGAGTTCCGCGACAGGCGGGCCGACGAGCTGAGCGCCCGGCTCGTGGTGGCCAGTGTGCAGGACTCGATCGACTCCGGGCGCGTCTCCGAGGAGACCGGGCGGCGCGCCTCGCGCAACCGGTTGCAGACGACGACGCTGCTGGACGCCATCGAGGAGCACGAGTTCGACGCCGTGTTCGGTGGAGCCCGGCGGGACGAGGAGAAGGCCCGGGCCAAGGAGCGGGTCTTCTCCTTCCGCGACGACTTCGGCCAGTGGGACCCGAAGAACCAGCGTCCCGAGCTGTGGAACCTGTACAACTCGAAGATCCGCAAGGGTGAGCACATCCGCGTGTTCCCGCTGTCCAACTGGACCGAGCTGGACATCTGGGACTACATCCGGCGCGAGGGCATCGAGATCCCATCGATCTACTTCTCGCACACGCGGACGGTGTTCGAGCGGGACGGCATGCTGCTCCCCGACGCCGAGGTGGTGCGGCGCGGTGAGGACGAGCCGCTGTTCGAGGCCGTCGTCCGCTACCGCACGGTCGGTGACATGACGTGCACCGGCGCCGTGGCGTCCACGGCCGCGACGGTCGAGGAGATCATCGAGGAGATCGCGGTGACGCGGCTCACCGAGCGCGGCGCGACGCGTGCCGACGACCGCGCCTCGGAGGCCGCGATGGAGGACCGCAAGAAGGAAGGCTACTTCTAAATGGACATCCTTCGTTTCGCCACCGCGGGCTCGGTCGACGACGGCAAGTCCACCCTGATCGGGCGGTTGCTGTTCGACTCCAAGGCCATCTTCGAGGACCAGCTGGAGGCGGTCGAGCGGACCTCGCGCGACCGCGGGACCGAGTACACCGACCTGTCGCTGCTCACCGACGGCCTGCGCGCCGAGCGGGAGCAGGGCATCACGATCGACGTGGCGTACCGCTACTTCGCGACGCCCAAGCGGAAGTTCATCATCGCCGACACTCCGGGACACATCCAGTACACCCGGAACATGGTCACCGGCGCGTCCACCGCCGACCTGGCGATCATCCTGATCGACGCCCGCAAGGGCGTGCTCGAGCAGTCGAGGCGGCACGCCTTCCTGACGACGCTGCTTCGTGTGCCGCACCTGGTCCTCGCGGTGAACAAGATGGACCTGGTCGACTACGCCGAGGAGCGGTTCGAGGAGATCCGGGAGGAGTTCACCGCGTTCGCGTCGAAGCTGAACGCGGCGGACCTCACGTTCATCCCGATCTCGGCGCTGCACGGCGACAACGTGGTCTCCCGCTCGGAGAGCATGCCCTGGTACCAGGGGACGTCGCTGCTGCACCACCTTGAGAACGTGCACATCGCCTCCGACCGGAACCTGGTCGACGTGCGCTTCCCCGTGCAGTACGTGATCAGGCCGCACAGCGCGACCAGCCAGGAGCTGCACGACTACCGGGGATACGCCGGGCAGGTGGCCGGCGGCGTGCTGAAGCCGGGTGACGAGGTCACGCACCTGCCGTCGGGGCTGACCACGCGCATCGCGGCGATCGACACGTTCGACGGACCGGTCGAGGAGGCGTTCCCGCCCATGTCGGTCACCCTCCGGCTGGAGGACGACATCGACATCTCGCGGGGCGACCTGATCTGCCGGCCGCACAACCAGCCGAGCGTCGCGCAGGAGCTTGACGCGATGGTCTGCTGGATGGCCGACTCGGTGAAGCTCCAGCCCCGGTCCAAGCTGATCATCAAGCACACGACGCGTACGGCACGGGCCCTGGTCAGGGACCTGCAGTACCGGCTGGACGTCAACACGCTCCACCGGGACGAGGCGGCGACGTCGCTGGGTCTCAACGAGATCGGCCGGGTGTCCCTGCGGATCACCCAGCCGCTGTTCGTCGACGACTACTCGCGCAACCGGCTCACCGGCGGGTTCATCCTCATCGACGAGGCGACGAACGGCACCGTCGGTGCCGGGATGATCGTCGACGCGCGGTAGATCATCTGCCGTTCCATGAACGGCTGATTACCTTCCGCGCTAGGGTCGTCACGTTCCGCATCCACATCGTGGAGGGTTCGTGACTGACGCTCAGCCGGTGATCTTCGTGGGTGGGCTCGGCCGCAGCGGCACCACATTGCTGGAGCGGCTGCTGGGCGAGTTCCCCGGAGCCGTGCCGCTCGGAGAGGTCGTCCATCTCTGGGCGCGCGGCGTCCACGCCGACGAGCCGTGCGGGTGCGGAGAGACGTTCTCCCGCTGCCCTTTCTGGGGCAAGGTGGGCGACCTGGCCTTCGGTCGCTGGAAGGCGAGCGAGGCCGATCGCCTGCTCCGGCTGCGGGCCCGGGTGGACCGCACCCGTCACGTCCCGTTCCTCGCCTTCGGCAGGGTGCGGCGCGTGGCCGAACTCGATGAATACGTGTCGGCCTACGCCTCCGTCTACGCCGCCGCCGCCGAGGTCGCCGACGGTGACTGGATGATCGACTCCAGCAAGCACGCCTCCCTGGCGTACTGCCTGGCGGTGGCGGAGGCGACGCGGGCGCGCCTGCGGGTCGTCCATGTCGTACGCGATCCGCGAGCGGTCGCCGCGTCCTGGCGCAGCGACGTGCGGCGGCCGGAGGACGGCCGACCGATGGCCCGATGGGCTCCGGGACGGACGGCCGTCCACTGGCTGGTCCAGAACCTCGCCTTCGAGCTGCTGCGCAGGCGGGGCGTGCCCGTCATCCGGGTCCGTTATGAGGACCTGCTGGGGCGGCCGGCCGAGACGCTGCGTGAGCTGGCCGCCGAGCTGCGGGTGGCGCGCGCGCGTGACGCGCTGCTGTTCCTCGACGATCAGGAGGCGCTGCTCGGCGTGGCGCACACGGTGTCCGGCAATCCGATGCGGTTCGTCGTCGGGCGGGTGCGGTTCAGTGCGCCCCGGGCCGCGTTGCCGTTCGTGCACCGCCTGCTGGTCACCGCGCTGACCTGGCCGTTGCTCCTCCGGTACGGCTATCGCCTCGCGCCGCGGCCGGAGGCCCTGGGATGAAGCCGTCCGTGGGCGTCGTGATCCCCACCAGGGGAGACCGGCCCGAGCTGCTCGCGGCGGCGGTGTCGGGCGTGCTCGATCAGGAGTACGGCCGGCGGCTCCGGGTCGTCGTGGTGGTCGACGGCGGCGACGTCACCGGACCGGCCGAGCAGGTCGCCGACGTGGTGGCGGCGACCCGGGGGAGCGTCCGGGTGATCGCCAACCGATGCACGCCCGGCTTGCCGGGCGCCCGTAACACGGGCATCGCCGAGCTGGACACCGACCTGGTGGCGTTCTGCGACGACGACGATCTGTGGCTGCCCGGCAAGCTCGCGGCGCAGGTGGCGGCGCTGGCCGAGGAGCCGGGGGCCGACTTCGCGAGTTGCGCGATCCAGGTGGAGTACGGTTCCCGCCGGGTGCCCCGGCTGGCCGGCGCCGACCGGGTGACCCGGGCCGACCTCACCAGGTCGCGGATGGTGATGGTGCACTCCTCGACCTTCCTCTTCCGCACGGCCGCGGCCTATCGGGCCGACGAGAGCGCCCCGGGCGGGCAGAACGAGGACTGGGACCTCGCGTTGCGCGCGGCGCGGCGGCATCCCATCGTGCACGTGGACCGGCCGCTCGTCCGGGTGCGCTGGGGCGCGTCCGGATACGCCACGAAATGGGCGGAACGGATCGCCGGGCTGGAGTGGATGCTGGCCCGGCACGCCGACCTGGAGACGGATCCCCGAGGCGCCGCCCGGATCTACGGCCAGATGGCGTTCCACCACGCCGCGCTCGGCCATCGCAGGGACGCGGGCCGGTGGGCGTGGAAGGCGTTCTCCACGCGCCGGGGCGAGCCGCGCGCGGCCATGGCGCTGGCGGTCGCGACCGGCCTGGTGCCGGCGCGCGCGGTGCTCGGCCTGCTGCACACGCGCGGCCGGGGCATCTGATGCCGGCGGCCCGGGTGGCGGTCGCCGGCGTGGAGCTTGACCCGCTCACCGAGGGCGAGGTCGTGACGCGGGTGTTCGACGACCTGCGCCGTGGCCGGGGCGGCCACCTGGTCACCCCGAACGTCGACATCTGCCGGTTGGCCGTGCGCGACGCGGAGCTGCGCGCCCTCGTCCGGCGGGCCGACGTCGTCGTGGCGGACGGCATGCCGCTCGTGTGGGCGGCGCGGCTGCTCGGCACGCCCCTCCCTGGAAGGGTGACCGGCGCCGACCTGATCTGGGCGCTGTCGGAGGCGGCGGCACGCCACGGCGTCCCCGTGTACCTGCTGGGCGGCCCGCCGGGGGTGGCCGACGCCGCCGCGTCGGCGCTGCGCGCGCGCTGCCCGCGCCTCGCCGTGGCGGGGACGCACACTCCGCCCTTCGGGTTCGAGTCCGCCCCCGGCGGGGTGACCCCGATCAGGGACGCCCTGCTCCGTGCGAAGCCCGGCCTGGTCTTCGTGGGCCTGGGCTTTCCCAAGCAGGACCGCCTGATCGAGGTGCTGCGCGCCGACCTGCCCGCGGCGTGGTTCGTCGGCTGCGGCTCGGCCATCGCCTTCGCCGCCGGTGCCGTACGGCGGGCGCCGGGGTGGATGGGCGAGGCGGGCCTGGAGTGGTTGTTCCGGCTGCTGTCCGAGCCGGCCCGGCTGGGGCGGCGCTATCTTGTGGACGATCTGCCCTTCGCCCTCCGGCTGCTCGCCGGCTGCCTGGTCGGCCGTCGTGGGCTCACTGGAGAGCGGACGTCAGATCGCGTATCCGGGACACCTCGCCGGGGGTGAGCCGCTCCCGGTAGGTCCCGAGGGCCGCTCGCGAGTCCATGGGCCGGAAGGCCGTCCTGGACAGGCCGGTCCAGGAGAAACCCGTCGCGGGCGTGCCGGTCGCCGCGGTGCAGGCGGCGGCGATCCGGCCCGCCGCACGCTCCGACCAGGGCAGGCCGCACCAGGCGTAGAGGTCGCGGAAGCGGTCCAGCGGTGCGGTGGCGAGCGACTCGTAACCGACGATCCGGATGCCGGGGTCGGCGGCGGCCAGGTCGGCCGTCACCCGCCGGGCCACCCGCCAGAGCGCCGCCGCCTTGGCGATGCGGTCCTGGGAGCCGACCAGCGGGCGCAGCTCCTCCACGCAGGGGTGGTCGCGGACGAGGAGCGGCTGTTCGAGCAGCTCGTGGAAGTAGACCGTCCAGCCGAGCCGCTGCCAGCTGCCGACGAACGACACCGGATCCCTGACGAGGACGAGCACGCGGCAGCCGAGGCGCCGGGCGAACCAGGCGGCGGAGAACAGCGCGAACGGGTCGTCCAGGAGGGCACGCCGCCCGATGAGCCGGCCGAGGCGGAACGCCGTGCCGTACTTCGCCATGCGGGCGAGGTCGCGTGGGCGGCGGTTGCGGCGGAGCTCGGCGAGATGGCCGTAGCGCAGCCCGATGGTACGGGTGAACGCCTCCAGCCAGGGCGACTCGTCGTCGGGGCAGATGTACTGGAAGCGGTGCGTCACGGAGGCGTCGAGAACGCCGGGGCTGCGTCCCGGCGGGTGCTCGGGGTTGAGCGGCTCGTTGACGTAGACGAGGCGTCCGCTCGCCGCGAGCATCTTCCCCGCCCAGCTGGTCCCGCTGCGTGGCAGCCCCGTCACCAGCAGCGGCCCGCCGTACCCGCTCGTGTTGTGGCTGCCGTCCCGGTTGCGGTGGCCGCTCCGGCTCGTGTGGCCGCCGCTCACGCGGTCGCCCTGAGCCCGAACGCCGCCATGCTGTGCCGGCCGAACGGCCGCAGGCCGTACCGGCGGGAGATCTGGACGAGTGGCAGCAGGTTCTTCACCAGGACGCCGCCCGACCAGCCCAGAGCGGCTCCGAGAGCGCCGTGGACGGGCACGAGCAGCACATCCAGGGCGATGGTCGCCGTCACCGCGCAGACGGCGTTGACGAGGCTCGCCGTCGTGTGCCCGGAGGCGATCAGCATGACGTCGACCATGCCGCAGGCGCTGGCGACCATCATCGTCGCGGACAGGACGAGCGCCACGGACGCCCCCCGGGCGTACGACGTGCCGAAGATCTGCAGCAGCCACGGAGCGAGCACCGCGTACCCGAGCCAGACCGGCCAGGTGACCATGACCAGCCACATCGTCGCCGTCTGGTAGAGCTCCCGCGCCCGGCCGAGGTCGCCCTCTGCGAGCGCACGGACCAGCCCGGGTTGTACGGCCTGCGCGAGCCCCTGCCCGGCGAGCTGGCCGACCACCTTGAAGCGGGTGGCGGCCGTGTACATCGCGGCGGGCGCGGGACCGGCGAGCGCGGCCACGATCACGATGTCGAGCCGCTGGAAGACCGCCTGGATCGCGGCCGCCGCCGACCGGGGCGCGGTGTACCGCCAGAACCGTTCCCAGCGCACGGTCGGCGTGCGGCCCCGGAGCCAACGGGCCGCCACGGCGCCGACCGGAAGCGCGGGGAGCGCCCACGCGGCGGTCAGGACGGGGACGGCCGCTCCGGCGAGCAGTCCGGTGGAGACCAGCGCCACCTGGCCGAGCGGTTGCGCGACACCGCTCAGGAACAGGGTGGGCCGCATCGAGCCGAGCCCGCGCGTGGCCGCGATCAGGACGTCGGCGACGGCCACCGCGGGCAGCGCCGCCGCGAGCACCGGCCAGACGCCCGCGGGGACGCCGACGAGCGGGGCGAGCAGGTCGCCGAAGGCGGCGACGGCCACGGCGACCAGGGACGAGAGCACCACCACCGGGCCCAGCGCGACCAGCAGCACCGGACTGCCCGCCGACCCCGGATCTCGGGACACCCCCGCGAGGAAGTAGACCAGGCCGTTCCCGGTGTCGAGCCGGGAGACCCCGGCGAGCATGAGGCACAGCGCCGTCGCCGCGAAGAACGCCCCGGCCTGGGCGGGGGCGAGCGACCGGGTCACCACCAGGACGACCAGGAACTGGGCCGCCGCGCCCGTCGCGGCGCACAGCAGCCCGGCCGCGCTCTTGCGGGCCAGCGGGAGGTCCCGCCGCCTGGTCACCGGCGTGCGTCCCGGCCCGAATGCCAGGAAGGTTCGGCGCCCAGCCACGGGGTGAGCAGGGCGTCCCAGGGGGCGAAGTGCTCGGTCAGGCGGCGCCGTACCGAGGCGGGCATGTCCGCGGTGCGTGGCTGGGCGTTGTGCCGCTCGAAGAGGGGATTCCCGAGCCGGGGCAGGCCGAGGAACCCGATGACCCTGTCGTAGACCGGCTGGGGGTCGCGGAAGAACGCGCCGCTGTCCAGGACGAGCACGTGCTCACGCCCGACGAGCAGTTCCAGGCGGGCGAGCTGCTCGGCGTACCGGCCACGCGTGACGTAGGCGTGGTGCCGGTGGGCGTGGCTGGCCGCGTGGGGGAAGACGCGGAGGCGGTGCGCCTCGCCGGCGAGGCGTTCCTCCTCCAGGTCAAGGGCGCGTTCGAAGGAGCGCTCGGTCTCGAAGCCGCGGGCCAGCTCGTGCGCGTGGGCCGAGTAGGCGCGCTCCACGGGGTCCCGCACCAGCACGATCAGCTTGGCCTCCGGCAGGTCCCAGGCGATGCGGGCCGGGGCGAGCGGGTGGAACAGGTAGTAGGGCGACGACTCGAACGCCTGGGCCTGGTGGCCGTGCCGCCGTTCCTGCCGTCGCGCGGCGGCCTTGCGGGGGAAGTGCGCCTGGTACCAGGCCAGCCCCTTCTCGTACGCCATGTCGAAGTAGTGCACTCCCTTGTGCAGCACCGGCTTCATGATCAGCGGGTGCCGGGAGAGCGCGCGGTAGAGCGAGGTGGTGCCGCACCGCTGCGCGCCGACGAGGAGGAACGACGGCAGGATCCTGCCCCCCACGGTGAGTCTGCCCGTGGTCAAGGAGACGGCGTGCGCCGAGCGCTTGAGGGTGGACTTCACAGCAGGGGCTCCAGATGGTCGACGAGTGGGTTGAGCCAGGTCGAGGCTGGGCCGAGCGGTTGGTGGCCGTCTCGGTCGTGCCGGTCGGCGAGCGTGATCAGATAGTGCGCGGTCGTCCGCCTGGCCTCCGCGGCCGAGAGCCCGAACGGTGCCAGGAGGGGGACGGCCCGGGCCAGGCATGCTTGCGTGGCGCCCACCGGGCCCATGCGTTTCAGGACCCGGTGCAGGAAATGGTGGAGCGCGTCGAAACCGAGGGGAACGTCGGTGCCGAACCGTTCCCAGTCCCAGACGAGGAGTCGTCCGTCCGTGCCCGCCGAGATGTTCCAGGGAGCGAAGTCCCCGTGCCAGGCGCACGATCCGAGAGAGGCGATCTCGGTCACGGCCGCGTTGAGCAGGCCCGGTGGAGTCGCCGCCGACGTGATCGGCAGCGGCGACAGGACCAGCACGTCCATGTCGTGCCAGAGGCCGTGGTGCAGCACGGCGGGCACGGAGATCACCTTGAGCGGCCGATCGGCGAGCATGCGCAGGGTGGCGCTCTCGTGCCGGATCAGGTCGCGGGCCCGGTCCGAGTCCCCGACCTTGACGAAGCCGAGCAGGCCGTCGGATCCGCGCGCCGACAGGATCGGCTTGCGGTTGGCCCGGCGCGCGGGCCGTACGCGCAGCACCGTGCGGACACGCTGGCCGAACACCTCGCCGAGGTACGTCTCGATGGTGTCGGGGCCGTCAGGGACCAGAAGCCGCCCGCCGCGCCCGAGCACGGAGTGCCAGCGGGTACGCGGAACGAGCCGCCGGGGGACGAGCCGGTGCGGGAGCACGGTCCTGGCGCTCGTGGCCGTGGACGGGGGGTAGAGCAGGTCGAGCACCTCGTGGAGGTAGCGCAGCCGGGCCCTGGCGTCACCCATGTGCCCACCTCGCGTTCCCCGTCCTCGAAGGCCGTGCCGGACGCTGTGTCGAAGGCCGTGCCGGACGCTGTGCCGGATGTCGCCCGAGCGGCTGGGCCGAGTTGCGCCAGAGCAGGGCGAAGGAGATCAGATAGAGGCTCAGCGCGCTGACCAGGCCGTCGTAGACGAACATGTAGAAGAGCACGAGGATCATCACGAGCGTCCCGGCCTGCCCGATCGGCGACCGGTCGTGCCAGAAGCGCCGCAGGGCCCCGAGGAAGAAGCCGACGTACAGTGCCGCGCCGGCGAAGCCCTGCGTGATGAGCGTCAGCCAGAGCTGGCCGTCGCTGCCGAGCGGGGGATGGCCGCAGGTCGGGCACCACTCGGTCTTGCCGGTCGTGATCGTGGAGTAGTTGCCGTAGGCGTTGCGCGTGCTGCCGTAGCCGATCACCGGCGACGAGGCGGCGGCCCGGACGGTGGACGACACGGTGAACGCCCGGATGTCGTTGCTGTGCGGGTTGTCCAGTCGTTGCCCCACGATCGTGGCGAGCGGCGACAGCACCAGCGCCGTGCCGGCCAGGGCGACGGCCGTGCCGACGACGAGGGGACGGCCCCGGAAGGCGAGGTACGCGGCGGACAGGCCGAGCCCGATCCACAGGCCGCGGTTGAGCGAGTAGACGATGGGGATCGCCGCGAGCGGGAGCAGCACGGCGACGGCCACCCGCCGCAGCGGCCCGCCGTACACCCACCAGCCGACCAGGAACCAGACGAGCAGCACGGAGATGTTGCTGCCCCAGGCGTTGGCCCACTCGAACGGCGCCTCGGGCCGGGGGGACGCGTGCCCGAGAACGTGCTGCATCTGCGCCGCCGTCGGGTGGATGAGGTTGCTGACGAAGGAGTTGCCGCCGATCCACTCCGGCAGCAGCATCTCGACGGGAGCGGTGAACTGGAATCCGGGGGCGAACACGCCGAGCAGCCCGCCCGCCACGGTGGTGACGAACAGCACGCCGAGCAGCCGGACCAGGGTCAGCTGGGGAAGCTCCTCGTGGGTGAGGTTGCCGAGGTAGAGCACCATGACGGCGAGCGCGGTGTAGACGGCGAAGCGCATCAGATAGCCGAGGATCCGGCCGGTGGACAGGTCGCCGTAGGTGCCGGGAGGGTTCTCGGCCAGGGTGAGCGCGCTGATCGCGTATCCGGCGAGAAGCAGCATCCACAGGCCCATGCCCGTGGGCACCCTGATCGGCCGCCTGCGCCACAGCACCACCGCCATCGGCACCGCGACCACGACGATCGACAACCCGCCCAGGCCGAGCGCCCACCAGATCGGATAGCCGGCGAGCAGGGCGGCGATGGGCCACACCGCGGGTCTCATGCCGTCTGCTTCATCGAGCGCGTCGACATGGGCAGCGTGGGCGGCACGGTGACCGCGCCGAGCACCGTCGTGCCCTGCCTGGCGAGCCGCCGTACGGCCTGGGCGACCTCGGTGGAGGTGGTCCGGCGCAGGCCGAGGAGCAGGACGGCCGCGTCGGGGCGGTCGGCGGGGTCGGTGACCACGGCGATCGGGGCCAGGTGGGAGAGCGCGGCGCCGAGGCGTTCGGCGACCGGCCCGCCGGTGACCGTGCCGAGCTCCACGACCAGGAGCCGGTGGTAGCCCTCGCCGAGCGAGGCGGCCACTCCGGCGGCCAGCTCGCGGAAGGCTCCGGGATCGGCCCGGAGCGGGATGTCGGCGAGCAGCGGGAGCGTGGTGAGGCGCTCGACGTCCGCGGCCGCGCGCACCCGGGTGTCCAGCCGGTCGCGGCCGAACGCGGCCCCGGCGCCGGCGAGCAGGCCGAGGAAGAGGCCGCTGCCGAGGTACAGCGGGACGCTCGGCGCGCTGGGGGCCGACGGGGGGCGTGACTGGCTGATCACCGCTCCGGGAGTGACCGCGATGGTCTTGAGCGCGTCGTATTTGAGCGTGAGGCTGTACACCTGCCGGCCGAGCACCGACTGCTGGTGCTCGGCGACCACGCGGGCCGCGGATCCGTGTGGCAACGTCGCGACGTTCTCGGCGGCCTTGCCGAGCTCGCCGTCCAGTTCGTGCAGCTTGGTGGACAGTGCCTTCATCTGCGCGGCGAGGGTCTGGGCGGCCGACAGTGAGCGGTTCCGCAGGTAGGCGTCGGCGAACGCCTGCGCGCCGGCGGCGGCTGAGATCGGGTCGCCCGCGGTGAACCAGATGGAGAGGATGGCGGAATTCGGTGGAACGTCCACGGTGACCTGTTCCCGCAATTCCTCCGAATCGGGCTTTTTCAAAATTTCAGCGGCTTTGGAGGCAACTGTCGCAGAGTGGGCGATTTGCGCCTCTGTATCAAGATTGAGGGGTTCGCGCTGTCGCGAGCTCACCTGGTTGACCTGATCCTGAACGCCGGTCGGCAGAACCTGTACCTGTGCCACGGACGCGTATTCCTTGGGTGTCACCACCAGCAGCGCGACACCGCCCGCGACACCCATGAACAGGCATGACGCGACGAGCAGCCGACGGCGGCGGAGAACCGACCCGTAGTCGGCGAGATCCCTGCTGTACGGCGGCGGAAAAGAAGATCTCACCATGCCCCCGAACTATAGGCGCGGTTGTGCTTTTCCCCATCGGATATTGAAAGATTTTCTTCCGCCGAATCGCCGCGCAATAACGATCATTAATGCGAAATGTCCGATGGCGCGATATCACAAAGTTCCCCTCGATCTTCCCTCGAGTAATGGCAAGGTGGCCCCCAAGGTCGTTCAAGCGAAGGGGGAAAGGTGCGGCGAACAGCGCTGATCGGGCTGGCGGCACTGCTGGTGGGGTGCTCGGCCGCGCCGAGCACCCCGGTGCAGGGTGTACGGACCGACCTCGACAGCAGGATGGGCACGCGTGGCGCGATGTCCTGCACGGTCACCGCCAAGCTCATCCCGACCTGCGGGGCGTGGTGGGGCATCGCCCCCGACATCTTCACAGGACGGCGCGTGGACGCCGCCACGGTGCGCGCCGAGCGGCGGATGGGCCGCAGGGCCGACATCGTGCACGTCTACCACCGGGGCGGGGAACTGTTCCCCACGCCCGCGGAGCGGCAGATCGCCCAGGGGCGGCGGCTGCTACTGATCAACTGGAAGCCGTCCATGACCGCGAGCTGGGCGGAGGTCGCGAGCGGTGCGGTCGACCACCGGATCGACATCCTCGCGGCGTACATCAAGCGGACCTTCCCCGGCCGGTTCTTCCTCACGATCCACCACGAGCCGGAGAACGACGTCCGGCTGGACGGCGGCTACTCCGCCGAGGACTACGTCGCGATGTTCCGCCACGTGGTCACCCGGCTGCGGAGCAGGGGAGTGACCAACGCCGTCACCGTCATGACGTACATGGGCGCGCCCAACTGGGCCACCAAGCCGTGGTTCGACAAGCTCTATCCCGGCGACGACGTGGTCGACTGGGTGGGTCTGGACCCGTACGCCGACACGCGGGTGCACGACTTCGCGGGCCTGGTCAACAAGACCAGGCCCGACCATCCGCAGTGGCCGGGTTTCTACCGGTGGATGCAGTCGCGCTTCCCGGGAAAGCCGATCATGCTCTCCGAGTGGGGTGCCTTCGAGCGCCCGGACATGCCGCAGTTCAAGCCGCAGTTCTACGCCTCGGTCGGCCGGCAGATCAGCGAATTCCCGCAGATCAAGGCCCTGGTGTACTTCGACTCCCCGGCGGCGCCGCGCGGTGACACGCGGTTCGACTCCACCGTGGCGGCGGACAGGGCGTTCTCCAGTCTGGCGGGCGGTCCGTACTTCAGCGGGACGCAGGTTCCCGTGCGCTGACCGGCTCCTCCGGTACGACGCGCGCCTTGGCGAACCGCCACGCGAACGCGGCGGCCACGCCGAAGCAGACGACGACCACCAGCAGGGGCATGTTGCCCACGCCGAGAAGCTTGAGCGCCGAGGCGAGGAGCACGACCGCCAGCGCGAGCCGGATCACCTGGTCGGGCGCCCAGGCCGAGATCCGCGACCCCAGATAGACCCCGGGGATCGACCCCAGGAGCAGCGACGCGGTGAGATCGAGCTTGAAGTCGCCGAACAGGATGTGGCCCACGGCCGCCGAGGCGACCAGCGGGACCGCCTGGACGAGGTCGGTGCCGACGAGCTGGTTGGCCCGCAGGGCCGGATAGACCATGACCAGCGCGACGACGATGAGGGAGCCGGACCCGACCGACGTCACGCCCACGACCAAGCCCCCGACCATACCGATCAGTACAGTCGGCATTGGGCGCACGTCGACGTGCCGCGCGGAGAGCGCGCCCGCCCCCTGACGCAGGCCGAGGAGTGACTTCGCCAGCAGGCCGGTCAGCGCGAGCAGCAGTGCCACTCCGAGCGCGTACTTGACGGCCTGCTGCATCTGCTCGCCCTCGCCGAACAGCCGGGCGGCGAACACCCCGGCGAACGCCATGGGGACCGAGCCCAGGCAGAGCCAGCCCACCATGCGCAGGTTCACCGTCCCGTTGCGCAGGTGCACCATGCCGCCCACCGGCTTCATGATCGCCGACGCCACGAGATCGCTGGAGACCGCGGCGAGCGGCGGCACGTTGAAGAACAGCATCATCATCGGCGTCATGAGGGCGCCTCCGCCCATGCCGGTCAGCCCGACGATGATCGCCACGAGGAACGAGCCCGCCACCAGGGCCGGATCGATGTCCATCAGTCGTTCACCGCTCCTCGTCCGCGTGGTTCCCCGCCGCGCCGGTTCCGTGCGTGATCACCGGATCCATCCTCCCGATGTGAGCAGATTCAGCACGGCGGAGACCGCCCTGTCCACCGTCATGCCGGTGGTGTCCAGCGTCAGCTCGGCGTCCTCGGGCTCCTCGTACGGGTCCGAGACGCCGGTGAACTCCGGGATGAGCCCCGCGCGGGCCTTGGCGTACAGGCCCTTGCGGTCGCGGCGCTCGCACTCCTCCAGCGGCGTGGAGATGTGGACGAGGAGGAAGTCCGCGCCCACCTCCTCGGCCATCGCGCGCACCTCGTCCCGGGTCTCAGCGTACGGCGCGATGGGCGCGCAGATGGCGAGGCCGCCGTGCCTCGCCACCTCGGCGGCGACGAAGCCGATCCGCCGGATGTTGTGGTCGCGGTCCTCGCGGGAGAAGGTCAGCCCGGCGGACAGGAGCCGGCGGACGACGTCGCCGTCCAGGTAGGTGACGGTGCGGCCGCCCCGCTCCAGCAGGGCGTCCCGCAGCCCGCGGGCGATCGTGGACTTGCCGGAGCCGGACAGGCCGGTGAAGAACACCACGAGCCCGCGGCGGTGCGGCGGCCCGGGAATGACGACGGGCGCCGGGCCCGCGTAGTGCTCGGTCGCGCCGTAGTTGCGCGCCACGTGCTCGCGCAGCTCCAGGTCGATCTCGGGGTCCTCGCGCGGCGCCAGCGGCACGGCGACGACGGACGAGCCGGGCAGCGCGGCGGACGCCTTGAGCGCGGCCCGCACCACGGCGGGGCCGCTCTCCCCGAACACGAGGGGGAGCAGCAGGATGCCGGCCTCCAGTTCCTCGGCGGTCGCCGCGATGTCGTCGAGCGTGGGGGAGTCCAGGGGTCCCCGCATGGTGACCGCGAGGGTCTCGCCGTCAGGCAGCTCCTTGCGCACGTCCTCGGGGGTACGGCGCAGCCGGGCGAACGGCCCGTACGCGGGGGCGTCGAGAGCCTCGACCGGACCGGCGGCGTGGTGGCCGTCCCGCTCGCGCACGGTCATGACGGCGACGGACGCGCCCTCGGGGTCCCTGAGCGTGACCTGCTCGCCGGGCTGGATGCTCTCGGGAAGCGCGATGGTGATCGGGTCGGGCCACGATGTGCCGTCGGCGAGCCGTCCGTGGGCGACCACCTCGTCCACGTCGGCCGAGGTGAGGAAGCCGGTGAGCGGCGCGAACGCACCTGAGAGGAGCAGTTCCAGGTCGGCGAGCTCGCGCGCGTCAGGAGTCCATTCAGACATAGCTTCCATTTCCGATCGAATTAGTCGGATACCTACCTTATCCCGCGACCGAGGCATAGCGCAGCCCTTGCCGGGGCGTCCAAGAAGGTGACATTAACCCCTGGAGGTGGTCGTGGACGCCGCAGACGAGCGACGTTTCCGCGAGTTCGTGTCTGAGTCTTCCCCGGCACTGATGAGACTGGGCTTCCTGCTGACAGGAGGAGATCAGCACTCAGCCGAGGATCTGGTGCAGACCGCGCTGGCCAAGGCGCTCACGAAGTGGAGCCGCATCGACGATCCGGAGGCGTACGTCCGGCAGATCATGTACCGGCAGCAGATCAGCTGGTGGCGGCTGCATCGGCGATGGCGGGAGACGGTCGTCGCGGACCCGCCGGAACGGGCGGCGGGGGACGGCTTCAGCCCGACGGAGTTGAGGCTCGCCCTGCGCCAGGCGCTCGCCCGGCTCACGCCCCGCCAACGGGCCGTTCTGGTCCTGCGTTATCTCGAGGACCTGTCCGAGGCCGAAGTGGCGCGGATCCTGGGCTGCTCGGTCGGGACCGTGCGCAGCACCGCGCACCGGTCACTCGCCCGGTTGCGCGGCAACGCGCCGGAACTCGCCGATTTCCGTCTTTCCGCCAGTGAGGTGAGGTCATGACGCCCCGAGTGCTCAAGGAGACCCTGGAGGAGTGGGCACGTGAGGCGCGCGTCCCACGCGACCTGGCCGATCGCGCGCTGCGGCGGAGCGGACGTCGTCGTCTCGACGCGTACCTCGCCCCCGCGTTCGCGACCGGGATCGTGGTCCTGGCGGTCATGCTGGCGGTCCCGTGGTTGCGGGCGGCCGGGCCCGCGCCCGTACGGCCGGCGGTGTCGCCGTCTGGGGCGCCGTTGAGGCAGGTGATCCCGCTCCGGCCTGCGGACGATCCTCCGGTCAAGGTGACCTTCGACGAGCGGAGCCGGGGCGGTGTGCTCACGGACACGCGCAACTCCCCGCCGAAGGAGATGATCGCGGCCGGCCGCGTGGCGGTCTCGGCGTACTGGGTCTGGAATACGCGGGCCACCGCCGACGGGGAGACGCTCGACCGCACCTGGTACCTGCTCGACCAGGTCACCCTGAGGTACGAGAAGACGGACTGGGGCTACCTCGATGTGGCGCCTGGCCTGCGGTACGCGGCGGTGCTGGAGAAGGACCTTCCGGTGCGGCGCATCGGGATCTTCGACATGGAGACGCGCAAGATCCGGGCCTGGATCCAGGTGGACGAGCCCGTCGGCGGGGTCGCCTGGTCGCCGGACGGTACGCGGCTGGTCGCCACCGCCTACCCACGGCACCCCGACGTGCGGATGGGACCGGTCGGTGACGGCCGGGGCGCCGCCAGGACCGGCTTCTACGTGATCGATGTGGCGACCGCCACCGCGGGAGAGTTCCACGCGGTGGATCCCGACGCCGTCGACAACCCGAACGGGCGCCGCGACTTCGGGTGGAGCGACGACGGCGCGCTGATCTACGAATGGGACATCTCCCCGCGGCACAAGGTCTTCTACGACCTTGAGGGCAACCCGCGCGACGCTCCGGCCGACTACGTGGTGACGGAGTCCGAGGCCGGTGTCTCGCCCGACGGCACACTGCTGGCCGGAAGGGGCGGGCTGCCGACCAAGGTGACCGAACGCGCGACGGGCGCGGTCGTGGGACGCCAGCGGGTGCTGCGACTGCTGGCGTGGGCCGACGACGACCATCTCATCGCTCTCGGCTGCGCGGGCTCGTGCGGGAACGAGTTCGCCAACGGGCTGGTGCTGGTGAGCGTCGACGGCGCGAAGACGGTGCAGCTCAGCGCCAACCGGAAGAACACGACGAAGCCCGGATCCTGGGAGCCGGTCTTCACCCTCAGATAGACACCCAGATAGACACCGCCTGGAGAGGCCGGATCGCGGGACCGCAGGTGGAGCGGCCCGGTCGCGTGAGGCCGGGTGGTGCCGGTTCGGGTGAGCCCGATCAGATGAGCCGGTTCTGTCGGGGCGGGTCAGATCAGGCGGGCGAAGTGGCTCTGCGGCTTGCGGACGACCAGGATGATCTCGTCATGACCGGCGGGCAGGCGTCCTCCGGAGAGCTTGCCCACCATCCCGCACACCGTCTCCACCAGACCCGCCCGCGGCCCGCGGCATGCGGGGCCACTCGTCCTGGTGTAGTCCTCGGCGATCATCAGGCCCCGCATGAGGCAGTACGCGTTGATGCCCTCGCGTGAGCTGACCGGCTCGTAGACGGCGGGCAGCGGGCCCACGGTCCCGGCCGGGACGAACCCCTTCCACACCATCCGGCGCACCCAGGACGGCAGCATCCGGTCGCAGAAGCCGTACGCCGAGCTCCTGTCCCTGAGCCGGATCAGCATCAGCCCGCCGGGACGCAGCCCGGCCGCCATGCGGTCCAGCACGAGCTCGGCGTTGCGGATGCGGTCCAGCAGGAAGTCCACGAAGATCACGTCGTAGGAGCGCTGCGGGATCGGCACGTTGCGCAGGTCGCCCAGCGTGAACGAATCCAGGTCGTCGCGTTTGGTGGCGTACGCCCGCAGCGCGGGCAGGTCCTCGTCGATCCCGCTGACCCGGGAGCCGAACCTGTCCATGTTCCCGTCGCCGAAAATCGACGTGCTGGCCCGGCCGCACCCGGCGACGAGGATGTCGAGCTTGCGGCCGAGCTGCTCGGTCCACTGCTCGCGGATCTTCTTGCTGAAAACGTCGTCGTGGCCCGCCGACGGCGAACGAACATCGGTCATGTCACCGATAGTAATCAGACATGCTCGCAGCGTTGTGTATCCGGGTCGCGGCAAGCGGTTTGTCCGGGCACGTCGGTGGGCGGGCGTAGCCTTGAGCAATGCCCCCCGGTTCGCACCGACCGGGGGTTTGACCCGTGCCATCGTGGGGCTTTTATGTCACTTTCCGGCTTGCTCGATCTGGTCGCCGCGGAACCGACCCTGGCGGCGGCGCTCGACCAGTCCGACCTCGGCGCCGATCTGATCGCGCCCGCCGCGCTGCGGCCACTCGCCGTCGCGGCGCTTTCGCGCGCCCGGCCGGTGCTCGCCGTGACGGCCACGGGCCGGGAGGCCGAGGACCTGGCCGCCGCCCTGACGAGCCTGCTCGACGAGACGTCGGTGGCGGTCTTCCCCGCCTGGGAGACCCTCCCGCACGAGCGGTTGTCGCCGCGCAGCGACACCGTCGGCCAGCGCCTCGCCGTACTGCGCCGCCTGGCCCACCCGGTGCAGGGCGACCCGAGCGCCGGGCCGTTGCGCGTCGTCGTGGCGCCGGTCCGTTCCCTGTTGCAGCCGATCGTGTCCGGGCTCGGCGACCTGTCGCCGGTACGGCTGCGCGCGGGTGAGGACGCCGAGCTCGACGAGGTCGTGGCCAGGCTCGTGGAGAACGGCTACCACCGCGTCGACATGGTGGAGAAGCGCGGCGAGGTCGCCGTACGCGGCGGCCTGCTCGACGTCTTCCCCCCGACCGAGGAGCACCCGCTCCGGCTGGAGTTCTGGGGCGACACGGTCGAGGAGATCCGCTGGTTCAGGGTGGCGGACCAGCGCTCCCTGGAGGTGGCGCAGGACGGCGTGTTCGCCCCGCCGTGCCGCGAGCTGCTCCTCACCTCCGACGTACGGCAGCGCGCCCGCGAGCTGGCGGACGAGCATCCGGCGCTGAAGGACGTCCTCGATCAGCTGGCCGAGGGAGTGCCGGTCGAGGGCATGGAGGCGTTCGCCCCGGTGCTGGCCGGCGGCATGGACCTCCTCGTCGACCACATGCCGGTCAGGTCGGCGGTGTTCGTCTGCGATCCCGAGCGCATCCGGGGCCGGGCCGTCGAGCTGGTCCACACCAGTCAGGAGTTCCTCGAGGCGTCCTGGATCACCGCGGCGGCCGGCGGCGAGGCCCCGATCGACCTCGCGGCGGCCGCCTTCCGCACGCTCGAGGAGATCCAGGAGCACGCCAGGGAGCTGGGCCAGCCGTGGTGGAGCATCGCTCCGTTCGGGGACGGCGTGGAGGTCGGCGCGCAGGACGTCGAGGCGTACCGCGGCGACACCCAGCGCGCGCTGGCCGACATCAAGGGGTGGCTGGGCGCCGGCAAGGCCGTGGTGCTCCTCAGCGAGGGGCACGGCCCGGCCGAGCGCATGGTGGAACTGCTCAAGGGTGTGGACGTGGCGGCACGCCTGGTGCCCTCCCTGGACGCCCCGCCCGCCCGCGACGTCGTCCAGGTCACGACCGGTCGGGTCGAGCACGGGTTCGTGACCGACGCGGTGGCCGTGCTGACCCACCTGGACCTGGTCGGCCAGAAGGCCTCGACCAAGGACATGCGGCGGCTCCCCTCGCGCCGGCGCAACATGGTGGACCCGCTCCAGCTCAAGGTCGGCGACCACGTGGTGCACGAGCAGCACGGCGTCGGCCGCTATGTCGAGATGGTCCAGCGGACGATCCAGGGCGCCACCCGCGAATACCTCGTGATCGAGTACGCCAAGGGCGACCGGCTCTACGTCCCGACCGACCAGCTCGACGAGGTCACCAGGTACGTCGGCGGCGAGTCACCGACCCTGAACCGCATGGGTGGCGCCGACTGGGCCAAGGCCAAGACCAAGGCCAGGAAGGCCGTCAAGGAGATCGCGGGCGAGCTGATCCGCCTCTACTCCGCACGGATGGCCTCGCCGGGCCACGCCTTCGCCGCCGACAGCCCGTGGCAGCGCGAGATGGAGGACGCCTTCCCCTACGCCGAGACCGGCGACCAGCTTGAGGCGATCGACGAGGTCAAGCGCGACATGGAGCGCCCGGTCCCGATGGACCGGCTGATCTGCGGCGACGTCGGCTACGGCAAGACCGAGATCGCGGTGCGCGCGGCGTTCAAGGCCGTGCAGGACGGCAAGCAGGTCGCGGTGCTGGTCCCGACGACGCTGCTCGTCCAGCAGCACCTGTCCACCTTCGGCGAGCGTTTCGCGAGCTTCCCCGTCACGGTGAAGCCCGTCTCCCGCTTCCAGACCGACGGCGAGGTCAAGGAGACCATCGAAGGTCTCAAGGTCGGCGGCGTCGACGTGGTGATCGGCACCCACCGGCTGCTCTCCCCGGAGGTCAGGTTCAAGGACCTGGGCCTGATCATCGTGGACGAGGAGCAGCGGTTCGGCGTCGAGCACAAGGAGGCGATGAAGCACATGCGGACGCAGGTGGACGTGCTCGCCATGTCCGCCACGCCGATCCCGCGGACCCTGGAGATGGGGCTCACCGGCATCCGCGAGATGTCCACGATCCTCACCCCGCCGGAGGAGCGGCATCCGATCCTGACGTTCGTCGGGCCGTACGACGAGAAGCAGATCGCGGCGGCGATCCGGCGTGAGCTGATGCGCGACGGCCAGACGTTCTTCGTGCACAACCGGGTGCGCAGCATCGACAAGGTGGCCGCGCGGCTGCACGAGCTGGTCCCCGAGGCGCGCGTCGCGGTGGCCCACGGCCAGATGAACGAGCAGCAGCTCGAAAAGATCATGGTGGACTTCTGGGAGCGCAACTTCGACGTCCTCGTCTGCACCACGATCGTCGAGTCCGGGCTGGACGTGCCCAACGCCAACACGCTGATCGTGGACCGGGCGGACAGCTACGGCCTGTCGCAGCTCCACCAGCTCCGCGGCCGGGTGGGCCGGGGCCGCGAGCGCGGCTACGCCTACTTCCTCTACCCGCCGGAGTCGCCGCTGACCGAGACCGCCCATGAGCGGCTGGCCACGATCGCCCAGCACACCGAGATGGGCGCCGGCATGTACGTCGCGATGAAGGACCTGGAGATCCGGGGCGCGGGCAACATCCTCGGCGCGGAGCAGTCCGGCTTCATCGCCGGCGTCGGGTTCGACCTGTACGTCCGGATGATGGCCGAGGCCGTGCAGGAGCAGAAGTCCAAGCTCTCCGGCCAGGCCGAGGTGGAGGAGCGCCCGGACGTCAAGGTCGAGCTGCCGATCAACGCGCATGTGCCGCACGGCTACGTGACGTCCGAGCGGCTGCGCCTTGAGGCGTACAAGCGGATCGCCGCGATCGGCTCCGAGGACGACATCGCCGCCGTGCGTGACGAGCTCACCGACCGGTACGGCCGGCCGCCGCAGGAGGTCGACAACCTGCTGGAGGTGGCCCGCTTCCGGATCCGGGCGCGCAAGGCCGGGCTCACCGACGTCACCCTGCAGGGCCAGCAGATCAGGTTCGCCCCGGTGGTCCTGAAGGACTCCCAGCAGGTACGGCTCCAGCGCCTCTATCCGAAGTCGATCGTCAAGCAGGCGACGGAGACCCTGCTGGTTCCGGTGCCCAAGACCAAGCCGATCGGCGGGCAGCCGCTGCGGGATCTGGACCTGCTCAAATGGTGCGGTGACCTGGTCGAGGCCATGTTCCTCGAGCCCCTGCGGGTACAGTGACCCGCGGATCTGTGAGAATCGGCACAATTGCCTGACCTGCGTCGTCGGAGGGATCGTTCGTGAAGTCGTATCGAGTGCGGGTCGCCGTGGCCGCGGGGCTGGCGGTCGCCGGTCTCGCGTTGAGCGCCTGCGGGCCCGTCCAGGCCGGTGCCGCAGCCATCGTGGGCAAGGAGCGCATCTCCTCCAGTGATCTGGACGCGAAGGTTCGCGAGTTCCGCGCCGACCTCGCCTCCCGCAAGATGGCGGAGGACCAGCTCAACCTGAGCATGTCGGTTCCGCAGCTCATCCTGTACAACACGGCCAACGCGCGGCAGTACGCCGAGCTCGCGCGGCGCAAGGGCGTCACCGTCGCCGAGAGCGAGATCGACGGCTTCGTCGCCGCGCGCGGCGGCCAGGCGAAGGTCGACGAGATGCTGCTGTCCGGCGGCATTCCGCGCTCCATGGGCCGGGACACCATCCGGGCGGTTCTCGTCCAGCAGAAGCTGATGGCGCAGGCGGGCGCGGGCAACGACGAGCAGAGCGTCCAGGCCGCGCTGGTCAAGGTCGGCCAGGAGGCGGACGCCGCCGTCCCGGTCACCTTCAGCCCGAGGTACGGCAAGTTCGACCCGCAGCAGGGCTTCGTCGCCGACGACCGCTTCGGCGCCGTCGCCGCCCAGTAGGCCGGTGTTCTCCTCGGCATGGCGCTGATCATCCTGACGACGTCGCCCCGGGTCGCCCCGGGGCTGCTGACCGGCCAGGCGTGGGCGGCGCTCGGCCGGCACCCCGTCCGCACCGCCTCGGCCGACCACCCCTACCTGCCCTTCCTCGCCGAGGCGGGGATCGAGGTCGAGACGGTGACACCCGACCCCGCCGCCCTCGCCCGCGAAGGCCGTACGGACACGATCGTCTGGCTGGCCGCGCAGGACGGCGAGGAGGCGTTCATGCGGGCGCTGGGGCAGGCGGCGATCACCCTTGAGGACCCTCCGGTGATCGAGGTGCTCCCCGGGTCCTACGACCTGCCGGGCGCCAGGCTGCTCGATCTCGTCCGGGTCATGGACCGGCTGCGGCGCGAGTGCCCCTGGGATCGCGAGCAGACCCACGAGTCGTTGGTGCCCTACCTCGTCGAGGAGTCCTACGAGGTCCTGGAGACGATCGAGGAGGGCGACCGGGCGGCGCTCCGCGAGGAGCTCGGCGACCTGCTGCTCCAGGTGATGTTCCACTCCCGCGTCGCGCAGGAGCGGCCGCCGGAGGACGACGGGTTCGACATCGACGACGTCGCGGCCGGCATCGTCGAGAAACTGGTCCGCCGTCACCCCCACGTCTTCGCCAGCACGAGCGTGTCGGGGGCCGGCGAGGTCAGCGACAACTGGGAGACCATCAAGGCCGCCGAGCGGGCGGCCAAGGGAGCGCCGGAGTCGGCTGTGGCGGGTGTGCCCATGGGCCAGCCCGCGCTGTCCCTGGCCGCCCAGCTGCTGCGCCGCGCGGAGCGTGCCGGTGCCCCCGCCGAGCTGGCCGGGGATCTTCCCTCCGAGCTCGGCGCGCGGCTCTTCGAGCTCGTACGGCTGGCGGCGGAGCGCGGCCTGGACCCGGAGGCCGAGCTGCGGGCGGCGGCCCGCGCGTACCGCTCCCGGGTGGAGGAGTGGGAGACCCGCGCATGACGGGACGAACAGGGCGGTAGCCGTACCGGGTAGTAGGGGCCGATAGGCTCGTGAGGCAAACTGCCCGCGACTTTGCTAGGAGCGATCCGTGGCTGCCATCGAGGCCGTTACCGCCCGCGAGATCCTGGACTCCCGTGGCAACCCCACGGTCGAGGTCGAAGTCCTGCTCGACGACCACAGCACCGGCCGCGCCGCGGTCCCGAGCGGCGCCTCGACGGGCCAGTTCGAGGCTGTCGAGCTGCGTGACGGCGACAAGAGGCGATACCTCGGCAAGGGTGTCGAGAAGGCCGTCCTCGGCGTGACGGACGAGATCGCCGACGAGATCATCGGCTTCGACGCCGAGGAGCAGCGACTGATCGACCAGACGATGATCGACTTGGACGCCACGCCCAACAAGGCCAGGCTCGGCGCCAACGCGATCCTCGGCGTCTCGCTCGCCGTGGCGAAGGCCGCGGCCGACAGTGCCGACCTGCCGCTGTTCCGTTACGTCGGCGGCCCGAACGCGCACATCCTGCCCGTGCCGATGATGAACATCCTGAACGGCGGCGCGCACGCCGACACCAACGTCGACATCCAGGAGTTCATGATCGCGCCGATCGGCGCCGAGACGTTCTCCGACGCCGTGCGCATGGGCACCGAGACCTACCACTCGCTCAAGAGCGTGCTGAAGGAGAAGGGCTACGCCACGGGCCTGGGCGACGAGGGCGGCTTCGCGCCGAGCCTCCCGTCCAACCGCGACGCGCTCGACCTGATCCTCGTGGCCATCGAGAAGGCGGGGTACACCCCCGGCGAGGACATCGCCCTCGCGCTCGACGTGGCCGCCTCCGAGTTCCACAAGGACGGCGTCTACACGATCGACGGCAAGGGCCTGTCCGCCGCCGAGCTGATCGCCTTCTACGAGGACCTCGTCCGCTCCTACCCGCTGGTCTCCATCGAGGACCCGCTGAACGAGGAGGACTGGGAGGGCTGGCAGGCCATCACCGCCGCCCTCGGCAACCGGGTCCAGCTCGTCGGCGACGACCTGTTCGTCACCAACCCGGAGCGGCTGGAGCGCGGCATCCGCGACGGCGCGGCGAACGCCCTGCTGGTCAAGGTCAACCAGATCGGCACCCTGTCCGAGACCCTCGACGCGGTCGAGCTCGCCCACCGCAGCGGTTACCGCTGCATGATGAGCCACCGCTCCGGCGAGACGGAGGACACCACGATCGCCGACCTGGCCGTCGCGACCAACTGCGGCCAGATCAAGACCGGCGCGCCGGCCCGATCCGACCGTGTCGCGAAGTACAACCAGCTCCTGCGCATCGAGGAGCTGCTCGACGACGCCGCCCGTTACGCGGGCCGGGGCGCGTTCCCCCGGTTCCGGGGCTAGTTTGTGACGATGCCCCGCTCGGGCGTTCGGGAGGTGGTTGGAGTTGGCGAAGCGGCCGCAGCTGACGGGACGCGCGGCGATCCTCGCGGTCGTCGTGTGCGCGATCGCGATGAGCCTGGCCTACCCCTTCCGTGAGTACATCGCCCAGCGGCGGCAGATCGCCGAGCTCGAACAGGAGCAGGCACAGGCCCTCCAGCACCTGCGCAATCTCGAGGACCAGCGCAGGAAGCTGGAGGACCCCGATTACATCAAGCAGCTCGCGAAGAAGCGGCTGCACTACTGCGAGCCCGACGCCAAGTGCTACGTCCTGCTCGACGGCAAGGACAAGGCGGTCACGGTGAAGGCCGAGGCGAAGAAGTCCGGAACCGCCCCGTGGTACGTGACACTCTGGCAGTCCGTCCAGGCGGCGGACGCGGGCGACGGCCAGAAGGCCGCTTCGTGAAGGAGTTCGAGGGTGGTTGATCCGGCCGATCTGGCGGCCGTACAGGCGCAGCTCGGGCGCCCGCCGCGCGGGGTGCGCGCGGTGGCGCACCGGTGTCCCTGCGGCCTGCCCGACGTGGTGGAGACGTCGCCCCGGCTGCCCGACGGCTCGCCGTTCCCGACGCTGTTCTACCTGACCTGCCCCAGGGCCGCCTCCGCGATCGGCACGCTGGAGTCGTCCGGCCTGATGCGGGAGATGAAGGCCAGGCTGGCCGAGGATCCCGAGCTCGCCGCGGCCTACCGCGCGGCGCACGACGACTACGTCACGCGCCGGGACAAGGCGGCGGAGGAGGACGGCCTCGCGCCCCTGCCGCGGGACATGCAGAGTGCCGGAGGCATGCCGGAGCGGGTCAAGTGCCTGCACGCCCTGGTGGGCCACGAGTTGGCCGTGCCGGGGGCCAACCCGTTCGGGCGGGAGGCGCTGGACGCCCTCCCCGACTGGTGGGCGGACGGGCCCTGCGTGGGGCCGTGCGCGGAGGAGCGGGCATGACCCGGGTCGCCGCGATCGACTGCGGGACGAACTCCGTCCGGCTGCTCATCGCCGACCTCCCGGACGATCCCGAGCGTGGCGAGCCGGTCGACGTCGAGCGCCGGATGGAGATCGTCCGGCTCGGCCAGGGGGTGGACCGCACCGGCAGGCTCGCGCCCGAGGCGCTGGAGCGCACCTTCACGGCCATGCGCGGCTACGCGAAGCTGATCGTGGAGCACGGCGGGGGCGGGCCCGGCGCGCGTCCCGCCGACGTCATGCCGGTCCGGGTCGTGGCGACCAGCGCGACGCGGGACGCCTCCAACCGCGAGGAGTTCGTGGCCGGGGTCCGCGAGATCTTCGGTGTCGACCCCGAGGTGGTGACCGGCGCCGAGGAGGCCCGGTTGTCCTTCACCGGCGCGACGCGCGGCCTGGCCGCGCTCGGCCCCGAGGCGCCCTACCTCGTCGTGGACATCGGCGGCGGCTCGACGGAGTTCGTCGTGGGGACGGACACCGTCGACGGCGCGCTGTCGGTGGACATCGGGTGCGTGCGGCTGACCGAGCGCCACATCCGCCGGGACCCGCCGGAGGAGCGCGCGGTGGAGGCGACGATCGCCGACATCGAGGCCGCGATGGACCTGGTCGAGGAGGCCGTCCCGGTCCGGGAGGCGCGCAGCCTGGTCGGGCTGGCCGGTTCCGTCACCACGGTCGCGGGCATCGCCCTCGGCCTGCCGGAATACGACTCCACGCTGATCCACCACTCGCGGATACCGGCCGGGACGGTGCACGAGGTCTCGGCGCGGCTGCTCGCGTCGACGCACGAGGAGCGCGCCGCCATCCCGGTGATGCATCCGGGCCGGGTCGACGTCATCGCCGCGGGAGCGCTCATCCTGGACCGCATCGTGCGCAGGTACGGCTTCGCCGAGGTCGTCGTCAGCGAGCACGACATCCTCGACGGCATCGCCTGGTCGCTCGTCTGATCGCCTCGTCGCAGGGCTCTTCGTGGTCCTGCTGTTGCCACTATTACGCATTGCACAGTACTGTGCGGTGCGTGGACAGTAGCCAGCTACTCAAGGGCGTCCTCGACCTGGCCGTGCTCGCGGTGCTCGACGGCCAGGACAGCTACGGATACGACGTCGTGCGCCGCCTGCGCGAGGCCGGGCTCGACGATGTCGGCGACGCGTCGGTGTACGGCACGCTGCGCCGGTTGTTCAAGGCCGGGGCACTCACCTCCTACGTGGTGGCCTCCGACGAGGGGCCGCACCGCAAGTACTACGGCCTGAACGACGTGGGCCGATCGCTTCTCTCCGACTCGGCGAGGACCTGGACGTCCTTCGCCTCCACCATGGACGGCCTGCTCAAGGAGGTTGGTGCGGGATGACCCCCCCGATGGATCCGCACGAGTACGCCCGCGCCGTGCGCGCGGAGCTCGCCGACCTGCCCGCGAAGGACAGGGACGAGCTGATCGAGGACCTCGACGATCATCTGGCCGAGGTGGCGGCGGAATCGGACGTGCCGCTGGAGGAGCGGCTCGGTTCTCCAGCGGCGTACGCGGCCGAGTTGCGGGCCGCCTACGGGGGCCGCCCCGCACGGCCGCGGACCCGCGTCGCCGACCGGGCCGGCGCCCTGGCCGGTACGGCGCACGCCCGGCTGCTGCGGCTCACGCCGTACCGGCAGGTCATCGCCTTCCTGCCCGAGTTGCGGCCGGCCTGGTGGGCGGTGCGGGGGTACGCGCTGGCCCTGGTCGTGCTGTCGGCCGTCGGGCCGGGCGGAGTGATCCCCGGTGACCCCGTGGCCTGGGTGTTCACCCTCATGATGGTCTGGGCCTCCGTCTGGCTCGGGCGGCGTACCGTCGCGGGCTCTCGGGTGGGCTGGAGGCGGTTCCCGCTGATCCTGGCCAACGCGGCGGCGGCGTGGGCCGTCCTCGTGGGGATGGCCGCGGCGGACCACACGGGGGTGTACGAGAGTTCGACCACGTTCGAGGCGAGCGGGCCGCTGACGAGGGAGGTCAGGAACGTGGCCACGTTCGACGGCGGTGGGATCTACAACATCCTCCCGTACGCCGAGGACGGCACGGCCCTGAAGAACGTGCGGCTCTACGACCAGGACGGCAGGCCGCTCGTCCTCGAACCGGAGATGTACGACAAGCGGATGTACCGGCCCTGCGTGGGGGAACCGCCGATGGCCAACGCCTATCCGCTGGACCTGCGGGAGATCGACGAGCAGGCCTTCGACGAGAACGGCCGCCGGCAGCCCTACGCCTGCGACCCCCCGGCGCAGATCCCGTCGGTCACGGCCGAGCCGTCGCAGCCGGTCGATGACTCCGCCTCGCCCTCGCCGTCGCAGCAGGGTGAGGACTCGGCCTCGCCTTCGACGTCAGCCTCGGCTGAGCCGTCCGGCTCTCCCGAGCCGTCCGGCCGGCCGTCCCCCGCTCGGCGCTGACCGGGGGCGCGGCGCCGACCGGGGGAACGGCGGAAGCACGGGCGGGAAGCTGGCACGATCGATGACATGAGCTTCGTACCTCCCGGATCCGGGTGGCCGGGCGACCTGGCCCGGCCGGATACGCCGGTCGCGCACGACGCCGCCGAGGTCGTACGGCTCGCGGGTGAGAGCCGTACGGTCGCGGAACTGGTGGCCAGGGAGTCGGTGTGCCGTGCCTGCCCGTCGCTGGTGAAGTGGCGGGAAGAGGTCGCCGACGTCAAGAGGAAGTCGTTCGCCGACCAGACCTACTGGGGCCGGCCGGTGCCGGGATGGGGCGACGACGATCCGCGCGTCCTGATCGTCGGGCTGGCCCCGGCCGCCCACGGAGGCAACCGTACGGGCCGGATCTTCACGGGGGACCGCAGCGGCGACTGGTTGTTCGCCTCGCTGTACCGGACCGGGCTGGCCGCGCAGGAGACCAGCACACACGCGGAGGACGGGCAGCGGCTGATCGGGGCGCGGGTGATGGCCGCGGTCCGGTGCGCGCCTCCCGGCAACAAGCCGACACCGCAGGAGCGTGACACCTGCTCCCCGTGGCTGGCCCGCGAGTTGGCCCTCGTCGCCGGGTCCACGCGGGTGATCGTGGCCCTGGGCGGGTTCGCGTGGCAGGCGATGTGGCCGGCGCTGCGCGCGGCGGGATACGAGCTGCCGCGCAGCCGGCCGCCGTTCGGTCACGGGCGCGAGGTCACCGTCTCCTACGGGTCGCGTCCGGTGCACCTTCTGGGCTGCTACCACCCGAGCCAGCAGAACACCTTTACCGGCCGGGTCACGGCGGAGATGCTGGACGCGGTGTTCTCACAGGCGGCCACCCTGGCCTTGTGAAGGCTTTCACGAATGTGAACTCGGTCACGCCCGAAACTTTGCGTCATTTTCACGGGGGAAGATGGTCCCGATCTACTCAAAATCGGAAATATAGGACAAGTTCTCCAGGGGTGGATTGGTATCAGCCGCGCGGCGTGACGTAGCCTTGTGAATGCTTTCACAAGCGATCTACACACGAAGGGCACCCGTGGTGAACCGCAAGTCAAAGCACATTCTCATCGTCGGCGGTGGATACGTGGGCCTTTACACGGGCCTTCGGCTCCAGCGCAACCTCCGCCGGGAGCTGCGCGAGGGGAGTGTGCGGATCACGCTCATCGACCCCCAGTCGTACATGACCTACCAGCCGTTCCTGCCGGAGGCGGCGGCCGGGAACATCTCTCCCCGTCACGTCGTCGCCCCGCTGCGCAGGGTGCTGCCCAAGGTACGCATCCTCAACGGCAAGGTCTCCAAGGTGCACCACGAGGCCAGGACGGTGACGTTCGAGCCGGGCACGGGCCAGTCCCGCGAGATCGAGTACGACATCATCGTCATGGCGGCCGGATCCATCTCGCGCACGCTGCCCATCCCGGGCCTGGCGGACGCCGCGATCGGGTTCAAGACCGTCGGTGAGGCCATCGCGCTGCGCAACCGGGTGATCGGGCTGCTCGACCGCGCCGAGTCCAGCGAGGACGAGGAGGTGCGCCGCCGCGCCCTCACCTTCGTCGTGGTCGGCGGCGGTTTCGCGGGCATCGAGGCGCTCGCCGAGCTTGAGGACATGACCGAGGACGCGATCAAGTACTACCCGAGCATCGAGAAGAAGGACCTGCGCTGGGTCCTCATCGAGGCCTCGGACCGGATCCTGCCCGAGGTCGGCCCCGAGATGGGCCAGTGGACCGCCGAGCAGCTCCGCGAGCGCGGCATCGAGCTCAAGATGGAGACGTTCCTCCAGTCGTGCGAGGGCGGCCTGGTCAAGACCTCGGACGGCGACGAGTTCGAGTCCGCCACGATCGTGTGGACCGCCGGGGTCAAGTCGGCCCCGGTCGTCAACTCCGGCGACCTGCCGCTCGACGAGCGCGGCCGGGTCAAGACCACCACCCGGCTGACGGTCGCCGCCACCAAGGACGCCTTCGCCGCCGGTGACGTCGCGGGCGTGCCCGACATGACGAACGCGGGCCAGTACTGCGCGCCCAACGCCCAGCACGCCGTACGGCAGTCGAAGGTCCTCGGCGACAACATCACCGCGTACCTGCGCGGCGGACAGCTGAAGGACTACCGCCACAGGTACGCCGGTTCTGTCGCCGGCCTCGGCCTCTACCGGGGTGTCGCCAACGTCTACGGCGTCAAGCTGCGCGGATTCCCCGCATGGTTCATGCACCGGACCTACCACCTGTCCCGGGTCCCCACGATGAACCGGAAGGTCCGCGTGGTGGCCGACTGGACGCTGTCGCTCTTCTTCCGTAGGGAGACGGTGTCGCTCGGCGAGATCGAGCACCCGCGCGACATCTTCAAGGCCGCGGCCGCCTCGACGCGCAAGAAATAGACCCGCCCGTCGTACGGCGCGTACCCCTCGACCGGGGTACGCGCCGTACGGCTTTCTGTGTCCGGAAGAAGGAGAAGCGGCGTAAGGTCCAACCAGTTACAGATGAGCGATCCGTGACGTATGATCGCGGCGCCCCCGTAGCCCAATGGCAGAGGCAAGCCCCTTAAAAGGGCTCCGGTGTGGGTTCGAGTCCCACCGGGGGCACCTTAGGCATGCTCGCAAAAACAAACCTGTGACCTGTGGGAATGCGGTGACGGATCGATCGGTACCGTCCGGCCGGCTATGGATGTGACCGATCGGCTACGGGACGTTGTCCTGCTCGCCGTTGTTCGACCAGGCCGCACCGGGGGCGGGGTTGGCCACTTCAACGACCGGTTCCCCCATCCGTTCGGTAGAGCCGGTCTTCCCAGAGCTTGACGGCGTCCTCGGGCGCAGCATGGCGTGGTGCACGAGGGTGAGGGCCGCAACAAGCCGAGGCCGCGCGAACCCGCGAACCCCGCGCGCCTTTCCGCGGCTCGCCTTGCTGTGACGCCGGGCGTCGACGGCCCATTTCGGCACACTCGACAGGTGGAGGGCCGTCCCGCAGGTAAGGGGTTCCCCGCAGGCCTGACCCAGATGATTTCGGCACCAGCCACAGGGAATGGACGATCCCCTCACGGGAAACGCCCTTACGCCCCCGGCGGTGCCATGTCCGTGGACGGATACATCGATAACAGGACCACCGGCCGACCTTCTGTCGGCGAAAGCGGGCGGGTTCGACCGGGTGGACGGGTCTCACGCGAATCGGGGTGCGATTCCGAGTGGCGCGAACACGATCCGGGGGCGACCCGAGACTACTTGGCAGGGCTGTCAGCCCCCCAACCCGTCAGGAGTCATCCCCTGTTCGTACATCCCCTCTGAGGATTCGCTTCGGTACCCGTGCCGGTTATATTCCGCCTGAGGTGGCGATTTCCTGAGCGGAGGCGAATGCGTCGATGGCGCGGCGTTCGCCGGTCAAAGGCGTACTTGAAAGCCGGGTGTCGGTGTTGCAAATGAGGCACGGGCGATAACCGGTCGAAATGAGGAGCGAATTATCCGTCGCCTTCAAACAAACTAAAAGTGACCGGAAAGCGTTTCCGGTCACTGTTTATTTCCGATGGTCCGGGAGATCAGAGGGGCACGGGAATGCTCCCCGATGGGCTGATGGAGTCGCGCACGGCGCCGGGAATTCCCGACTCGGATAACACGTCCCAAGAGGAACCAACTTGCTCAAGTCAAGTAACTTCGCCAGGCTGTTCGTGATCGGCACAATCCTGACGGGCAGTGCCATCGCTTTGAACGCGGCCGCCGCTGTTTCCGCGAGCGCCGCGGTGGAAGGCGGCGTTCCCGCCCGTGCGGCCGCCGGTCACCACGTCAGCGTTTTGTTCATCGGCCCGGGCAAGAACCGTAACCGGAACAAGAACAAGAACAGAAACCGGCAGCACCAGCGGGCCAGGCAGCACCAGCACGAGCGTCAGACGCAGCATATCCGCAACAACGTGAATATCCACGGCATCCCCGGCGAGCGCGGCCCGCAAGGCCCCGCGGGACCGCAGGGGCCACAAGGTCTCCAAGGTCCGCAGGGCGTACCGGGTCAGCAGGGCGTGCCCGGAGTCTCCGGATACCAGGTGGTGAACGGGGCTAACGTGACCTGCCCCGCCAACACCCTGGTTTGTCCAGCAGCTGTGGCGACCTGCCCTGCGGGGAAGGTGGTGACCGGCGGCGGCTACGTGTTCTCGACCGTCGGGCTCAACCCTGCACCTGCCTTCTTCAACAACGGGGTGGTCTCGGGCCAGCAGTGGACCGCCCTGGCCACCAACCCGAACCCGACAGTCGCTGCCATCTATCGCGCGCAGGCCTTCTGCGCCTTCGCCTGATCTTGCCCATCGGTACGGGGATTCCGGGCGGAGGCCCCGTCACCGGCAGGTCGATCGCGTCGCGCCGGGATGAGAGAGCGCTTCCCGGCGCGACGCCGTCCCGGGGCGGAGGTCTCCGACGATTGGGCTCCGCGGGGGCACCATGCGCATGCCCGGGAAAGCCCTGGTCAGTCGGTGCGGACGTCCAGTCCCAGGGCGGTGGCGAGCAGGACGGCCTGCTGGAGGTCGATCACCGCGCCGTTCAACGTGACGGTGAGCGGGTCCAGGGACGAAAGGTCGCTTCCGCGGAGATCGCAGCGGGACAGTTCGGCGGCGCGCAACCACGAGCCGGACAGATCGACCCGGCGGAAGGTCGCGCCCTCCAGCCGAGCGCCGGTGAGGTCGGCCTCGCGCATCCGGACGTCGGTGAAGGTGGTGCCGCGCAGGTCGGCGCCGGGGAGCCCGGCGAACGACCAGTCGCCGCCGTCGACCTTCATCAGGTCGTAGGTGCAGCCGTCGAACATGCTGCCCACCATCTTGCAGCCGGTGAAGCTGGAGTCGAAGAACGAGCACCGGACGAACGTGCAGTTGGTGAAGGCGGCGTCGGAGTGCGCCGACGCGTTGAACCTGGCGCCGCGGAAGGTGCAGTCGGAGAAGACGGCGCCGTGGCCGAACGCCTCCGTCATGTCGAGGTCTACGAAGAGGACCTGGCTGTGATCGTGACCCGACAGGTCCTCGCTGTCCCAGTCCGCGCCGTGGACGGTGCTGGAGGTCGGCGCTGCCGGCCTGCCGTACGTGCGTTCAGCCACGGCGGGTCTCCTGGTGTCGGGTTCGGTGGGCCCGCGTGATTCTGCCCCCGGGGTACGACAATTCGCGGGCGGCCCGGGGGCGTCGGTGACGATCCTTCAGTGAGACGTGTGGTGACCGTAGGGGACCGCCTTCACCAGCGTCACCCTCATCGTCCGGCCGTTGGGCAGCTCGTACGTGCGCTGCTCGCCCTCCCTGGCCCCCGTCAGCGCCGTCCCGAGCGGGGAGTTCGGGGAGTAGACCGGGATGTCGCCATCCACGGACTCGTCCCTGAGCCCCATGAGGAAGGTCTCGGTCTCGTCCTCGCCGTCGTAGCGGACGGTCAGCACCATGCCCGGCTCGGCGACCCCGTCGTCCGGCGGGTCCTCGCCGACCACCGCGGACTTGAGCAGGTCCTGGAGCTGGTGGATGCGCGCCTGACGGCGCTCCCGCCCCATGATCTCCTCGTTGCTGTCCGGGTCGTGCGGCGCGGCGCCGTCGCCCTCGCCCGCGCGGTGCGCGAGCAGCCCGGCCAGTTCCTCTCGGAGCCGGTCGTACGCGTTCTGGGTGAGCCATGTCCGCTGCGTGTTGGTCATGTCACGCCTCCTTGTCCACATAACATGTCCGCATAACACAAAGACACAGCCCGGTACGGACTGTGCCCAGTGCAATTATATCTACCTGTCAACCCAGTGAAAGATGCAACCTGGGCTACCGTTGAAGTGAATGTCGGCATCCGGTGACTCTGCGAGCGTGAACGATGGTGGTCCTGGGACAGCTCCTGGACATCCTCGGCACCCTGGGCGCCTGTGAGTGCCGGGGCCCGGTCGACCGGGACACCAAGCTGCGCGGTCTGGCCCTGTACGACCCGTCCGACCCGCAGGTGGCGGCGGACGACCAGGTCATGCTCGGGGTCGGGATCGACACCCCGGCCGGGGCGGCCGGGCTGCTGAGCCGCGGCGACGCGGCCGTCGTGGTGCTGCGCGGCCGCTTCTCCCTGGACGAGGGCGTCGCGCGCGCGGCCCGCGAGGCCGGAACCCCGGTGGTGCTCGTCGATCCCGGCGTTTCGTGGGGCCAACTCGTCGCGGTGATCCACACGCTGGTGTTCGGCGAGCACGCCGCGGCCAAGGCCGCGGCCCCGGGAGGGTTGTTCGACCTCGCCGACACCATCGCGGGAGCCGTCGACGGGTCGGTGACCATCGAGGACGTCCAGGCGCGGGTGCTCGCCTACTCCCACCGCCAGCAGGACGTCGACCAGGCGCGGCTGCTCACCATCCTGGGCCGTCGCGTGCCGGACGAGACCCTGGCGGCGCTGCGTACCCAGGGCGTGTTCGCCCATCTGGACGACTCCGACGAGCCGCTGTTCGTGCCCGCCCTCAGCAGCGAGCTGACCGCGCGGGTGGTCGTGGCGGTGCGCGCGGGCCGTGAACTGCTCGGCTCGGTGTGGGTGGAGGTCGACCAGCCGCTTTCCCCCGGGCAGAACGCGGCGCTGGTCGCCGGCGCCCGCGTCGCGGCAACCCACCTGCTGACCAGTCGCGCGAGCGCCGATCTGGAACGCCGGGTCGAGGCCGATCTGGTGCGGAGCCTGATCGAGGGCGCCGCCGACGCCCCCGCCGCGCTGCTGCGGCTCGGATTGCCCGGGACCGACCTGCGGGTCATCGCGCTGCGCGCCGACGGAGGCGCGGACGCGGTGCTGCTCGCGGCACGCCACGCGACCGTCGGCTTCACCTGGGCCCGTCCCGGCCGCAGCGCCCTCGTCGGCGACGTGCTGTACACCGTCCTCTCCGGCGGGAAGGACGCGGACGCGGCCCGTGCCTGGGTGCGGGCGCTGGCGCGTGATCTCCCATCCGACGCGACGCTGTGGGCCGGGATCGGCGGTCCCGCGGACCTGTCCCAGCTGCCGGCCAGCCGGAGCGAGGCGGACGAGAGCCTGGCGGTCCACATGTCCGATCCGGACACGGAACTCCCCGTCACCTACGACGCGGTCTGGGACCGCATCCTGCTGCGCCGCCTGGCCGGCGCGGCCGCGGCGGGAAGGATGCCGACCAGCGGCCCGGTCGTGGATCTGGCCCGGCACGACGCCGAGCACGGCACCGAGTACGTCCCGACACTGCGCGCCCTGCTGCGCGCGCAGGGCGACCTCCGGGAGGCGTCCGCCAGGCTGGCCGTGCACCCCAACACGGTCCGGTACCGCCTGCGGAAGATGTCCGAGGCCACCCGGCTGGAGCTCGACGACCCGCGCAAGCGCCTGGCGATGATGATCGCATTGGAAGTCGGCGCGGCGATGTCCGAATAGAACAACCGGCTCGTCATCCATTGTCCGAATCTGGCAGCTCTCACCCCTTCTTCCGCGGCCATGCTCGTGGTGTACGTCTCAAGAAAGGGAGAGCAGTCGTGGCGGAGGAGAAGTCACCGCGCAGCGTCGTGGTGGTGGGGGCCGGGATGGTCGGCCTGTCGGTGGCATGGTTCCTCCAGGAGCGAGGAGTGCAGGTCACAGTGGTCGACCGGGCCGGCGTGGCCGCCGGCGCGTCCTGGGGCAACGCCGGATGGTTGTCTCCTGGCCTCGCCATCCCACTGCCCGAGCCCAGCGTCCTGCGGTACGGCATGCGCTCGCTGCTCGACCGTGACGCGCCGTTGTACATTCCGACCAAGCCGGACCCGCGGCTGTGGTCCTTCCTCACCAAGTTCGCCACCCACTGCACCATGCGCCAGTGGCAGCGGGGCATGCAGGCGTACCGGCCGATCAACGCCCAGTGCCTGGACGCCTTCGACGTCCTGACCTCGAACGGCGTCGAGGCCCCGACGATCGAGGCGCCGATCATGGCCGCCTTCGAGAAGGCCGGCCAGGCGGACGACCTGCGCCGCGAGCTGGAACTGATCCTGCGTTCCGGGCAGGAGATCAGCTTCACGGAGATCCCCGGCGACAAGATCGCCGCGGAGGTCCCGCAGATCTCGTCCAATGTCGAGCTGGCGATCCGGCTGGACGGCCAGCGCTACATCGACCCCGGCGCCTTCACCCAGTCGCTCGCGGACGCCGTGGTCGCCCGCGGCGGTCGGATCCGTACCGGTTTCACGGCGCGGAACCTGCGCCACGGCGCGCGCGGTGTCACCGTCGAGGCGTACGCGGGTGAGCCGGAGCACGCGGACGCCGTCGTGATCGCGACCGGAGCGTGGCTGGACGAGCTCGCCCGGCCGCTCGGGGTCCGCACCCCCGTCCGCGCCGGCCGTGGGTACTCGTTCACTGTGCCGGTCGAGCAGACCGTTCCGTGCCCGATCTACTTCCCCGCCACTCGCGTCGCCTGCACGCCGTACCAGGGCCAGCTCCGGGTGGCCGGGACCATGGAGTTCCGCTCGCCCGACCACCCGCTGGACACCGGTCGGGTCGCCTCGATCATCAAGGCAAGCCGGCCGCTGCTGACGGGAGTCGACTGGACGAAGCGGACCGACACCTGGGTCGGCCCCCGCCCCGTTACCCCCGACGGCCTTCCGCTCATCGGTGGCACCCGGGTGCCCGGCGTCTACATCGCCGGAGGCCACGGCATGTGGGGAGTCACCCTCGGCCCGGTGACCGGGCAGCTTCTCGCCGAGCAGATGGTCCTGGGCAAGCAGCCCGCCGAGCTGCGCCCCTTCAGCCCCGTCCGCTGAGCGCGGGAGAGTCAGGGCACCCGCCGGAGTTCGACGAGAACTCCGGCGGGGAACTCCGACCACGGGACGATCGTTGGAAACGCCAGTGGACTGGCGTAACGCCCCGCTGAGATGCTGGGCGTCGCACGCTGATCGGAGAGTCGGAGGCAGAGGTGGAGAGCAAGAACCCCATTTTCAGTCAGCGGGGCGCTCCCGGGGGACGGCAGGCATGGTCCGGGCCGGCCCCGAGTGTCCAGCAACTGAACGAGATGTACGGCGCGCCCTCCTACGCGCCTCCGGCGGAACGCGCGATGACGATCGACGACGTCGTCGTACGCGGTTTCATGACCTTCGGCACGCTGTTCCTCTCCGCGGCCGTCGCGTGGTACCTGGACCTCAGCTGGTCCGTCGCGGCCCCCGCGATGATCGTCGGCCTGATCCTCGGACTGATCGTCTCGTTCCGGCAGAGCACCAACCCGGCGCTCATCCTCGGGTACGCCCTCTGCTACGGCGTGGCCATCGGCGTGCTCAGCCACGTGTACGACGACGTCTTCCACGGCATCGTCCTGCAGGCCGTGCTCGGCACGATGCTGGCCTTCGGCGGGACGCTCGCGGTCTACACGCTGAAGATCTTCAGGCCCACGCCCAAGTTCACCAAGTTCGTCATCGGCGCCGCCCTGGCCGCGGTCGGCCTCATGCTCGTGAACTGGATCGCCGGATTCTTCGTGAACGGCGGGCTCGGTCTGCGGGCCGACAACCCGATCGGCTGGATCTTCAGCATCGCGATGATCCTGCTGGGCTGCTTCTTCCTGCTCCTCGACTTCGACGAGATCGAGAGCGGTGTCCGGTCCGGCGTCCCGGCGAGATACGCCTGGCGGATGGCCTTCGGGCTGACGCTGAGCCTGGTTTGGCTCTACCTGGAGATCCTCCGGTTCATCAGCTACTTCACGGACAGCGACTAGTCCTTATGATCAACATTTCATAACGAAACGATTTCCGTTGGGGGCTTGTCAAGCCGGGACGGGTGAGGCAGTGTCGAGCGCAAAGGAGCCTTATCCGTGGAGGTGCTCATGACGTTGAACCACTCACCGGAGACACAGACCAAGATCATCGCTCGCGTCCCCACCATTACCGGACGCGCCCTCCCCGAGTGGTTCCGAACAATCGACAACGGCCCGGCGTTTCTACGATGTGATGAGCGGGCCAACTGGCTCGCCGACGAGCACGGGCTCACCCACGGCTACGCGGTCGCCATCGTCCTGGAGCACGAGCGGCGTCGCAGGGGCCGACACTTCTGATCTGATCCGCGCCCGCGCCGTCCTCGGCGCGGGCGCATCATTGTCTTCATGGACTTGGACAAGGCACGCGCGTTCCTTAGGAACAACCACCGCGCGGTCATGCTGACCTGGCACGCCGACGGGCGGCCGCAGATGTCTCCCGTCACCGTCGGTGTCGACCGCGACGGATACGTCGTCGTCAGCAGCCGTGAGACGGCCGTGAAGACCCGCAACCTCCGCCGCAACCCTCAGGTGTTCCTCACCGTCACGACCGACGCCTTCTACGGCGAATGGGTGCAGATCGAGGGCACGGCCGAGATCATCTCACTGCCGGACGCGATGGACCGGCTGGTCGACTACTACCGCGACATCAGCGGTGAGCATCCCGACTGGGACGACTACCGCGCCGCCATGGTGCGGGACCGGCGCGTGATCATACGGATCGCGATCGACCGCGCCGGTCCCGACTTCCAGGGTTAGGTCGTGTCTGACTGATCAAGCCCTGCTGCGCACGGCCTGTCGGACACTCCCCAGCCGCCTGCTCCTAGCTCAGCCGCTCGATGATCATGGCCATGCCCTGGCCGCCGCCGACGCACATGGTCTCCAGGCCGATCGACTTGTCGTGGAACTGGAGGCTGTTGAGCAGCGTGGAGGTGATGCGGGCGCCGGTCATGCCGAAGGGGTGGCCGACGGCGATCGCGCCGCCGTTCACGTTCAGTCGGTCGATGTCGATGCCGAGGTCCTGGTACGACGGGATGACCTGGGCGGCGAAGGCCTCGTTGATCTCGACGAGGTCGACGTCGCCGATGGACATGCCGGCGCGGGCGAGCGCCTGCTTGGTCGCCTCGACCGGGCCGTATCCCATGATCTCGGGGGACAGGCCGGTGACGCCGGTGGACACGATCCGGGCGAGGGGTGTGATCCCCAGGGACGCGGCCTTGGTGTCGCTCATGATGACGACCGCGGCGGCGCCGTCGTTCAGCGGGCAGCAGTTGCCCGCCGTGACGGTGCCGTCGGGGCGGAAGACCGGCTTCAGCTGCGAGACCGCCTCGTAGGTGGTGCCCGCGCGCGGCCCGTCGTCCTTGCTCACCACGGTGCCGTCGGGAAGGGTCACCGGGGTGATGTCCTTCTCCCAGAAGCCGTTGGCGATGGCCTTCTCGGCGAGGTTCTGCGAGCGGACGCCGAACTCGTCCTGCTCCTGGCGGGAGACGCCCTTGAGGCGGGCGAGGTTCTCCGCGGTCTGGCCCATCGCGATGTAGATGTCCGGCACCGTGCCGTCCTCGCGAGGGTCGTGCCAGTCTCGGCCGCCCTCGGCCAGCTTCGCGGTACGCTCGCGCGCCTCCCCGAACACCGGGTTCTGCGTGTCGGGCAACGAGTCGGAGTTGCCCTTGGCGAACCGCGAGACGCACTCGACGCCGGCCGAGACGAACACGTCGCCCTCGCCGGCCCTGATCGCGTGCAGCGCCATCCGGGTGGTCTGCAGCGACGAGGAGCAGTAACGGGTGACGGTCGTGCCCGGCACGCCGTCCAACCCGAGCAACACCGACACGACGCGCGCCATGTTGAAGCCCTGCTCGCCGCCGGGAAGCCCGCAGCCGAGCATCAGGTCGTCGATGTCGTTCGGGTCGAGCTGGGGGACCTTGGCCAGCGCGGCGCTGATCATCTGGACGGTGAGGTCGTCGGGACGGATGTCCTTGAGCGAACCCTTGAAAGCGCGTCCGATCGGCGAGCGGGCCGTCGCGACGATGACTGCCTCAGGCATGTGGCTCTCCCTGCCTTATCCCTTTTCTGCGGAGGTTACCCCGGGGTACGGCGGTCGCCATCCCCGGGGGGCCACAAAACAGAACTTTCTACGGTCAGCCGTACATGCCGGGAGAGGTGGTGGTTCCGTCCTTGATGGCGTGCAGCGCGCCCTTCTCGTCACGCCAGATCCGCCAGCCGCTCTGGCTGCCGGTGAACCACGCGGGCGGGGCCGCCGCGGAGGTGATCCGCTGGCCGGTGCCCAGATCGAACTCGCACAACGCGGCGATCGAGTAGAACCCGGGGGAGATGCCGGTGAGCTTCAGCGGCTGCGGGTCGGTCACGCAGAACGACCACCCCTTGGTGCCCCGCGCCTCGGCGGGCTGGCCGCTGAGCAGGTTGAACGCGGTGCCGGGCGCGCTGTGCTTCAGGAAACCCAGCGTGTCCATCTTCTGCGGGAAGGCGAGCCACCATCCCGAGCCGGGCACCTGGGCCGCGGTGATCTGGCCGACGACCCGGCCGGACTCGCCGTCCAGCCGGGCGAAGCCGCCGTACTGGCCCTGCTGGTCGACGGGACGGACGACCGGCGCGAACGCGGGGTTGCCGCTGGGATAGACCCGGACCACCGACGGCCGCATCCACTCAAGGACGCCGTCCGCCAGACGGATCGAGAACAATCCGAACGTCGAGGTCTTCTTGGTGCGCGAGTCGGTGTACGGCGCGACGTAGCCGACCAGGTTGCCCCCCGTGGTGCCGAAGGCCCAGCCGCCGGACATGTCGACGCCGGCGCCGAGGGCCTGCTCGATGGGCAACTGCCACAGGGTCTTGCCGGTCTTCAGGTCGTGTGCTTCGAGCACGGGATGGGTGGCGAGCCGTAGCAGCACGACCCGGGTCGGGTCCGACCACTCCACCTCGGCGATGCCGGGGACCCGCCAGATCGTCTTACCGGTCAGGGCGTCGAGCACCACGAGCCGGGCCGTGCTGAGCGCGGTGTGCTCGGACAGGCAGACGTACGGCCCGCACCGCTGGGGGCCGAAGGTCGAGTGGACGGGCCTGGTCCACTTCTGCCGGCCCGTGTGGGCGTCCCTGACGACCAGGGTGGCGTTCCACTGGCCCTGCTTGACGGGGTCGATCGCGGCGACGACGCTCTGGCCGCTTCCGGCGTCGACGATCGCCGGGGCCTGCACACCCATCCCCGGCAGCCGTCCGGTCATCGTCGCCGGAAAGGCCCAGAGCTTCTTGCCCGTCGTCTCGTCGAGCGCCACCGTCTCCAGGGTGCCGTCCGGCTTCATCGAGGTGGTCGCGGCGACACCCGCCCCCGTGGTGGTTCGGCTGACGGCGTTCACCTCGGTGGTCTGCCAGGTGGGGTACTTCTGCTCGGAGGCGGCGTCGCTCTGGGAGCAGCCGGCCAGGGCCCCGCTGGTCAGCAGGGCGGCGGAGGCGAGCGTGAGGGTGACTTTCGCGTGGGGCCGGGTCATATCACTCCTACTGGGGGTGACGGCCGGGTCGCGAAAGGTGACCGACCCTAGGCGCTCTTGGATATCGGCCCGGGGCGTCGGCGGAGCAGTGCCGCCCACCGTCCCTGGGGGCCGACCGCCCGGCCGGCGACCCGGGTCGCGCTGACCTCGGTGCCGGGTTCTTCCACGGCCATTGCCGCCAACAGGTATTGCGATCCTTCGACGCGCTGGGGCTCGGGCTCGGGCCACAATCCCAACGCGGCGCATACAGACGGTAGCACTGTGTACGCGGCCTGTAGGTAACCTCTGGCAGAAGGGTGATAACGATCAGGGCCGAACATCTCGGCAGGGTTCGTGTCGAACTCGGGTCCGAGCAGGTCGGCGAAGGCGACCGTCCGGCCGCCCGCCTCCACCACCGCCACGGTCTGGGCCGCGGCGAGCTGGCGCGACCAGCGCCGTGTCACCCAGCGAAGAGGCTGCGGGATCGGCCGGATCGAGCCGAGGTCGGGACACGTTCCCACGACGACCTCCGCCCCGGCCTCGCGCAGCCGGCGCACCGCCTTCTGCAGGTGCCGTACGGCATGGGCGGGGAGGGTGGCCGTGGTGACGTCGTTGGCGCCGATGAAGATGACGGCGACGTCCGGTTCGGAGGCGAGGGCGCGGTCCACCTGGGGGCCGAGGTCGGCCGAGGCCGCGCCCGACTGGCCGACGACGGTGAGACGCACCGGGCGTTCCGCCACGGAGGCGAGGCCGTTGGCGAGGTTCACCGCCGGGGTTCCGTCGGGAACCGTCAGGCCGAGACCCACGGACGTCGAGTCGCCAAGCATGACCATGCGTATCGGTTCGCCGTCGAAATCGCCGTAGACGCCGTCGGCGTCCGGGCCGTCCATGCCGTGCGGATTTCCCACGATCCGGCGGGCGATCAGGGCCTCCGCCATGAGCAGGCCGTACGTGGCGACTCCCAGGGCGGTGAGGCCCCCTCCGCCCATCGCGGCCGCGGTCGCGATCCGGCGCGCGGCGCGCGCCGCCCCAGGCGTCCAGATCACCTGCTCTCCCCGTTGTGACGGTACCTTTTGGTAGAGAAACTAGCCCAGTTCCGGCCACCCCCTCGGGATGACGGCTGCAGGCAAGCTGACAAAGCTTCAGTAAATCAAGGCGGTCTTCGCGGTGCGCGTACACGATTCCCTGATCGAGCTCATAGGTGACACCCCGCTCGTGCGGCTGCGCAAGGTCACAGCGGGTTTGCCCGCCCAGGTGCTCGCGAAAGTGGAATATTTCAACCCGGGCGGTTCGGTCAAGGACCGGATCGCGTTGCGGATGGTCGAGGCCGCCGAGAGGAGCGGCGCGCTGAAGCCCGGCGGCACGATCGTCGAGCCGACGTCGGGGAACACCGGCGTCGGGCTGGCCATCGTGGCCCAGGAGCGGGGCTACAAGTGCCTGTTCGTCTGCCCGGACAAGGTCGCCCAGGACAAGATCGCGGTGCTCAGGGCGTACGGCGCGGAGGTCGTGGTCTGCCCGACCGCCGTCTCGCCTGACCACCCCGACTCCTACTACTCGGTGTCCGACCGGCTGGCCCGCGAGACGCCGAACGCCTGGAAGCCCGACCAGTACTCCAACCCCGACAATCCCGAGAGCCACTACCACTCGACGGGCCCGGAGATCTGGGAGCAGACGGAGGGGCGGATCACCCACTTCGTCGCAGGCGTCGGGACGGGCGGCACGATCAGCGGCACCGGGCGCTACCTCAAGGAGGTCTCCGGCGGCCGGGTGAAGGTCATCGGGGCAGACCCCGAGGGGTCGGTCTACTCCGGCGGCACGGGCCGGCCGTACCTCGTCGAGGGCGTCGGTGAGGACATCTGGCCCGCGACCTACGACACGACGATCTGCGACCAGGTGATCGCGGTCTCGGACAAGGACTCGTTCGGGATGACCCGCCGTCTCGCCCGCGAGGAGGCGCTGCTGGTCGGCGGGTCCTGCGGCATGGCCGTGGTCGCCGCGCTCCGCGTCGCGCGGGACGCGGGGCCGGACGACGTCGTGGTCGTGCTGCTGCCGGACGGCGGCCGCGGCTACCTGTCCAAGATCTTCAACGACGAGTGGATGGCCGACTACGGGTTCCTGACGACGTCGAGCGACGAGGGTCTCGTCGGCGACGTGCTGGGGCGCAAGGGCACCGGACTGCCGGAGTTCGTGCACGTCCACCCGCACGAGTCGGTCGGTACGGCCATCTCCATCATGCGGGAGTACAGCGTGTCGCAGCTCCCGGTCATGAAGGAGGAGCCGCCCGTCATGGCGGCCGAGGTCGTCGGCTCGATCATCGAGCGCGACCTGCTCGAAGGGCTCTACCGCGGCAAGGTCGCCGCCGAGGACCCGCTGGGCGACCACATGTCCGCGCCGCTCCCGATGATCGGTTTCGGCGAGCCGGTCGCACGCGCGGTCGAGGCGCTGGAGAAGGCGGACGCGGCCGTGGTCCTCGACGACGGCAAGCCGGTCGGTCTCCTCACCCGCCAGGATCTGCTCGCGTTCCTGGCGTCGAATTGAGCGGCTCTCGGGAAGGTTACGCTCAGGCTATGAACGAAGGCTTCGAGACGCTGGCCATTCACGCAGGCCAGGAGGCGGATCCGCACACGGGTGCCGTCGTGCCGCCCATCTACGCCGTGTCCACGTACAAGCAGGACGGCGTGGGCGGGCTGCGCTCGGGTTACGAGTACAGCCGGTCGGCGAACCCGACCAGGACGGCCTTGGAAGAGTGCCTCGCCGCCGTCGAGGGAGGCGCCCGCGGCCTCGCGTTCGCCTCGGGGCTGGCGGCGGAGGACACCCTGCTCCGCACGGTGTGCGCGCCGGGTGACCATGTCCTGATCCCGGACGACGCCTACGGCGGCACCTTCCGGCTCTTCGCGAAGGTGCTCGAGCGGTGGGGCGTGTCCTACGACCCGGTGCCGCTCGGCGACGTGGACGCGGTCCGCGCGGCGGTGCGCCCCGAGACCAAGGTGATCTGGGTCGAGACGCCCACCAACCCGCTGCTCGGGATCGCCGACATCGCCGCGCTGGCGTCGGTCGCCCACGACGCGGGCGCGCTGCTGGTCGTGGACAACACGTTCGCCTCGCCGTACCTGCAGCAGCCGGTCGCGCTCGGCGCGGACGTGGTGGTCCACTCGACGACGAAGTACGTCGGGGGCCACTCGGACGTCGTCGGCGGCGCGCTGGTGGCCGCGTCGGCGGAGCTGGGCGAGCGGCTCGCCTACCACCAGAACGCCATGGGCGCGGTGGCCGGGCCCTTCGACGCCTGGCTGACCCTGCGCGGCCTCAAGACCCTCGCCGTACGGATGGACCGGCACTGCGACAACGCCGAGCGCGTGGTCGAACTGCTCGCGTCCCACCCGAAGGTGACCCAGGTCCTCTATCCGGGGCTGCCCGAGCACCCGGGGCACGAGGTCGCGGCGAAGCAGATGCGGCGCTTCGGCGGGATGGTGTCGTTCCGGGTCGCCGGAGGCGAGGAGGCCGCCGTCGAGGTGTGCAACCGGGCGAAGCTGTTCACGCTCGGCGAGTCGCTCGGCGGGGTCGAGTCCCTGATCGAGCACCCGGGGCGGATGACCCACGCGTCGGCCGCCGGCTCGCCGCTGGAGGTGCCCGCCGATCTCGTCCGGCTCTCTGTCGGCATCGAGACGGTCGGCGACCTGCTCGCCGACCTCTCCCAGGCGCTCGGCTGACCGGTCCTCGGCTGGCCGGTCCTCGCTGACCGGTCAGGGAGTCGGGTCGAAGAAGACCATCAGGAACAGGATCACCAGCCAGATCACGGCGGCGATGCCGCCCATGGCGGCGATCCTGCCGATCTGGACCCTGGCGTCGTCCTCCGTGCTCTCGCTTGACAGAGCGCGGATGGCGGCGCCTTCGTCGCGTTCGATGAAGACCATGAGCACGGCGGCGACGACGAACAGCGTCATCGACGCCGAGAGGTACGGCGCGCCCAGCTTGCTGCCGCCGAGGATGAGCCCGGTGATGAACACACCCAGCGTCAACACGCCGAAGAGCCGGGTGCTCCGCCGGAGATAGCGCAGGACACCGAGGTCGCGCGTGCGGATGTAGCGCGGGACGGCACTGGTCACCGCGGTCAGGGGGCCGATGGCGAAGATCGCGAACCCGATGTGCAGCCACAGCAGCACCTTGCCGAGAAACGACATGTGGCCGAGGTTATCGCCTGGCTGATCGAATCGGGAGCACGGCCGATTCCCTCAGTGGTTCGCGGAGGCGCGACGGCACTTCGGGCAGTCGTGCCGAGGGTTGCTCACGTACCGGCAGGCCGTGTGGTCCACATAGAGGCCGAGGAGCCACCGTGTGCCCGAGGCGAGGTAGCCCGATCCGGGGTCCGTGGCGGATCCGCGCCGGTCCTCGACCCGGATGCCGATCACGATGACCGCGAACACGCCGATGATCCCGCCCACGATGATCAGCACTCCGATGACCAACACCTGAGGCATCCCGTCCTCCCTTCCCGGTGATCTCGCGAGTCTTGACGCGGAAGCGGTGGCACCGGTCCCGCGCCGTGAACTACGCTTTGTTCCTTCTGAGCCTGCTCACCGGTCTCATACCAATGAGTGGGCTCTGTATAAACGGGTACGGCAGTTTTGGACCGGAAAATCTAACCGGTGAGTAACCTTTGGGGAAGGGGAGGTGCGACGTGCCCCAGCCGCTGTACCGGCAGGTGGCAGACGCGCTCCGTCAGGAGATCAGCAGCGGTGAGCTGCAGCCCGGCGCGCAGCTTCCCTCCGAGCCGGAGCTGGAGAAGCGTCACGGGGTCTCACGCAACACCGTTCGGCTGGCCCTCGCGGCGCTGGCGAACGAGGGCCTCGTGGAGCCGCGCCAGGGGCGCGGGACCTTCGTGCGGGACCGCACCACCTTCATGGTGCTCGCTTCGGCCGAGGAAGGCGGCTCCGCGCGCGACGACAGGGACGCGTTCGTCGCCGCGGTCACCGTCGCGGGGCGCAACCCGGAGCAGGTCGACTTCCGGATGGAGGTCCGCACCGCGTCCTCCGAGGTGGCCGCTCGCCTCCAGGTCGACGAGGGGTCCCCGGTGGTCGTGCGCAGCATGCGCCGCCTGATCGACGGCCGCCCCTGGTCCATCCAGGAGTCCTTCTATCCCATGGACGTCGCCCAGGGGACGCGCCTCATGTCGCCCACCGACATCCCGTACGGAACGATCACCGAGATGGCGCGGCACGGTCACGCGCAGGTGGGATATCGCGACGAGGTGCTGAGCCGCATGCCCACCCACACCGAGGCCGCGTTTCTCGGCGTGGGAACGGGGGTTCCGGTGCTGGAGATGTTCCGCACCGCCTATTCGGCCCAGCGTGCGATCCGCCTCACGATCAACGTCTACGCCGGTGACAGCACCCAGCTGGCCTACGAGATCGGCGATGTCACGGCCGGCCAGGAGCCATCGCCCACCACGGAGCCGTCATGAGCTTCCGCCTGCGGCTGGCGCGCCGCGACGACGTCGACGACCTCATCTTCCTGCGGGACGAGGCCGCCACCTGGCTGCGTAAGAAGGGGTCGGACCAGTGGGCCGCGACGTGGCGAGGGGACGCCGACCATCGGCGCAGGCTCCTCGTGGGCGTCGATCTGCGCGCGACCTGGCTGGTGACGCTGGGGAACCATCCGGTCGCGACCGTCACCGTCTACGACGAGGATCATCCGGGAATATGGCTACGGGCGCCGCATGGTCACGAGCCGGCGTTCTACCTGCACCGGCTGATCGTCTCCCGGCAGTCCGACGACTGCCGCGGTCTCGGAGGCCGTGTCCTCGACTGGGCGGCGGCCTGCGCCGAACTGGCCGGTGCCGGATGGCTCCGGGTCGACGTGTGGACCACCAACACCGGGTTGCACGACTACTACAAGGGCAAGGGGTTCGCCCCGGCCGGGCTGATCCCGATGGACGTCCTCGACGGGCTCGGGTGGAGCGACTATCCGTCGCGGGCGTTGTTCCAGCGAAAGCTGGCGCCGCGGAAAGATCCAAATTTCGCCATGGATGAGGCACGCGCCGCCCACCTCTGGGACGGCATTGGTTTCGAAATATCCAAATCCGGATAAAACGTCATTCAGACAATGAGGTCTGACTTGGTCCTGTCCACGGGCAGATCGGGAGGCCTGCCGTGACACAAACCCCGGAGCCGTACAGCCAGGAGTGGCTGAGGCTTCCCGTTTCCTATGTCCGTCAGGTCGCCGAGGCGCTGGGGGAGCGCGTCGCTCGCTGGTGGGACGACCCGTTCGATCCACGTGACGCGACGATCGAGCTCGCGGACGGCACCGCCCTCGTCTGGGACGAGGAGAGCGGCTGGCGACACGGCCGGTTCGTCTCGGGCGAGCAGGGTGTGCGCACCGAGTTGGCCGACGTGCGCTATCTCGGCGGCGGTGTGCTGCCGGCGCCCACGCGCGTGGTGACCCTCCTCGACGACCCGGCGTACGGCGGTACCTCGCGTCCGGAATATCGCCGCTACACCCACCTGGGCGACGGCTTCGACCAGGCGCTGGCGGGCTTCGTCCCGGTCACCGCCGGACCCGACGGCCATCGTCTGAGGCGGCTCACCGTCTGAGGCGGCGGCTCACCGCCTGGTGCGGCGGCTGCGCAGGAAATCGCTGACGACGTACTCGCCGAGGCGCTCGGCGCTGGGGGAGAAGACCCTGCCCCCGTTGCGCCGGGCGACCTCGTCGACGAAGTCGCGCAGCCGTTCGTCGGCGGCCAGCATGAACACGTTGATGGTCGCCCGTCGCCGGGTCATCTTGTCGACCTCGGCGAGGGTGAGTGCGAGGGTCTCCGGCGACGGCGGCCAGTCGAAGCGCGGCACGCCGTTGCGCAGCAGGTGGGCCGTGGGCTCGCCGTCGGTGACGACCAGGACCACCGGCTCGAAGTCCGGATGCCGGTCCAGGTGGCGACCGGCGATCAACAGCGCGTGGTGCAGGTTGGTGCCCTGGACCATGTCCCATTCCAGACCGGCGAGCTCGTCGGCCCGGAGCACCCGCGCGTAGTTCGAGAATCCGATGATCTGCACGGCGTCCTGCGGGAACTTCGAGGTCACGAGCGCCTGGAGGGCGAGCGCCGTCTGCTTGGCCGCCGCCCAGGTGCCCCGCAGCGCCATGGAGTACGACAGGTCCACCAGGAGGCAGACCGCCGCGGCGGACCGCCGTTCGGTCTCCACGATCTCGAAGTCGTCGACCGAGAGGGTGACCGGGGCGCCGCCGCCACGCCGTACGCCGTTGACGATGGTGCGGACGACGTCGATGGGCTGCTCGTCGCCGAACCGCCAGGGCCGGGTGGACCCGGTCAGCTCGCCCGCGGCTCCGGCGTCCCGCTGGTCGTGGTCGCCGCGGCGGCTGGATTCGAGCGAGGAGAACGCCCGACGGAGCGCGGTCTCGCCGAGCCGGCGCACGGCCTTCGGGGTGAGTTCGAGCTTGCCGCGGTGGCGGCGGAGGTAGCCCTGGGCCTCCAGTTCGCGTTCGATCCGGCGGAGGGCCTCCAGGTCGTCCACGGCCGATCGGCCGAGCGCCCGGCGGATCGCCGCCTCGTCGATGTCGTCGAGCCGGGCTCCGGGGTAGTCCTGCCGGAGGGCGGATTCGAGCTCGCCGAGGTCCGCCAGCTCCTGCAGGGCGGTCACGGCGTCGCCCATGCCCATGGGGTCCTCGCCGGACAGCCGCTCGGGGGTCTCCCAGGCGAGATCGGGCCGCCGTGCGTACAGGCTCTCGCCGAGGCGGCGCATCTGCTCGGCCAGCCCGGCCTGTTCCAGCGTCTGCTCGATCAGCCCGGCTAGCTCGGCCCGCTGTTCCGGGGTCAGTGACGCCAGTAGCCGCTGCGCCGCCGCGGCCCGGCGGGCAAGCTGGTCGACGAGTTCCTCGAGATTCTGCGGATTCTCCGGGAACATGTCCCTGTATTTCCGCATAAATTCGGCGAAATCATCCGGGGTGTGTTCGCCGCGGGCGTCCCGATCGAGCATCTCGTTGAGATCCGTCATCATCTGGCGGATCCGCTCCATGGCGGCGGGGTCGGGGCTCGCGAGCGCGTCCCGCATGCCGCGGAACTGGCTGTCCAGGACCTCCCTGCGCAGCAGGTCGCGCAGTTCCTCGAACGTCCGGCGGGCGGCCGGCGACCGCCAGTCGTAGGAGCTCAGCTCCTGGATCGCCCGGGAGGTGTCGGGGGGAAGCGCGTCGAGCATCGCCTCCCGGAACCTCGCGTCGTCCGAGGGATCGGGAGTGCGGTTCCCCGCGGGGGGATCTCCGGTCTCCCGCCGAAGCTCGGCCCGCTCCTGCCCGATCGCCTTGTCCAGCAGGGCACGGGCCTGTTCCAGGGTCCCGTCGAGCCGGGTGTTCGACCGCAGCTCCCGGCGGCGCTGCCGTACCTGGCGGAGCAGGTCGTCCAGCCCCCGGCGGTCGGGGGCTCCGGGGAGACCGCGTCTCAGCAGGTCGCGCAGCGCGTCCAGCGGTGTCGACCCGGACAGGATGGCGTCGCCCATGCCGTCCAGAGCCTCGCGCACGTCGTACGGCGGGGCCAGTGGATCAGGCCCGTCGTGATACTCCCCGTACAGGTAAGCCACGGGACCACGCTACCCGCATATATCGCCCTGACAGGGATAGACTTCGTGGATCTCCATGACCTCACCGCTCGCCGCGAGGTAGTCCACCTTCACCTGCATCTCCTTGAGCGCGCCGAGCGCCCCGGCGAGGTCGGTGGACGAGCACTGCCGCATCCCGATGCCGTCACGGTCGGTGCTGGTGGGCTGGACCGAGTTGTCTCCGCAGGAGCGCCCGACCCTGAAGAAGATCATCGTTCCGGTGTACGGCAGGGTGATCGGCTCGCCCGACTTCTTCGTGAAGGAGTACCCCATGCTGGGGACCCGCTTCACCGCGTACGGCGTGAACTGTACGGCGCCCTTGCCCGCGGGTGCGATCGTGCCGAACGCCGTCCGGGGGTCGTCCGGCGGATAGAGGAACTCCTGGGCCTGTACGGCGGCGCCCGAGGCCGGGTCGTACGTCACCCTGACGGGGACCGGGCCGAGGCTGAGCGTGAAGTCGAGGTCGTTCGCGGCGCAGCGGGTCGCGCCGAGCGCCTTGGCGTCGATCGCGATCTTCCCCTCGGTCTCCTTGAGGTCGCACGCGACGGTGATCCTGCGATAGTCCAGCGACGGGGCGAAGGTCACCCGGACGTCCTCGGCCGACCGGATCGCCTCGACGCGGTAGCGATTCTTGTCGCGGGTCGCCCTCCTGGGGCTGATGATCATCGTGCCGGGGCCGTCGGCGCGGGCGAAGCCGTACACCGTGCTCGTCGGCCGGGACGGCTCGGCCGCGGGCGTCGCGGGCGTCGTGGTCCTCGTCGAGGACGCGGCGGCCGGGGACGAGGCGCCTTCGGCCTCCTGGCCGCATCCGCCGAGGGCCGCCAGGGCCAGGGCCGCGAGGGCGAGCGAGGCGGGACCGCGCGTGATCATGATGGGTTCCCCCGTGCTGGTAGCCGTTCGATGCACCCGTTCAGATGGGCCCACCGGACGAAAGGTTGCGCGGGGGAAGGTCACGATCCGGTCATGTCCTGTAGACGGCGCCTCCGGCGAGCTCGTCCTTGGAGAGGCGGCGCATGAGATAGAGCCCTTCGAGCGCGAACTCCAGCGCGGCCGCGGCGTGGCCGGGCGACTCGTCACCCTCGCCCATGCCGAGCGTCGACATGATCTTGGCCAGGCCGTCCACCCGGCCGATGCGGCGCAGCAACTCGGTGGCGGGCACCAGCTCGCCCGACTCCACCTGAGCCCCCTCGGAGAACCGGCCGAGCAGCCCGGTCAGGTCGGCGCCGCCCAGCGAGCCGCGGAACGTCTCGGCGGTCGCCCGGCGCAGGAGATGGGCGAGGACCTCGACCTCGCGTCCCTCCTCGCTCACCTCGAACTCGACCTTGCCGCGCAGCGTGTGCACGATCCCCGGGAGGTCGCACACCCGGACCACCGCGCGCTCCTCGCCCGCCAGCGCGGCCCGCCGTACGGCCGAGGCGGCGGCGGTCTCGGCGGCGGCGATCGAGAACCGCGCGGAGACGCCGGAGCGGCCGTCCACCGCCGTGGACTCGCGGACCAGCCGGGTGAACCTGGCGATGACCTCGACGAGGTGGTCGGGGAGGTCGGCGTTCAGCTCGTGCAGCGCGGCCTCCTGCCGGATCAGGACCAGCTCGTCGGCGATGCTGCGGGGATAGTGCGTACGGATCTCCGCGCCGAACCGGTCCTTCAGTGGCGTGATGATGCGGCCGCGGTTGGTGTAGTCCTCGGGGTTGGCGCTGGCGATCAGCAGGATGTCGAGCGGAAGACGCAGGTTGTAGCCCCGGACCTGGATGTCGCGCTCCTCCAGCACGTTGAGCAGCGAGACCTGGATGCGCTCGGCGAGGTCGGGCAGCTCGTTGACCGAGAAGACGCCCCGGTTGGTCCGTGGCACGAGGCCGTAGTGGACGGTCTCGGGGTCGCCGAGCGTGCGGCCCTCGGCGATCTTGATCGGGTCCACGTCGCCGATGAGGTCGCCCACCGAGGTGTCCGGCGTGGCGAGCTTCTCGCCGTAGCGGTCGTCGCGGTGCCGCCAGGCCACGGGCAGGTCGTCGCCGTGCGCGGCGGCCAGTCGCCGGCACCGTACGCAGACGGGGGCGTAGGGATGATCGTTGATCTCGCAGCCCTTGACCACCGGCGTCCACTCGTCGAGCAGCCCGGCGACGGTGCGGATCAGCCGGGTCTTGCCCTGGCCGCGCTCGCCGAGGAGCACCAGGTCGTGGCCCGCGATGAGGGCGCGTTCCAGGTGCGGCAGCACGGATTCGTCGAAACCGACGATGCCGGGAAACCGGGGTTCTCCCGAACGCAGCCGGGCGAGAAGGTTCTCGCGAATCTCGGCCTTCACGGTCCGATGGACGTGTCCACTCTCGCGCAGCTCGCGCAGAGTGCTGGGAGCGGGTGCGGGCGATTTGTGCACGGAGACGAGACTACGTCGCCATCGGAAGATCCGGCACCTCGGTACGCATGGGGATCTTGACCATTGTGTGACGCCCGTTGTGCGTCGATCCCCCCTTAGTGGGGAGAATCGGGGCAAGAGGGCAATTAGCGACTCAGTAGTGACCCAGCAGTGTCGACAGGAGGAGGCGAGACGATGGCGGTTTTGACAAGCCGGTTCGCCGATGGTCTCGCCGTGGGCACCGATCTCGTGGAGACGGCCGAGGCCGCGATCCGGCAGGCCCTGGCCGGGCTTTCCGGACGCCCCGACCTCGTCTGCTTCTTCATCTGCGGAGACGATGCCGACGACGTCACGCGGGCCGGGCAGCGCGCCATGTCCCTGGTTTCCGGCGCACACGTGATCGGATGCAGCGCCACCGGGGTGATCGGGGACGCGCAGGGGGTGGAACTCAAACCCTCGGTCAGCGCGTGGGCCGCGTCCCTGGGCGACGCCGAGGTGACGACCTTCGCGCTGGAGACGCTCCGCACCGAGGATCGCTTCGTGGTCATCGGCCTGCCAGAACGGGGCCCGGAGGACAGGGTCGCCGTCCTGCTCGCCGATCCCTACACGTTCCCGACGGACGCGTTCGTCGAGCATTCGGGGGAGGTGCTCGGCAATCTGCCGATCATCGGCGGTCTGGCCAACGCGCTCGCGGGCCGCGACTCGGTACGGCTCTTCGCGGACGGCGAGACGTACACGGAAGGCGCGATCGGCGTCATCCTCGGCGGTTCGCTGAACGTGAGCACCGTGGTCAGCCAGGGCTGCCGCCCGATCGGGCCGACGATGGTGGTCACCCGGTCAGAGGACAACCTGCTGCTCGAACTGGCCGGCCAGCCCGCGCTCGCCCGTCTCGAGGACATCGTGAGCGGGCTCGGCGAGGCGGACAGGGAGCTCGTCGCGTCCGGGCTGCAGATCGGCCTCGCCATGGACGAGTACGCGGAGCGTCACGAGCGCGGAGACTTCCTCATCAGGGGTGTGCTCGGCATCGACCCCGAAAGGGAGGCCGTCGCCATCGGCGACGTGGTGGAGATCGGCAGGACCGTCCGCTTCCAGGTGCGCGACGCCGAGACCGCGGACGAGGACCTGTACGAGCTGCTCGACGACTACGTCAACCAGGGCGGCCGGGTGGACGGCGCGCTGCTGTTCTCCTGCAACGGGCGTGGCTCCGCCATGTTCGGCTCGGCCGACCATGACGCCCTCGCCGTACGCGACACGCTCGGGCCCATCGGCGTGGCCGGATTCTTCGCCGCGGGAGAGCTCGGACCGGTCGCCGGGCAGAACCACGTGCACGGGTTCACCGCGTCGATCCTGGTCTTCTCCTCCTAGGGAGCGTTTTATGGATCTTTGCCGTAGCGAGGATCGGCCGGATGGATGCGTCGCAAGGCGGAGGAGGAGGCCGTAAGCGGAGCCTACGGCCGACATTCCCGGGCCCCGCGGAAACTCCGAGCCTGCGAGGAGTTTTCGTGGGTGGGGCGACAACGCCGCGAGGCGCCATCTGGTCGACCGCAGTAGGCCAAGAAGATCCATAGAACACGACCTAGTGCCCCTCCCGGCGCCGGAGATCACAGTCGCGTCATCGGAGGGCCGGACGGGTTCGTCGGTGTCGGCTGGCATGCTCTCGCTATGACAGAGATCCCGGTTGAAAACTACGCCCAGCGCTGGACCGGAGACATCCGGACCACCCCTCCGCTCGTGGGTGACGAGCGCGAGATCCTGACCGCCTTCCTCGACTGGCACCGGGCGACGTTGGAGCTCAAATGCGCCGATGTCGCACCGGAACGGCTGTCGGAGAAGGGTGTTCCTCCGTCCGGGTTGAGCCTGCACGGCCTGATCCGCCACCTCTCCGGTGTGGAGCGATGGTGGTTCCGCCAGCAGTTCGCCGGTGAGGACGTGCCGGATCTGTACTACTCGGACGACGATCCGGACCAGGACTTCGACGATCTGGGCGGCGACGTCACGCAGGCCCTGGCGGTGTGGCGTGAGGAATGCGAGCGTTCCCGTGAGATCGTCGCCAAGGCGTCGTCCATGGAGGACACCGGCACGCACCTGGCGAGCGGGCAGCCGATCTCGCTGCGTCGCATCATGGTGCATGTGATCGCTGAGTACGCGCGGCACAACGGCCATGCCGACCTGCTCCGCGAGCGGATCGACGGCGCCGCGGGACACTGACCCCACCGGCCTGCCATCGGGGCAGCTCCGGGGCTCCAGGCGGTGCCAGCGACCACGGGGGACGATCACGGCGGTGCCTGCCTGCAACTGCACCATGTCCTCGGCGCCGTCGGGCCTGGCGGGGCGGAACCGTCCCCCGCCGGTCAGGCAGCAGACCGCTTCAGGTCGATGGGTGAGATGGGGTTCGTCGTCATGACGGCGTTCCTTCCAGTCGGTTCTGTGCGGGGGTGGCGGGCCGCGGGTCAGGGGTTGTGGCCCGGCGGCGGGGCAGCACGCCGATCGCCACGACCGCCGCGATCACGAAGAGGGCGGCGGTGACGGAAAGGCTCAGGGCGTAGCCGTCGTTGAGCGCTGCGAGGTCGGTGGCCGTGCCGGTGCGGTGTGCGGCGATGGTCGCCAGAGCGGCAAGGCCGATGCAGCCGCCGAGTTGGCGGGAGCTGTTGAGGAGGCCGGAGGCCATGCCGGCCTCGTGTGGGGCGATGCCGGTGGTCGCGGCGGCGGCGACCGGGGCGAGGACCAGTCCGGCGCCCACGCTGGTGACGATGGATGGGCCGAGTACGTCGGTGAGGAAGCTGCCACCGGGGCTGATGAACGCGAACCACACCAGGCCCGCGGCGGCCAGCAGGGCTCCGGGCACCAGAGGCGCGCGAGGGCCGCGGGTCGCGGTGACGCGGGTGGCGGCGATGGTGCCCACCACCATGCCCACGGAGAAGGGCAGGAACGCGACGCCGGTCGCCGCGGCGCCCATGCCCAGAACCTGCTGCATGTACAGGGACACGAAGTAGAACGCCGTGAACTGCCCGGCCGCGGCGAGGAACACCAGGACGTTGGCGCCGGCGACCCATCGGCTGCGCAGCAGACCGAGGCGCAGCAGCGGCGCGGGGGACCTGGACTCGGTGAGGACGAAGGCCGCCAACAGTACGACCGCGGCGGCGAGGGTCGCCGACGTGGCCGGTGAACCCCACCCCTGGGCGTCGGTGCGCACGACGCCGAACACCAGCAGTCCGATTCCGCCGGTCGCCAGGACGGCGCCGAGCGCGTCCAGCCGCTCGCGCTCGGCGGGTCGCGCATCGGTGGGCACACCGACGACAACCAGCGCGAGGGCCACTGCCACGATGGGGAGGTTGACCAACATCACCCATCGCCACCCCGCGTACTCGGTCAGCAGCCCGCCCGCCAGTACGCCAAGAGCGCCGCCTGCCGCGTTCACCCCGCTCCACACTCCGAGCGCGCGCACGCGCCGCGGACCCTCGGTGAACGTGGTGGTGAGCATCGCCAGCGCGGCAGGGGCGGCCGCGGAGGCGCCCAGGCCCTGACCGGCGCGGGCGGCGATCAGTTGCCAAGGTGTCTCGGCAAGCGCGCCCGCCAGCGAGCACAGCCCGAAGACGGCCAGGCCCAGCACGAACAGCCGACGCCGGCCGTACAGGTCGCACGCACGGCCCCCCAGCAGCAGGAAACCGCCGAACGTAAGGGCGTAGACGTGCACGACCCACGACAGGTCGAGTGGCCCGAATCCGAGCGCGGTGCGGATCGCGGGCAGCGCGACATTGACCACCGACATGTCCAGGGCGACGACGAACTGAGCGACGGCCACCGCCGCCAGTACCACGCCGGGACGCCCTTGCAAGTTTTTATACATGTAAGAAAAATAGCCTGAGAAGCTCACCACTGTCGACACCGGGGGATGATGAAGGCATGCCGCAGCCGTCCGCCCCACGCAAAACCCTTGGCCGACCTCCCCGTATCTCCCGCGAGGAGGTCGTCAAAACGGCCCGTCGGATCGTGGACGCGGAGGGCGTGGACCGGCTGACCATGCGGCGGCTGGCCACGGAGATCGGCAGCACGCCGATGGCGCTCTACCACCACGTCCGAGACAAGGAAGAACTGCTCGTCCTGCTGCTGGACGACTACGCCGCGCGGACGCTGCACCGGCCCGAACTGCCCGCCCAGCCTCGCGAGCGCGTCGTCGTCGCTGCTGCCGCGATCCACGAGGCGCTCGCCGCCTGCCCCTGGATCGTGGAGGTGTTGACCGCCGACGACCTGATGTCCACATCCGCCTTGTGGTTCGTCGAGCAGATCGTCGACGGCCTGGTCGAATGCGGGCTGACCCCCGAGCGGGCCGTACACGGATATCGCGCGATCTGGTACTACACCGCCGGGGAGATCGTCGTCCGGACGGCGGCGACCCGGCGGCGCGCGGCGGGCGACCGTGACACCTACCGGGAACGTGTCTTCGCCGACATCGACCCCGGCGAGCTTCCCCGCCTGGCCGAGGTCGCGGAGCGCTGGGCGCCGCTCACCGCCGAGAACACCTATCTGGATGGGCTCCGAGCCCTGGTGGATGGCCTCCTCGCCACCCGCTGACGTCCAGTAGATCGCCGACACGTTCGGCGTGCCGCGCTCCACGGTGTATGGCCACCTCGACAAGGCCACGACCGTCCCCCGCCGGCCCAGGAAGACCGCCGCAACCACGTCCTGAAACCTACCGGCGGGTTATTTGCTCCCTGATGTCTGAGCTAGTGCCGTGACCGGCAAGGTTTGCCCCGAGGTCACGGGCGGGCGAGCTGCTCCAGCCGCTGGTGCAGGTGATCCACATAGTCCTCGGACTCGGGCTTCATCAGGACGCTGCGCAGGATCCGGGCCCCGTCCGCGTCCTGGGTGATCTTCGGGTGCCGGGCGTCCATGGCGGCCGCGCCGACCCGAAGCGTGCTCAGGAAGACCGGGTCCTCGGCGTCCGTCATCCCCGCCTGGAGGATCCGTGCGCTGGCCTCGTCGATCCGGCTCAGCGTGGCCGGCTCGGACACCGGGAAATAGCTGACGATGTCGAGCTCGGGCCGCTGGTACAGATCCAGGTGCTCGGACTCCTCGATCAGCTCGGCCCAGCGCACCGCCGCGCGCCGCCCGGCGGCCAGGACCTGCCCCAGGCCGTCCCGCGTCGGCGGAAGAAGCTGGAAGGTGAGCCACAGGGCCGCCGCGGCGGCGCCGGCCCGGGAGCACTCCAGGCTGATCTCCCCGAGGTGCAGCTCCTCAGAGGTGAAGTAGGTATACGGGGAGTCGTGGAGATAGAAGCGGCCCACGGCCGGGTCGCGGAACAACACCGCGCCGCAGCCGTACGGCTGGAGCCCGTGCTTGTGCGGGTCCACCACCACGGAGTCGCACCGCGCGATCGCCCGCCAGGGCGCCTCGGGCAGGCCTTCCGGCCCGTCGGACCCGGCCAGCAGCGTGAAGAACCCTCCGTAGGCGGCGTCCACGTGGATCCGTACGTCATAGCGCTCGCGCAGGGCCAACGCCTCGTGGAGGGGGTCGACCGTGCCCAGGGCGGTGGTGCCCGCGGTGAGCACGACGGTGCCGACGCGTCCTGTGCGCAGCAGCTCCTCCAGCGCGTCGAGGTCCATGGCGCCGCGGCCGTCCACCGGCACAGGATGTCCCTCGATCCCGAGGACGCCGCACATCCGGCTGTGCGTGTAATGAGCCTCGGCGCTGTAGGCGACACCCCGGCCCGGGTGGAGTTCCCTGGCGACGAAGAGGGCCTCCAGGTTGGCGATGGTGCCGCTCGTGGTGAGGTGCCCGAGATGGGGCTCGAAACCGAACATCGTCGCCAGCTGCGCGACCACCTCGCGCTCCATCGCGGCGGTGGCCGGGCCGCCGTCCAGCGCGTGGTTGTTGGGATTGATCAGCATGGCTGTCAGGTAACCCACGACGGCCGCCGGGTGCGGCGGCTTGAGCATCTGCCCGGCATACCGCGGATGGAAGAACGGGTAGTTGTCCCGCAGCCGCTCAGTGAGCAGGCCGAACGCCGTGCCGAAGCGCTCGTCGTCGATCCGCAGCGACGGATGCTGGGTGAACTGCCCGAACGTACGGGACCAGGTCTCGTTGGCGGTCACGGCCTCATCGAGCCAGTGTCGCAGGTCCATGAGATGAGCTCCTGAGGGTCGGGTCGGAGGGGCCGCTCGGTCCAGGCCCTCGCCGCACAGGCCGGGCAATTCATTTGACGCCAAACAAAATACGCGTGCTCGATCAGAACGCGCCAGAGCCGGAAGGCGCCGGAGCAGCCGGCGGCCCGGTCGCCGCGAACTCCGCCGTCTCGGGGATCACGTTGGCCACCGCGCCGGCGGCGGGAGCCTGACCCCGGAGAGGGTGGCCGCCGAGAACTGCGAGCGCTATGGGGGTGCGTGTAACGCTCGATCCCGGTCTGTCCAAGCAAGGGTGTATTCGGACGGACGACCAAGGAGTGACACTGGTGCGCCTGAGACAGACGGGATTGGCGGACATCGCCGATGATCCCGTGGCATTCGAAGCCTTCTATCGGCGCCATTTCGAGGCCGTGACCCGGTTCCTGGCGCGGCGGGTGGGGGACCCGCACGCCGTGGCCGACCTGACGGCCGACGTGTTCCTCGCGGTGCTCGACTCGGCGCACACCTACCGGCCCGGCAAGGGCAGCGAGATCGCCTGGCTGTACGGCGTGGCGCGCAACACGATGCTGGCCGAGCGCCGCCGCTCGGCCAGGGAGTCACGCGCGAACAGCCGGATAGCGGGGCGCCGGCTGCTCGAAAGCGACGACGTGTCCCGGCTGGAAGATCGGATCGATGCCGAGTCTCCGGCCAGGCGGGCCATGGAGGCGATGGCCGGACTTCCCGAGAACGACCGGGCTCTTCTGGAGCTGGTGGCCGTCGACGGCCTCAGCCCGGCGGAGGCCGCCGCCGCGCTCGGCATCCGGCAGGGAACCGCCCGAGTCAGGCTCCACCGCGCGCGCCGCGCGCTCCGGCAGATCCCCGGCGTCGTGCCGCCTCTCGTGATGGAAGGACACCGATGAACGACACCTTCGAAGACCGCCTGCTCGCGGCGCTCAAGGCCGAAATGGCCGCCCGGCCGGAGGCGAGGCCCGTCGCGGCGGCGCGCCGGATGACCGGTCGCAGGATCCTGACGGGAGCCGCCGTCCTCGGCGTCGCCGCCACCGCGGCCGTCGCCGTGCCGATGATGATCGGCGCGCAGACCCCCGCGTACGCGTTGACGAAGAACGCCGACGGCTCGATCAACCTCAAGATCAACGAATTCCGGGATCCGGATCAGGTCGAGAAGGACCTGGCCGACATGGGGGTGCGCGCCGACATCACGTACCTGCCCCTGGGCAAGCGGTGCGCCGACGGCCGGGCGCCCTTTGTGGACGGCGACCGCACCACCACGACCTCCGAGGAACTCCGGAGCAAGGACCCGGCCGTTCAGGAGGAACTGCGGAAGAGGATGGAGAAAACGGTGTCCTACAAGGCCATCCGGCCCAAGAATGGCATCACGATCTATCCGCGGTACATCAGGCCCGGCCAGATCGTGATGATCGAGGTCGCGGAGAATCCGGTCGAGCCGACGGTGGACAAGCCGGGGGTCGCCTGGCAGTTCAGCGGCAGGCTGACGGAGGGGCCGGTCAAGCCCTGCCAGGTCGTCGACCAGCCCGGTGCGTTCGAGATCGGCGACGCCACGCCGCCGCCCGGCAGCTGACGCGCGCCGGAGCCCTGACTCCCGTGCGAGCCCGTGGGCGCGGGTGCGGTTCGCGGCGGGCATTGGGGAACGTGGACGCCCGCGAGTGGGAGACTTTCGGGCATGGGTGCTCCACAGGTGACGTACGACGATGTCGTCGCCGCACGTGAACTTCTCGCCGGTGTGATCGTGCAGACTCCGGTCGTGCACTCCAGAGTGTTGTCCGAAATGCTCGGCGGCCCGGTCCATCTCAAGTGCGAGAACCTCCAGCGCGCCGGATCCTTCAAGGTGCGCGGGGCGTACGTCCGGATCGCGCGGCTCACCGACGAGGAGCGGGCCCGCGGTGTGGTCGCCGCCAGCGCGGGCAACCACGCCCAGGGGGTGGCGTTCGCGTCGGGGCTGCTCGGCGCGAAGTCGAGGGTCTACATGCCCGAGGGCGCTCCGCTGCCCAAGGTCGAGGCCACCCGCGCGTACGGCGCCGACGTCGTCTTCGCGGGGCACACGGTCGATGTGGCGCTGCAGGCGGCCAAGGACGACGCGGAGCGGTCGGGGGCGGTGTTCATCCACCCTTTCGATCACCCTGACGTGGTCGCCGGGCAGGGGACGATCGGGCTGGAGATCCTGGAGCAGTTCCCCGAAACCGGCACGATCGTCCTCCCCATCGGCGGCGGCGGGCTCGCGGCGGGCGTCGCCCTCGCGGTGAAGTCGCTCCGCCCCGGCATCAGGATCGTCGGCGTCCAGGCCGAACGCGCGGCGGCCTATCCGGAGTCACTCGCCGCCGGCCATCCGGTCATGGTGGAACCCACCTCCACGATGGCCGACGGCATCGCGGTCGGACGCCCGGGTGAGCTGCCGTTCGAGCTGATCCACTACCTGGTGGACAGCGTCGTCACGGTGTCGGAGGAGACGCTGTCCCGGGCGCTGCTGCTCTGCCTCGAACGCTCGAAGCTGGTCGTGGAGCCCGCGGGTGTGGCCGGGGTGGCCGCCCTGCTCGACCACCCGCACGCGTTCGAGCCGCCGGTGGTGGCGGTGCTCTCGGGCGGCAACATCGATCCGCTGCTGCTCTCCAAGGTGCTGCGGCACGGTCTCGCGGCGGCGGGGCGCTATCTCGCCTTCCGCATCCGGCTGACCGACCGGCCCGGTGCCCTGGCGGCGCTGCTCGCCAGGCTCGCGGATCTCGGCGCGAACGTGCTCGACGTGGTGCACGAGCGGGTCGCGCCGAGGCTCCATCTCGACGAGGCCGAGGTCCTGCTGCAGCTGGAGACCCGTGGGCCCGCGCACTGCGACGAGGTCCTCGGCGCCCTGCGCCGCGACGGCTACAAGCTCAGCTTCGGCTAGCCTCGCTGCTCGCTGCTCGCTGCTCGCCGCTCGGCGCTCGGCGAGGCCGAGGCCGAGGCGGACGCGGCCGAGTGCTCAGGTCAGCCGAGCGCGGGGCGGGTGGGCTGGAAGAGCCAGGCGTCGAAGAGCGGGCCCAGCTTCTTGCCGGACGTCTTCTCCGCCATGGCGATGAACTCGTCCGTCGTGACATTTCCGTACTTGTAGGTCGCCGCCCACTTCTTGATCAGGGCGAAGAACGCGTCGTCGCCGATCTCTTTGCGCAGGGCGTGCAGCGTCATGGCACCGCGCGTGTAGACGGAGTCGTTGAACAGGTCGTCGCGCTGGGCCTTGCCGGGCGGGTAGCTCCACATCGCGTTGGCCGTGTCGGCGTACGACGTCCGGAACATCTGGTCGGCGGTCGAGCCGCCCGAGTGCTCGGACCACAGCCACTCGGCGTACGACGCGAAGCCCTCGTTCAGCCACAGGTCCTGCCAGCGCTTGATGCTCAGGCTGTCGCCGAACCACTGGTGTGCCAGCTCGTGGGCGATGATGCCCGAATCGGGCGCGAAGCCGCCGTAGATGGGCTTGGTCTGGTTCTCCAGGGCGTAGCCAGCCTCGTAGTCGTCCACCACGCCGCCGGTCGAGGAGAACGGGTACGGCCCGAACACCGTCGTCCAGTAATCGGTGATCTGGGCGGTCTTGGTGTAGAGGAGGTCGAGCGTGTTGCGGTACTTCGGGTCCGTCGCGGCGTAGACGGGGATGCCGCCCGGCGAGGTTCCGGTGCGGACGTCGAACTTCCCGGTCGTCATGGTCGCGAGATAGCTCGCCATGGGGTGCTTCTCACGCCACACGAACGTCGTCTTGCCGCCGCTGGTCGTCGGCTCGCCGACCTGCTCGCCGTTGGCGATCGCCGTCAGGCCCGTAGGGACGGTGATCTCGAAGTCGTATGTGGCCTTGTCGGCGGGGTGGTCGTTGGACGGGAACCATGTCTTGGCCCCGTCGGGCTCCGCGGTGACGAAGGCCCCGTCGGGCGTCGGGATGAACCCGTAACTGCCCAGGTTGGAGGAGTTGCGCACCGGATCCGGCACGCCGGAGTAGTCGACGGTGACGGTGAAGGGCGCGTCCTTCGCGATCATCTTGGGCGCCGTGACGACCAGTTCATCGCCATCCCGGGTGAACGTCGCGTCGGAGTTCCCCACGGTCACCCGGCTCACCGTGAACCCGTGCAGGTCCAGATCGAACCGTGACAGGTCCTGTACGGCTTTCGCCTGGATGGAGGTGCTGCCGGCGAGCATCCTGGACGCGGGATCGTAGGACAGCTTCAGCGTGTAGTGCCCGACGTCGTATCCGCCGTTGCCGTCCAAGGGGAACGTCGGGTCGCCGATCCCGGGGGCACCGACCGCATCGGAACGGTCCACGCCGGAGCCGGGCGATGCGGCGGCGTGCCCCGGTGCGGACGTGCTCCTCCCGCCAGGGCCGGTGACCGCGCCCTCGGAGGGCGCGCAGCCGATCAGGGAGATCAGGACGAGCGCGGCGAACGTGGTGGTCAGTCGGCGTGCGGCCATCATCAAGCCAGACTATGCGAGGTGGTCGGCGCCCTTCTCCACGTGTCCCCACGCATCCAGCTCACGCGTCGACGACGAGCGTCCCCGCGGCCTTGTCGTGCAGCGCCTGCTTCCTCCCGTCGAAGACGATCCATCCGAGGTCCAGGATCCAGAGGCAGCACAGCCAGGCCAGCACGATTTCCGTGAGCTGCCGGACGGCGGCCTGTCCCACCCCGATGCGCTGCCCGTTCTCGCGGACCACCCGCATCCCGAAAATCTTCTTTCCGGGGGTCTGGCCGTTCCAGAACGCATGGAACAGCCAGTAATAGAGGAAGCCGACGATGCTCGCGAGATAGGTGTGCGTGACGTCCACGAGGGTCACCGTCCCGGTCGTCGGCTCCTTGACGATCCGCCACGACGTCCAGACGAGCGGCGACGAGATGATGGCCACGATGACGATGTCGAAGATGCCGGCGAACAGGCGGCGCCAGCGGCCGGCGAGCGAGGGAGCCGCCGGCCCGAGAGGCGGCGGCTCCCACGGCGTCCGCGGGTCTGGTCGCGGTTCGCCTTCAGGCGGAAACGGTGGCTCCATGACCTTGTGGTCACCGGGCACCGGCCACCCGAAAGCCGCCGCCGCGCAAAATCGCTAAAGGTTTCCGCGCAGTTCCTGCTCGCGCTCGATCGCCTCGAACAGGGCCTTGAAGTTCCCCTTGCCGAAGCCGAGGGATCCGTGCCGCTCGATCAGCTCGAAGAACACCGTGGGCCGGTCCTGTACCGGCTTGGTGAAGATCTGCAGCAGGTAGCCGTCCTCGTCCCGGTCGACCAGGATCCGCCGCTTCTTCAGCTCCTCGACCGGCACCCGGACCTTGCCGATCCGCTCGCGCAGCTCGGGGTCGTCGTAGTACGAGTCGGGCGTCTCCAGGAACTGCAGCCCGGCCTCCCGCATGCGGTCGACGGCCGAGAGGATGTCGTTCGTCGCGAGCGCGATGTGCTGGACGCCCGGCCCGCCGTAGAACTCGAGGAACTCGTCGATCTGCGACTTGCGCTTCCCGGGCGCCGGCTCGTTCAGCGGGAACTTGACCTTGCGGCTGCCGTTGGCGACCACCTTCGACATCAGCGCGGAGTACTCGGTCGCGATGTCGTCGCCGATGAACTCGGCCATGCGGGTGAATCCCATGACCCGCTCGTAGAACTCGACCCACTCCTCCATGCGCTCGACGTTGCCGACGCAGTGGTCGATCGCCTGGAACATCCGGTCCCCGGGCTCGACGATCGGCTCGGCGGCGACGTATCCGGGCAGGTAGGGCCCCGAATAGTTGGACCTGTCCACGAGCGTGTGCCGGGTCTCCCCGTAGGTCGCGATCACCGCGAGCATCACCTTGCCGTGCTCGTCCTCGATCCCGTACGGCTCGGTGATGCCGGTGGCGCCACGCTCCAGCGCGGTCCGGTAGGCGCTCTCCACGTCCGGTACGTCGAGCGCCAGGTCGATCACGCCGTCACCGTGTTCGGCGACGTGCCGGGCCACCGGAGTGCCGGGCCGTACGGCGCCGCGGAGTTCGAACCGGGCACCTCCGGACGTCAGCACGTAGGCGACCTCGTCGCGGCTGCCGTTCTCCGGGCCCCGGTACGCGACCAGGCGCATCCCGAAGGCGGTCGAGTAGTAGTGGGCCGCCTGCTTGGCGTTGCCCACCGCGAAGACGACCGCGTCCATGCCATGCACAGGGAACATATCGCTCATGCCGTCACTGTCGGACTATCTGGCCAAGGTGTGCAACACATGGAAAAATCAGTAGACAATCTGCCCAGTTATCGACCCCGAACCTGGGAGAACGTTGTGACCATTGATCAGCTGGATGTACGGCTCATCTCGATGCTGGCCGCCGAGCCCCGCATCGGCGTGCTGGAGTGCTCGCGGCGTCTCAACGTGGCGCGCGGCACCGTCCAGGCCAGGCTCGACCGCATGGTGGAGCGCGGGGTGATCACGGGGTATGGCCCCGACATCGATCCGACCGCGATCGGATACGGCGTGACGGCCTTCGTGACCCTGCAGATCAGGCAGGTCAGCGGGCACAGCCCGGTCGTCGATCGGCTCGCGCTCGTGCCCGAGGTGCTGGAGGTCCACACCATCACCGGCGGCGGTGACATGCTGTGCCGGGTGGTCGCCCGTAGCAACGCCGACCTCCAGCGTGTCATCGATCTCATCGTCGACGTCGACGGCGTCGTGCGCACCTCGTCGGTGATCGCCCTGGACACGCCCGTGCCGTACCGGACCCTGCCGCTCGTCGCGGCGGCGAACCGGAACTGATACCGGGACCGCCCAGGGGCCGCACCGGGACCGGATCGGGACCGGATCGGGACCGGATCGGGACGGGATCGGGAACCGCGACCGAAACGGGATCCGGTACCGCGGCCGGGGGCGTGAACAAGGCGCTGAAACCGGAACAGGGGCCGGAACTCAGAAAGAAGCAGCCCACAGTACGCCAAGCATCGTTATCCCTCGTTTACCTTTGAATGGTTCGCCCAGGCGTCGCGAGGGCAGCGAGAGCGTGAGCAACCGGGGGTAGCGCGTGGAGACCGACGAGATTCCGGAGCAGCCGTCCGGGCCGGAGCAGCCCTTCGGCGCGGAGTCGCCGTCCGAGCCGAAGCGAAAACGGCCGAGGAGGAGGCGGCTCCTCAGGATCGCGTTGATCGTGTTCGGGGTCTGCGTGGGCGCGGTGGTCGGCCTGTTCGGCGTCATCTGGGTGATGACGCCGATCCCCGACACGACGCAGGACCTCGCGACCGCGCAGGGGTCGGTCATCTACTACAGGAACGGCAAGAGCGTCCTGGCCACTCAGGGCACCAACCGCAAGAACGTGCCGCTCAGTGAGGTGCCCGAGCCGGTCAGGCAGGCCGTCATCGCCGCCGAGAACCGGACGTTCTACAACGACCAGGGCGTTTCCCTGTCGGGCACCGCGCGGGCGGTGTGGTCGACGGTCACCGGGCAGCAGCTCCAGGGCGGCTCCACGATCACCCAGCAGCTGGTCCGCAACTACTACAGCGGGCTCAGCCAGGAGCGTTCCGTCGAGCGCAAGCTCAAGGAGATCATGATCGCCCTCAAGGTGGATCGCTCCAAATCCAAGGACTGGGTCCTGGAGCAGTACCTCAACACCATCTACTTCGGTCGCGGCGCGTACGGCATCCAGGCCGCGTCCCAGGCGTACTTCGGCAAGAACACGCGGGACCTCACCCCGGCCGAGGGCGCCTACCTCGCCGCGGTGATCCAGCAGCCGTCCCGCTTCGCCAACCCCAAGGGCACCGATCTCGACGCGGCCAAGAGCCGCTGGCAGGCCGTCGTCGACGGCATGGTCCAGACCCGGGCGATGACGGGTGAGCAGGCCGCGGCCCTCACCTTCCCCACGCTGGCCAAGCAGAAGGCCCCGCTCACGCTCGACGGCCAGAACGGTTTCATGGTCGCCCAGGTCACGGCCGAGCTGAACCGGCTGGGCTACACCGACGAGGACATCAGCCAGGGCGGCCTGAAGATCACCACGACGTTCGACAAGAAGCTGATGAAGCTCGCCGAGCGGTCGGTGAAGTCGGTCCTGCCCGACAACATGCCGCAGAAGGTGCGCACCGGCCTCGCCGCCGTCGATCCCGCCACGGGCGAGGTCCTCGCGTTCTACGGCGGCAGGTACGAGTCCAACCAGTACGACAACGCCTTCTCCGCCAAGGTCCAGGCGGGATCGACCTTCAAGCCGTACACGCTGGCCGCCGCGCTGGAGAACGGCTACGGCCTGACCAGCCGGGTCAACGGCAACTCGCCGATGCGGATCGCCTCGGCCACCATCCCGAACTCCGGCGGCCAGTCGTACGGCTCGTCCATCGACCTCGTCCAGGCCACCCGCAACTCGGTGAACACCGCGTTCGTGGACCTGGGGCAGCAGGTCGGCCTCGGCAAGGTCGCCGAGGCGGCAGAGGCGGCGGGCATCCCCGCGGATCAGCTCACCCAACACCGGGCCGCCGCCACGTTCCCCCTCGGCGTCGCCTCGGTGAGCGCCGTCCAGCAGGCGTCCGGGTTCGGAACGTTCGCGGCTCAGGGCATCCATCACGACGTCCACGTGATCCGCTCGATCACCGACGCGGACGGCAACACGCGGAAGATCACCGCGCCGGGCAGGCGGGCGTTCAGCGAGGACACCGCCGCCGACACGACGTACGCGCTGGAGCAGGTGGTGCGGGGCGGCACCGGCACCGCGGCGCAGCTGTCCGACCGGCCGGTCGCCGGAAAGACGGGGACCACCGACAAGTCGGCCGCCGTCTGGTTCACCGGTTACGTGCCGCAGCTCTCCGTCGCGGTCAACATGTTCCGCGACGACAACAAGGCGGTGGAGGTGCCCGGATACGGCGCCTTGTACGGCGGAACGCTGCCCGCGCAGATCTGGAAGCAGTTCATGTCGGAGGCGATGGACGGCAAGCCCGTCAAGGACTTCCCCGATCCGTCGTCCTACTACTACGGCGGATACGACTCCTACGACCCGTACGGGTCGTATGGCGGCTACGACCGCTACGGCGACCGCTACGGTGACCGGTTCAACCGGGACAACGGGGGCGACGGCGGGAACGCGTCGCCCAGCCCGCAACCGTCCGCCACCGATCCGGGGACCCCGGACCCCGGAAGGCCCGACGGCGGTGAGACCACCGGACCCGGCCGGCCCGACGGGGACGGCGGGACCGGCGGCACGGGAGGCTCCACGGAGCCGCCGGGGAACACCGACCACACCGAGGCGCCGCCCGACCAGCCGACGCAGTGACCTGACTCCTCAGCGAGCCAGCTCGGCCTTCAGCTCCGCCGGGGTCGTGACCGGCGCCCGGCAGGTGAAGCGGCGGCACACGTAGGCCGCGGGGGCGCCGTCCACCATCGGCCGTCCTTCGAGCAGCGGGACCTCCCGCTCCTGCCCGTCCCGGGCGCCGCCGAGAGCGATCACCAGACCGGGAACCGTGGACATGAGGGCGGCCCGGTGCAGCGCCGCCGTACGCGGATCGTCGGCCGGGCCGACGATCGCCACCTCGGCCGGGCCGTGCAGGGCGGCCTCGGCCACCGCGAGCCCCCAGCCCGCGAACCTGGCGTACTTGCCGGCCAGCACGGTGACGGTGCCCAGCGCCGCCTCCGCGGCCTCCCTGTGCCGAGCCGATCCGGTGAGCGCGGCGTAGGAGAGCAGGGCCCCGGCGGCCGCGAACTGCCCGGACGGCACGGCGTTGTCCGTCGGATCCTGCGGGCGTTGGAAGAGGCGCTCGCCGTCATCCGCTGTGTCGAAGAACCCGCCCGACCCGTCGGTGAACCTGGTCAGCAGCGTTTCCAGCAGCTCACCGGCGAGGCCGAACCACCGGGTATCGCCGGTCACCCCGTAGAGGGCGAGGAAACCCTCGGCGACGTCCGCGTAGTCCTCGAGCACGCCCGCGTTCTGGCCCGCCCGGCCGTCCCGTGACGTGCGCAGCAGCCGCCCGCCGTCCACATGCAGCCGGGCGAGCAGCTCGGCCGCCGCCGTAGCCGCCTCGACCAGGTCGGGCCGCTCGAACAGCGCCCCCGTCTCGGCCAGCGCGGCGATCGCCAGCCCGTTCCACGCCGCCACCACCTTGTCGTCCCGCCCGGGGCGTGGCCGCTCCTCGCGCGCCGCCAGCAGTGCCGTACGGACGCGGTCGAGACGGGCCCGGTCGTCGGGGTCGGCGAGGAGTTGGAGCACGGAGGTCCCGTGCTCGAAGGTGCCGGTGACCTCGAAGACGGAGGCCGCCCACGCGCCGTCGTCGTCTCCGAGCACTTCGCGGAGCCGGTCGGGCGTCCAGACGTAGAACAGGCCCTCGCCGTGCCGGCCGTCCGGACCCGTGCTGTCGGCGTCCAGGGCTGAGGCGAAGCCGCCCTCGGGCGTGCGCATCTCGCGGAGCAACCACTCCGCCGTCTCCAGTGCCACCCGCCGGGCGAGCGTCGAACCGGTCGACCGCCACCAGTGGGAGTACACGCGCATCAGGAGCGCGTTGTCGTACAGCATCTTCTCGAAGTGGGGGACGACCCATCCGGCGTCCACGGAATATCGCGCGAAGCCCCCGCCGAGCTGGTCGTACATCCCGCCCCTGGCCATCGCGTCCATGGTCTTCTCGGCCATGGCGAGCGCGTCGGGCGTCCCGTGGCGGAGCAGGAACTCCAGCACCATGGACGGCGGGAACTTGGGCGCGCCGCCGAACCCGCCCGCGCGCGGGTCGAAACCCCCGGCCAGATCGCGTACGGCCTGCTCCAGGGTCGCGGCCGTGGGCAGCGGACCGGACGGCAGCCGGCTCTGCTCGTTGAGGGCGTCGACGACTTTCGACCCCTGGAGTACGACGGTGTCGCGGTCGTTCTGCCAGGCCTGCGAGACGCCGTGCAGCAGCCGCTGGAACTGCGCGCGGGGGAAGTACGTCCCGGCGTAGAACGGGTGGCCGTCCGGAGTGGCGAAGACCGTCATGGGCCAGCCGCCCTGCCCCGTCATCGCCTGGGTGGCGCTCATGTAGACCGCGTCGACGTCGGGCCGTTCCTCCCGGTCGACCTTGACGCTGACGAACCGCTCGTTCATCAGCTCGGCGGTCCCCGAGTCCTCGAACGACTCGTGTGCCATCACATGGCACCAGTGACAGGCGGAGTACCCCACGCTGATCAGCAAAGGGATGTCTCGCCTGCGCGCCTCGGCGAAGGCGTCGGCACCCCACTCGAACCAGTCGACGGGGTTGTCCGCATGCTGCGCCAGATAGGGACTCGTGGCGTTTTTGAGCCGATTCATGAAGAACCCCTCGCGTTCGGGCGCTGACGCCCCGGGCGACTTCCGCGTCATCTCACACTATGGTCCCCATCTCCGGCCGAGGGCGTACCAGTGACCGGTCCCGGCCTCCCCGGCGAGAACAGGATCAGTGAACGTGACGACGTCGGTGACGAGGTCGCGGAAGATCGGCGGATAGGCGGCGCCGTCCGTGCCCTGCTTCCTTCGCCAGGCGGAATAGGGGATCTGCCTGGTATCTGGAAGATCGAGGATCACGTCAGAGAGCTTTTTCATCGTCACGCCACGATGGGAAGCGGTGTTCTCCAACGCGGTGCGCACGGACGCGCCGTCGAGATCGTGGCAGCCTGTGAGACGCCAAATATCGGCATAGTCCCGGTCGCGCGTGTTCTGGCTGGAACGTTCCAAGGCCGTGATGGTCTTCTCCGCAAGCACGTTCTCCATCGGGTAGCCCAGCAGCGGGAAGCCTCCACCGGTCACCAGCGTTGGGTAAGTGATCATCTCCGGACCCGGGGTGATCGGATCTCCGAAGCTCACGTCGAGTTGAAGACGGGTGCGCGACTTGCCCAGCAGGGCGGGAACGCACACGCGCACACCGCCGTAGAAGTCGTCTTCCCGGATCGCGGAGGCGCGGATCGCCGTGACGTCGAAACGGAGCCCGTCCTCGGCCCGCATGGATGCGATGCTGATCACGCGGGAGAGCACGGTCTGCTCATCGTTCGCGAACCCGCGCCCCATGAGGTCGATGTCGCGAGTGACTCGGCGGGCACCGAAGGCCGCGAGAAGAAGGCCACCCTTGAGAATGAACTGCCCGGCCATGTCCGAAGAGCTCAGCCGGCGGAGAAAGCCTTCCAGGGCGTACAGGGTGATCAGATCGTCCGTGTTGCGGCGCTCGCGCCTGGCGAGGTTGCGCAAGGTGTTGTAGGCGAGGCCTTCCGGCGTGTCGCGTGGGGGGTTGGGGGACATCAGTCGAGCACCACCTGGATCGCGTTCCGAAGGGGACCCACGCCGCCGAGGAGTTCCGCGTATCTCATCAGATCGCTGGGGGTGGTCCCACGGCGTCGCAGGTAGGACCGCAGCGCCCGCAGGGCGACCTGATCGCCGACGAGGTGACGCAATCGCATGCAGTCGACCACGGTCCGTGACGGACCATAGATTCTCACATGTTCGCCCGGTGCGGCTTCCCAATATTCGATCCCTTCCTCGAAGGTCGCCGCGGCGAAGCGATGGGCGCGAACCAGGGGATAGCTGATCCGAGGAAGTGGTCCGCCCCGGGGTACCGCCAGGTTCACTTCCCCTGGGATCTCGTCGGTCAGGTCGTGGACGGCCAGCGCCGTCTCCAGGCACAGAACTCCGATCGGGACGCGTGTGCACGCGGCGATCAGATCGACGTACATGGTGACCGGGGCGTCGCTCTTCCGGTATACGCCCCTGCTCAACTCGGTGATCTGTCCGGTGTCGCGGAGTTGACCAAGCGCGTTGGAGCCGATGCCGGCGTCCCTGGCCTGACCGGCCGTGAAGGTGGGGCCGAGGTGGCCCAGGCGCTGTGCGAATACTGACTTCGCGAGCTTGATCACATTTCAAAGTAACACCACGTTGCGGTAGGTGGCGTGACTTTCAACGATGGATCTCCCGGGGTGGGGGATGTGTTCCGGCGGCGGCACGGCGTAGGCTCCGGGGGCGTGAGCTTGGATTTGGACTACGCCGTCAGGCACGCGGGCCGGCCGGCGGCTGAGTTGACGCGGCGTGACGTGGCCCGGGTGCTGTTGGCGGTGCCGTCGGGGCAGGCCCTCGTCTCTCTTCCCGATCTGAGGCGCGAGCTCCTGGCGGCGGGCAATCCGCTGTCCGTCCCGTTCTGGGACTCGGCCAAGGCGACCCTTTCCAGCATCGAGTCCGGTGTGGCGACGGTCGGCGACGTGCAGCGCTGGCTGGAGTCCACGGGGAGCGAGCCGATCCTGCTCACCCGCAGCTACTTCGTCTGGCCGGAGGAGGGCGAACGCGGGCCGGTCGCCACCGAGATGCACGCCAGGATGGTCGCGTTCCTTGAGGAGCGTGTCGCGTCCGGCCAGATCGACGTGGACGCGCTGGCCGCGGGCGACTCCGACGCCCGGCACGCGTACGAGGAGTTGCAGGAGCGCTGGCTGGGCGCGCCGCTGCCCGACGGCCGAGTGCCGGGCACGGCGGTCAGCGACGAGCAGGACGAGGAGCTCTACGCCGCCTGGGACGAGGAGGAGGCGTTCGCGCTGGGCGAGCTCCGCCGGATCCTGGCCGAGTTGCCCGAGCCGCCGCTGCCCGCCGGAGATCTGCGCTCGGCCGCACTCCGGCTCCGCGTGACGCTGACGGAGAACGGCTATCCGGGGAACGTGCTGCGGGCCTGCGCCGGACTCGACGAGGACGCGCTACCGGAGCGCGACGAGGACCTCTGGCTGGCCGTCGCGGCCGGCATCGCGTCGCCGATCTCGGATCTGCCCGACGAGGAGGACGCGGCCCGGTTCTTCGACATGGAGGGGGAGCTGAGCCACGAGGACTCCATCCTCGCCTCGCTCTGCGCCATCAACCACGCCGACTGGCTCGCGGCGGTGACCACGCTGGCGAGGTACGGCCCCGGCGCGCTGGCCTCGCCGGAGCGGATCGCCCGGTTCATCGCCGACTCCGAGGACGTCGATCTGGACGCAGAGGACACCCTGGCCGAGCCTGAGGACCTTGAGGCGACGGAGATGCTGTTCACCGCGGTCACCCCGCTGTGGGCACATCTCGGCATCGTGGACAAGGCCGAGGTGTTCACCGCGCTCGGCTGGTGGGGCCTGCCCAAGGCGCTGGAGCGTGCCTGGTCGGCGGGCTGATCACTCCGCGAGCAGGTCGCGGTACTCCGGATGACGCTCGATGTACCGGGCGACGAACGGGCACTTCGGCACCACGGTCCGCCCGGTCTCCCGTACCTGGTCGAGGGCGCCGCCCACGAGGCGGCTGCCGAGGCCCTTGCCCTCGAACTCCTCGCGGATCTCGGTGTGGGTGAAGACGATCGTGTCGTCGCGGAGACGGTACTCGGCGAACCCGGCGACCTCACCGTCGAGCAGGAGCTCGTACCGTGAGGCCGCCGCGTCGTGGACTATCTCGGGCACTCTTCAACCCTCGCGCACGGGGATGGCGGGGTGCTCGCGCTCGTGTGGCAACTCGATCTTCGACATCTGCCTGTTCATCGACTTGATCAGGAAGAACAACGCGAAGCCGATGGCGGCGACGATGATGAAACCGAGAAGCCCCGGACCGATGCTCGGGTCGGTTGCGGTGGTGGAGTTCACGCTTCCAGCTTACGAGCAGGCAGGGGTGACCTCCGCGTGGATCCCCGTGAAGAGGTCGTCCTCGGGAAGCGAGGTGTCCACCAGGGACCTGGCGAGGTGGTAGTCCTCTGTCGGCCAGACCTCCTGCTGGATCTCACGCGGGCAGACGAACCAGAACCCGTCGGGGTCGACCTGGGTGGCGTGCGCGATCAGGGCCAGGTCGCGGATCTCGAAGTAGTCGGCGCACGGGACCCTGGTCGTGACGTCCCACTTCTCCGGGCGGTCCTCCCAGCGCGCGATCCAGTCGGCGTACGGCGAGCCCATGCCGCGCTCGTTCATCGCCTCGTGCAGCGCCTCGAACCGCTCCTTGCTGAACCCCATGTGGTAGTAGAGCTTCAACGGCTGCCACGGCTCGCCGGTTCCGGGGTACTTGTCGGGGTCGCCGGCCGCCTCGAACGCCTCGATCGAGATCCGGTTGGTCATGATGTGATCGGGGTGCGGGTAGCCGCCGTTGTCGTCGTACGTGAGGATCACGTGCGGGCGGAACTCGCGGACCAGTGCGACCAGCGGCGCCGCGGCCACCTCGATCGGCTGTACGGCGAAGCATCCGTCGGGAAGCGGCTCGGTCTCGTCGTCGGGGAGCCCCGAGTCGACGAAGCCGAGGAAACGCTGCTCCACGCCGAGGATCTCCCGCGCCCGCTCCATCTCCAGGCGGCGTACCTCGCCGATGTTCTCCAGGACGTCCGGCCGGTCCATCTTGGGGTTCAGAACGGAGCCGCGTTCGCCGCCGGTACATGTGGCGACGAGGACGTCCACACCTTCTCTGACGTAGCGGGCCATCGTCGCCGCGCCCTTGCTCGACTCGTCGTCAGGGTGCGCGTGAACGGCCATCAGCCTCAGCGGTGCACTCACGGCTCTCCTCAATGTGTCCAGTCAGCTCCTCGAAGAGGTTAGCTTCTGGAGGGGGCGAGACCCCCGGGTTGGACAATTGTTTCGGACAACACCGTAAGACCCCAGGGAGATTCCGCCATGGCCGCCGAATCCAGCAGCAGGCCCGGTACGAGGGCCGGCGACGCCGGTGACAGGACCGGCGCGCTCGACGCTCCCATTCTCGGCACGCCCGACGACTATCCCGCGCGGCCTCAGGGGCGCCGGAGCGTCCTGGCGTACGTCGTCATCGGTCTGCTCGTCGCCGTGATCGCGGGCGGCTGGGGATACGTGATGATGGCCGCGCGGGGCAACCCCGAGGTGCGGGCCGACGTGGTCAGCTACAACGCCGACGCGGCCGACTCCGCCGAGGTGACTTTCCTGGTGCACAAGCCCGCCGACAGTGTGGCGAGCTGCCGGGTGCGTGCCGTCGACGTCCTTCACACCGAGGTCGGCAGCAAGGAGGTCACCATCCCGTCCGGCAGGTCGGACCTCACCGTGACGGAGCGTCTGAAGACGAGTTCCCAGGCCACGAGCGTGCTCGTTCAGTACTGCAATCTCGTATAGTGGAATCTTTGGGGAAGCGTTCGAAGGCGTTAACTTGTAAGCCTTTCGAGTCACTTAGAGGAACAAGGAGAGCCCGTGGCCGTCTCCCAGAACGACAACGTCACCTGGCTGACGCAAGAGGCGTACGACCGCCTCAAGGAGGAGTACGAGTACCTTTCCGGCCCGGGTCGCACGGATATCGCGAAGAAGATCGAAGCCGCCCGTGAAGAGGGCGACCTCAAGGAGAACGGCGGCTACCACGCGGCCAAGGACGAGCAGGGCAAGATGGAGGCCCGGATCTTCCATCTCCGCCAGATCCTGGACAGCGCCAAGGTGGGCGAGGCACCCCGCACCGAGGGTGTCGTCGGTCCCGGTATGACCGTGACGATCCGTTTCGTGGGTGATGACGAAGAGGTGACGTTCCTGCTCGCCTCGCGCGAGGAGAGCGGAGCGCCCATCGACGTCTACTCGCCGAACTCGCCGCTCGGCTCCGCGATCAACGGCAAGAAGATCGGCGACAAGGCGATGTACACCATGCCCAACGGCCGCCAGAACGAGGTCGAGATCCTCGAGGCCGTGCCGTACATCGGCAACTAGCCACCCGATCACACGTGCGTCGACCCGCCGGTACGTCTTCGCGCCGGCGGGTTTTGGCATGTGCGCCGATTGCGGTATTCGCCCTCGTACGGCAGTCTCGTTGATCGGGCTCGCCGATCCGAACGCGCTGCGGGCCTACGGGGAGATGGGGTGGGATGGTGCTCGACGGGCGTGCGCGTTCCTCGTTCCGGACGAGCGTCGCCCGCGTGGTGTCCGAGACCCGGCAGGACCTGGCCTACAGCCCGAGGGTGTCTCCCCGCAGGCGGATGCCCCGCGCGGCGGTCCCCGTCATCGCGGCGCTCCTGGTCTCCGTGTTCACCGCCGACCTGGTCGTCCTCAACCGCGATCCCACCACTCCGCCCGTACGGCGGCAGGCGACGGGGGCCGGTGCCGACGAGCACGACCGGCGGGTGGCGTCCGCCGAGCAGATCAAGGCGACGACTCCCGCGGTGGCGCCGCTCAAGGAGCTGCGCGACCCGCACCTGTTCGTGGTGGCGCGGGGGCCGCTCTCCCCGGACGTCGTGGCGAAGGTGCGCAAGGCGAAGGGCGTGGCGGCGGCGGAGGTGACCGACGCCGCCGACGTCATGGTGGACGGCAAGCGGGTGCAGACCCTGGGCGTCGAACCGTCGACGTTCCGCCCCTTCACGCCGAGGACGACGGCCAGATCCGACGCCCTCTGGAACAACGTCGCAGCCGGTGAGGTGGCTGTCTCCTTCGACCTGGGCCAGGACGGCGGCATCAAGCTGGGCTCGACGGTGACCGGAGGACGCCTCCAGCTGCGCGTGGGCGCGTACGCCACGATGGGCATGGGCTCGATCGCCGCCGTGGTGTCCCGGCAGACCGCGCGGAACCTGGGCATCCCCGAGGGCAACGCCCTGGTCGTCAGCGCTCCCAAGGTGGATTCGGGGAAGCTGCGCAGGAAACTGCTGAAGATCCTGCCGAAGGGCAGCCAGGTGGCCACGATCAACCCGGTGGTCGTGGTCCCGCGTGGCCGGACCACGCAGCAGAAGACCTGGCCGGTGACCGCGTTCATGTCGGTCGACCAGCTCAAGGTCGCGCTCACGGCCGCGGTCGGCAAGCTGGGCCGCCCGTACGTGTGGGGCGCGGAGGGCCCGAACACCTTCGACTGCTCGGGCCTGGTCCAGTGGGCCTACGCCCAGGCGGGGGTCCGGATGCCGCGGGTCACCCACCAGCAGTGGGCGACCGGCCCGCAGGTACCGCTCTCCCAGGCGCAGCCGGGCGACCTGCTGTTCTGGCGGAACGACCCGACCAACCCCAACTACATCTCGCACGTCGCGATCTACTGGGGCAACGGCAAGATGCTGCACGCGCCGCGTACGGGCGACGTCGTCAAGATCGCCCCGGTCTACACGCGGAACCTGGCCGGAGTGGTCCGGGTCAGCCCCTGGGTCGCCGCCCGCGTCCGCTGACCCCGGAGCAACGGGCGGAATACCCGTGACCGCGGTCCGGTTTGCCCGGCCACGCGACGCCGTGACCTCGCCGTCCGTGGAAGTCCGGTCGAGGTCACGGCGTGGAAGTGTCAGGCGAGCCTGACGGTCATCGGGTCCAGCCACCCGGTCGGGGTGAGCCCGGCCTTGGCGATGCGCTCGGAGAATCCGGCAAGCTGGCCGTAGTCCCAGAGCGGGATGGCGGGCAGATCCCTGACCAGCAGCGCCTCGGCCTGTTGGTAGAGCTTGATCGCCTTGGCCGAGGAGCGCTGCCGGTCGGCCGCGCGCAGCAACGCGTCGAAGCGAGGGTTGCGGTAGCCGCCGTCGTTGGACACCCCGTCCGAACCGTACATGGGGGCGAGAACGTTCTGGATGTGCGGGAAGTCGAGCTGCCAGCCCACCCGGAACATGCCGTCCAGCCGCCCGCCCGTCACGGCCTCCCGGAATTCGTAGAAGGTCCGTATCGGCTTGGGCACCACCTTCACTTTGCCGCCGAGTGTCTTGTTCACGCTCGCGGCGACGGGCTTGACCCAGTCGGCGTGCGCGCTGTCGGCGTTGTAGTAGAGCGGGAGAACGGCCGGCGGCCGGAATCCCGACGCGAGGGCCTTCGTCAGATATTTGCGCGCCTTGTTCGGGTTGTACGCGCATACCTGCCCGCAGGGGTCGCGCCTGCTGCCTTCGGCGGTGGGCGGGACGAAAGAGCGGGCGGGGACGCGGCCACCGCCGAAGACCTCCCTTGTGATCCTTTCCCGGTCGATCGCCATCGAGATGGCCTTGCGGAAGTCGGTGTTCGCCGCGACCTTCGCCGGGAAAGTGATCACCTGGTTGACGTGGCCCGGTCGGCTGATCACCCGGCCGTCCAGATCCTTCTTGAACGTCGCGAGTTTCGTCGAGGGGATCAGGGTGGTGAAGTCGACGTCGCCGGAGCGAAGGTCGGCGTAGAGCACGTCCTCGTCGCGGTAGGCCCGGTAGACGATCCTCTCGACGGCCGGCTTGGCCCCGGGGTAGTCGTCGGACCGCTCCACCACGCTTTCGGACGAGGGCGACCACGAGACGACCCGGTACGGGCCGTTGCCGACGGGCTTCTTCTCGAAGCTCGCCGGGTTCTTCAGGGTCGAGTCCGGCAGCGGGGAGAAGGCCGACATACTGAGCCTCTTCACGAAGACGCCGAGCGGCGCGGACAGGGTGATCGTGAACGTGTGGTCCCCGGTCACCTTGAGTCCGGACATCTTCCGCTTGCCATAGCCCTCGATCTCCCCGAAGAGGAAGGAACTGTCCGTCTTCGTCGCTGCGGTCTGGTTCCACGCCTCGACGAAGTTGCGCGCCTTGACCTCGGTCCCGTCGTGGAACTTCCAGCCCTTACGCAGGGTGACGTGGTAGACCCGGTTGTCCTTCGTGGTGATCGACGTGGCGACCGCGTAGCGGGCCCGGGAGGTGCCGGGCACGTACTCAGTCAGCCCGGTGAAGAGCGCGTCCAGCGGTTCGGAGCCGCAGGCGTCCAGGGTGCCGACATTCGAGATCTGGTACGCCTGACAGGTTCCGACGACGATCTCCGCGGCGCTGTCTGCCCGCGCCGTACCGGCCAGGGCCGCGCCGGGGAGCAAGGTGAGGGCCGTGACGGCGGCGAGTCTCCGACGAGACATCTCTGGCCTCCAATGGTGAAATTCCGGTCGAAAACCGGTAGATCACCTTAGGGCGTGAAGCGGATCGTCGCTTCTGACACAGGGCGCGACCTGGTCACGATCCGGCGAGTCACGATCCGGCGAGTCACGATCCGGCGAGTCGCGGGCCGCCGGATCGCGGTTCGGGACGCCATCTTCGGGCGCGCGGGTTCGGGCGGGGGAATTCGGAAAGGGGGACTCGAAATGGGGCTCAGAGGGGGAGACCGCTTTCGAGGAGGGCCAGGGCCTCGTCGATCAGGTCGGGCAGGGAGCGGGTGCCGTCCGCGGCGGCCCAGCTGTACAGCGCCGGGAGCATCGCCCCCAGCACGGCCCCGGCGAATGTCCGCACGGCGGGGGCGGACCGGTCGCGGCCTGAGCGCTCGGCGACCACCCCGGCCAGCAGGTCCACCGTGGTCAGCAGGTTGTCCAGGCTGCGGGCGCGTACGGCAGGGACGCTCATCATCAGGCTCATCCGGACGCGGACCTCGTCCAGTCCCTCAGGGGGAATCTGCGCGAAGGCCGTGTGCAGCGCCCGCCGGATCGCGGTGAGCGGGGGCAGCTCCGGCGGCTGGGCCCGCATCACCGCCAGCAGTATCGGGTCGTAGTCGTCCTGGACGATCAGGTCTTCCTTGGTCGGGAAGTACCGGAAGAGCGTGCTCGGAGACACCTCGGCCGCCTCCGCGATCTGCTCGACGGTGGTGGCCTCGTAGCCCTGCTCGGTGAACATCCGCAGCGCGTGCTCCTGGATCGCCCGCCGGGTCTTGGCCTTCTTGCGCTCGCGCAGGCTCAGGACGGCCCGCTGCGGCGAGTCGGCGTTCCGGTCAGCGCGCTGAGGGGAGCTCATGCCCCGATTTTGCCGTCTCCCCGCACCTCTGGGAAGGAAGATCAACATCGGCGGGGCCGGTGACCGGGGCCGCGGCCGGAGTGGACAGTGGAAAGGAGGCTGCCGAGTGTGGCGCCGATCGCGCCCCGCGGGACACGCGGCTCCGGAGTGAAAGTAACTCCAGGAAGAGTGTCACTGTCGACACATGGCCTGCCGAGGGAAGCGGTTGTAATCTCGATTACATGGATACAGAGGAGCAGTTGCGGGGCTGGTTCGCCGGACGCCTGCCCGAGGGCTGGTTCGCCGAGGCGCCCGAGCTGGTGGTCGATCGCGAGGAGATCGCGGTCGTCGGCGTCGTCCCCCCGCTGACCGTGGCGCGCGGGTTGCCCGACCTGGAGCGTTCCGCCGCGCTGGAGGGCTACGTCGAGCGGTTCCGCGAGGAGACCAGGGAGCGCCGGATCGAGATCGCTCGCGAGGCCGAACGGCGATTCCGCAGGAAGGTTTCCTGGGGGATCGTCGTCGAGGGCGAGAGAGTGATGTTCACCACGTTGTCGGTGCCCGTCATGACGCGGTTGCGGCAGCCGGAGCGTCAGGTCCTCGACACACTCGTCGCCGCGGGGGTCGCACGCAGCCGCAGCGACGCCCTGGCCTGGTGCGTCCGTCTGGTGGGGCGGCACACCGACACCTGGCTCGCTGACCTGCGGGATGCCCTCCAGCACGTGGACCGGGTCCGCGCCGCCGGGCCGGATCACGTGGACTAAACCAATTGAAAAAATGGTCTGGACCACTTCGGATGGCCTATACCAATATCACCGGACGGGAGTGATCTGACGCTCGGAACTCGTTTCTTTGAACCGCTTTCTACTGGGTAGGCTCCACGAACCGTCACGGCCCCTGCCTGGACAAACTCCATTCCGGAGCCGTGTGGACCCGAGTGCCGCCGGATATGGGCGTGGTCTACGCCAATTGGATTCGTCGGCCATTCGTCGTCAATGATGATTTGGTCCTTCGAGAAAAAGGAGCCGGTTCCGTGTCCATATCAGCAGAGGTACGCGTTCCGACGACTCACCCCGAGCTGGCCGCCTGGGTCAGGGAGATCGCTGAGCTGACCCAGCCTGACAGGGTCGAATGGTGCGACGGCTCCGAGGCGGAGTGGACCCGCTTGACGAACCTGCTCGTCAAACAGGGCACTCTCACCCGGCTGGCCAAACGGCCCAACAGCTTCCTTGCGACCTCAGACCCGAGTGACGTCGCCCGGGTCGAGGACCGAACGTACATCTGCTCGGAGCGGGCCGAGGACGCGGGGCCGACGAACAACTGGATCGCCCCGGCCGAGATGCGGCGGACGTTCGGTGAGTTGTTCAAGGGATGCATGCGCGGTCGCACGATGTACGTCGTGCCGTTCTGCATGGGTCCCCTCGGCGGCACCATCTCCCAGCTCGGCGTGGAGATCACCGACTCGCCGTACGTGGCGGTGTCCATGCGGGTCATGACCCGGATGGGTGAGGAGGCGCTGCGCCTGATCGAGGAGCGCGGCGACTTCGTCAAGGCCGTCCACTCCGTGGGCGCCCCGCTGGCCGAGGGCCAGGAGGACGTTCCCTGGCCGTGCAGCGACACCAAGTACATCAGCCACTTCCCGGAGACCCGCGAGATCTGGTCGTACGGCTCGGGCTACGGCGGCAACGCCCTGCTCGGGAAGAAGTGCTACGCGCTGCGCATCGCCAGCGTCATGGCAAGGGACGAGGGCTGGCTGGCCGAGCACATGCTCATCCTCAAGCTCACGCCGCCGCAGGGTGAGGCGCGGTACGTCGCCGCGGCGTTCCCCTCGGCGTGCGGCAAGACCAACCTCGCCATGCTCCAGCCGACGATTCCCGGCTGGAAGGTCGAGACGATCGGCGACGACATCGCCTGGATGCGGTTCGGCCCCGACGGCCGCCTGCACGCCATCAACCCCGAGGCGGGGTTCTTCGGCGTCGCGCCGGGGACCGGCGAGTCCACCAACGCCAACGCGATCGAGACTCTCTGGGGCAACAGCATCTTCACCAACGTCGCTCTGACCGACGACGGCGACGTGTGGTGGGAGGGCCTCACCGACGAGCCGCCGGCCCACCTGACGGACTGGAAGGGCCGTTCCTGGACACCGGAGTCCGGCGAGCCGGCCGCGCACCCGAACGCGCGCTTCACCACCCCGGCCGGGCAGTGCCCGACGATCGCGCCTGAGTGGCAGGACCCGGCGGGCGTGCCGATCTCGGCCATCCTGTTCGGCGGGCGCAGGGCGACCGCGGTCCCGCTGGTCACCGAGTCCCTGAGCTGGCAGCAGGGCGTCTTCCTCGGGGCCAACGTCGCCTCGGAGAAGACCGCGGCGGCCGAGGGCAAGGTCGGCGAGCTGCGCCGCGATCCGTTCGCGATGCTCCCGTTCTGCGGCTACAACATGGGCGACTACTTCGCCCACTGGATCAGGATCGGCCAGCAGGCGGACCCCGCCAAGCTGCCGCGGATCTACTACGTCAACTGGTTCCGCAAGGACGCGAACGGCCGGTTCCTGTGGCCGGGCTTCGGCGAGAACAGCCGGGTCCTCAAGTGGATCGTCGGCCGGCTGAACGGCCAGGAGGACGCCGTGCCGAGCGCGATCGGCAACCTGCCCGTCGCGCTGGACACCGAGGGCCTGAACGTCTCCGAGAGCGACATGGCGGAGCTGCTGAGCGTCGACCCCGAGGTGTGGCGTGAGGAGGCGGCGCTCGTGCCGGCCTTCTTCGAGACCTTCGGCGACCACCTGCCCAAGGAGCTGTGGGACGAGTACAACGCCCTGGTCGACCGCCTGAGCTGACCTGAGCGCTCCTGAGCCACCGTACGGGCCTCGGATCGTCCGCTGGACGTCCCGAGGCCCGTACGGCTTTCGCCTAGTGCATAATCCCCACGGACCGCCTGTGTGGAGGCGAGCGGCGATCATATGCGCGCTCCCTCGACGGAGGGGTCCATGAAGGGTGTCCTACCTGTCCCCACGATCGTCAGTGGTGGTCATCCTCACACGCGGTGTGTGCGACGGGGCATGCGGCGGCGGCTCGACCGACGCCGGTCATAACCTGGCGGAGGAAACCCGTCTACGGCCCGGCCTGTGGGCCCGTCTGACGCGCCGGGTCCGCTAACGCGGACTTGCCCGTTTTGGGGTGTTAGCGGCGAGTTGTCGCGGCTAGCGTGTGAACCGTGCAAGGGCTACCGTGCGTAGACGGATCATACCTTACCGTTAATCCGGTGCCGTGCCGGGACAGACTGGGCGTGCCGTACGAGGTCACGTTGGAGCTGTACCGGGACGGCGTGCCGTACGGAACGGTCGGGGAGCGGTGCGGCTGGTTCCTGGCCAGGCTGGCCCGGGTGATCGCGGACGCGAGAGCGGACGGCGGTCCCCAGGCCGGCGGCTGGCCGGATCCGGAGGACCGCTTCCCCGGTGGAGAGGGCGAGATGTTCGCCCTTCGCTACCGGAGCAGGATCGACGTGGTCGGCGGCGGTGAGCTGCGCTGCCAGGTGCGGACCATGCCGTCGTGGATCCCCACCCGGCGGCGCGGAGGCGTCGCTCCGCTGGGCGAGTGGCGGCTCACCCGCAGGGCCTTCCTGGAGGCGTGGGGCGCGAGCGGCGTCGGCCTGCGCGCGGAACTGACCTCCGGGCGCCTGGCCGCCTTCGTCGAGGGTCTCGTCTGCGACGCCGAGGAAATATTGGGGGGTTCGTTCGAGATGGAACGCAACAGCAACCTCACGGACGGAGCAGTCAGGGTGTCGCGGCCCCGATAATTGACCGGAGCCACCGGGTCGCGAGGGAAGAGGACTTGCATGGGCGTGCGCGATCTCGTGTACAAGCTGTACGAGCGCAGGCTCGAGCGGAAGCTCTCCGGGTCCCGCGAGGCGGACCTGATCCCCCGGCATGTGGGCGTCATCGTCGACGGCAACCGGCGATGGGCCAGGGCCATGGGCCTGCGTGACGTGAGCCGCGGGCACCAGAAGGGCGCCGACAAGATCACCGAGCTCCTGGAGTGGTGCCGGGAGGCCGGGGTCGAGTACGTGACGCTGTGGCTGCTCTCCACCGACAACCTCTCCCGGGACCAGGCCGAACTCCAGCCGTTGCTCCAGGTGATCGAGGGTCTGGTGCAGGACCTCGTCGAGCAGGGATGGCACGTCAGCCCCATGGGGTCACTGGATCTGCTGCCCGATCACACCGCTCGTGTCCTGAAAGATGCAAAAGAAACCACATCACACCGCCCTGGCCTGATTGTGAACGTGGCCGTTGGGTATGGAGGAAGACGTGAGATCGCTGATGCGGTGCGCTCTCTCCTCCAGGAGCACGCCAGCAAGGGCGCGAGCATCGAGGACCTCGTCGAGGTCCTCGACGTCGAGCACATCGCGGAGCATCTCTACACGCGCGGACTGCCCGACCCCGACCTCGTCATCCGGACGTCGGGAGAGCAGCGGCTCTCCGGCTTCCTGCTCTGGCAGAGCGCCCACTCCGAGTTCTACTTCTGCGAGGCCTACTGGCCTGACTTCCGCAGAGTCGACTTCCTGCGGGCGCTCCGCTCGTACGCCGCGCGGCACCGTCGGTACGGTTCCTGAAACGGCACGTGAACGCTCCCTTTCGGTCACGGTCCAGCTATTGGGATCAAGGGGAACGTTACGTACCGTAGTGGGAGAGGGCCTGTCCTTGATCGTGAGGAGGGCCGGAATCCCGGTCCACTTCGTCAGGGCACGGGTCCGGTCCGTTCACCACCATTCACGGCAGGGTGCCCTTTCCAGGCGCCCGGGGGAGAACGCGTGGCACAGTCCTCGAGTAACCCGACCCGCACCTACATCCTTGACACCTCCGTCCTGCTCGCCGACCCGGCGGCGATGAGCCGCTTCGCAGAGCACGAGGTCGTCATCCCGGTCGTCGTCGTCACCGAGTTGGAGGCCAAGAGGCAGCATCCTGAACTCGGCTACTTCGCCCGCGAGGCACTGCGCTTCCTCGACGACCTCAGGGTGCGGCACGGTCGCCTGGACGAGCCCATGCCGATCGGCGAGGGCACCATCCGGGTGGAGCTCAACCACAGCGACCCGTCGGTCCTTCCGGCCGGGTTCCGCCTCGGTGACAACGACACCCGCATCCTCACAGTCGCGCAGAACCTCGCGGCCGAGGGCTGCGACGTGGTGCTCGTCTCGAAGGACCTGCCCATGCGCGTCAAGGCCGCCTCGATCGGCCTCGCCGCGGAGGAGTACCGCGCCGGGATGGTGGTCGAGTCGGGCTGGACCGGCATGGCCGAACTCCAGGTGACCACCGAGGACGTCGAGGCGCTCTTCGAGAGCGGCAACGCGGACCTGGAGGAGGCCCGCGACCTTCCCTGCCACACCGGCCTGCGGCTGCTGTCCAGCCGCGGCTCCGCGCTCGGGCGCGTCATGCCCGACAAGTCCGTACGCCTGGTCCGGGGCGACCGCGAGGTCTTCGGTCTGCACGGCCGGTCGGCGGAGCAGCGGATCGCGCTCGACATCCTCATGGACCCCGAGGTGGGCATCGTCTCCATGGGGGGACGCGCGGGCACCGGGAAGTCGGCCCTGGCCCTCTGCGCGGGCCTGGAGGCCGTGCTGGAGCGCCGCCAGCACCGCAAGGTCATCGTCTTCCGCCCGCTGTACGCCGTGGGCGGCCAGGAGCTCGGTTACCTCCCGGGTTCGGAGAACGAGAAGATGGGCCCCTGGGCCCAGGCCGTCTACGACACGCTCGGCGCGGTGACCACGCCCGAGGTGATCGAAGAGGTCCTGGACCGCGGAATGCTGGAGGTCCTCCCGCTCACGCACATCCGCGGCCGCTCGCTTCACGACGCGTTCGTCATCGTGGACGAGGCCCAGTCGCTGGAGCGTGGGGTGCTCCTCACCGTGCTGTCGCGCATCGGCGCGAACTCGCGGGTGGTGCTCACCCACGACATCGCCCAGCGCGACAACCTCCGCGTCGGCCGGCATGACGGCGTGGTCGCGGTGGTCGAGAAGCTCAAGGGGCATCCGCTGTTCGCGCACATCACGCTCACCAGGTCGGAGCGGTCGCAGATCGCCGCCCTGGTGACCGAGATGCTGGAGGACATCACCTTCTGATCCCGGCCTGCCGGGGGTCAGGGCGGGAGATGGCCGTTCTGCGGTGCCAGATCCCAGTACTCCCGGCAGGTGTGGATCTTCAGGGTCTCGGCGTCGCCCTGCGCGATCTCCACGGCCCAGATCTCCGGGCGCAGCCGCGCCGTACAGGTGATCTGGGCCATCGCGATCCTGGACATCTTCGGCCCGCTGACGAACACCCGGAGCCGCAGGCCCACGCTGTCCGGATCGTTGCGGCTGCTCGGATCGGGCGTGTACCGCATGAGCTGGACCTGGGCCAGCCGCATGCGGCTCAGGGCGGTGCCGACGCCGCTGGGCGGGCGCCGCCCGGCCCCGAACAGCGCGGAGAGAACATCGTTGACGTGCGAGGACGTCGCGGCCACGCTGGTGGGCTCGAGCCGTCCCGACCGGACGAGGTAGACGCGCACAACCGTCGAGGCGCCGCTGATGACCGGAGGCGGGCCGCCGTCGTTGACCCTCGTCGGCTCCACCCCGCACCCCGCGACCGCGGCGAGGAGCAGCACGACCCCGGCCAGCCGGCCCAGCACGACCCGGCCCAGCACGGCCCGGCCCGCCAAGATCTGGTCCATCGTGATCCGGCCCGCGGTGACACGGCTCATGACGCGGCTCATGACGCGGGTCACGGCGCGGGGATCCACAACGTGAAAAGGGTGCCGGGGTCGCATCGTCGTACCTCGATCGTGCCGCGGTGCAGTTCCGCGTTGGCCTTGGCGATGGCCAGCCCCAGGCCGCTCCCGACGCTGCGCGCCCGGCCCGCACCGGCCTTGTAGAAGCGCTCGAAGACGTGGGGGAGCGACCGCTCCGGGATGCCCTCCCCGTGGTCGCGTACGGTGACCTGGAGGCCGCTGGGCCGTACTCTGGCGCTCACCAGCACCGGCTGGGCCCCGTGGTGCAGGGCGTTGCCGACGAGGTTGGCCACGATCACGTCGAAGCGCCGGGGGTCGAGGGAGAACATCAGCCCGATCGGGACGGTGAGCTTCACCTGGTCGGCCCAGCCGCGTACCTCCAGGCAGTCGGCCAGGGTGTCGCCCACGTCCACGTTCTCCCTGCGCAGTACGGCGGCGCCGGAGTCGAAGCGGCTGACCTCGATGAGGTGCTCCACGAGGATCTTGAGCCGGTCGATCTCGCGGAGCACGATGCGCACCGCCTCGCCCGCGTCGTCCGGCAGGCCGTCCGCCTCCTCGGAGAGCATGTCCGTCACCGCGGTCATCGCGGTCAGGGGCGTGCGCAGTTCGTGCGAGACGTCGGCGACGAAGCGCCGGGACATCGCCTCCAGGGTGCGCAGCTCGGTCACCTTCTCCTCCAGCGCCTCCGCCGTCTCGTTGAAGATGGCGGTGAGCTCGGCCAGCTCGTCCTTCCCGCGTACGGGGAGCCGGATGTGCAGCTCGCCGGCGCCGAGCATGCGCGCGGCGGTGCCGAGCCTGCGTACGGGGAGCAGCACCTGCCAGGCCGACAGCAGGGCCACGGTCAGCGCGATCGCCAGCGTGATCCCGCCCGCCTGGAGGAGCGAGCCCCGCAGCCGGTTGAGGACGCCCTCCTCGTCGCTCAGCGAGACGAAGACGTACGCGCTCAGGCCGGTGCCGCGCACGACGCCGTTCTGGTTGGCGCGGTGGATCTGGGTGGCGACCAGCAGCCACGGCCGGTCGTTCAGCCTGAGCCGCTGGAACACCAGGCGCCGGGTGGCCTGCCAGCGGAGCTGATCGGGCACGTCGGTCATGGTGAAGGGCGAGCCGCGGCTGATGCGCCGGTGGCCGCCGTAGGTGACGATGACCGCGCGGTCGGGCCCGTTGAGCGCGTTCACGAGGTCGCCCAGGTCCTCGTCGGTCACCGTGGAGTCGCTCGGCCACACGACGTCGCTGGCGCCGACCGGCAGGGCGACCCGGGACAGCGTGTCGCGGATGTCGGAGACCGAGACCCGCTGCACTCGGTCCAGCAGTTCCCTGCGGACGAGTTGGTAGCCGAGCCCGGCCACGGCCACGGAGGCGATGATCGCCACCAGCAGGAAGGTGATCACCAGCCGGCCGCGCAGGCCGGTGGGAACCCAGCTCATGGCGGGCTGAAGCGGTATCCGAAGCCGCGGACGGTGTGGATGAAGACCGGCTCGGCCGGCACCGGCTCTATCTTCGCCCTGATCCGCTGCACGCACGCGTCGACCAGCCGCGAGTCGGCGACGTGGGAGTGGTCCCACACGGTCCTGAGCAGGTAGCGGCGGTTGAGTACCTGGCCCGGATGGCGGACCAGTTCGAGCAGCAGGCGCAGCTCCGTCGGGGTGAGGTGGATCTCGCGCCCCTTGTGCGTCACCTTGAGCGCGCCCCGGTCCACCAGCAGGTCGCCGAAGCTGATCCGGTCGGAGGAGGCGGACTCCAGGCGCCGCAGGACGGCCCGGATCCGCGCGTCGAGCACCCGTGGCTCCACCGGCTTGACCACGTAGTCGTCGGCGCCGGCCTCCAGACCCACGACCACGTCGAGGTCGTCGCCCCGCGCGGTGAGCAGGATGACCGGCAGCGAGTCCAGCTTGCGGATGCGGCGGCACACCTCGACCCCGTCGATGCCCGGGAGCATCACGTCGAGGATCACGATCTCCGGGCGCCGGGCCCGTACGTGGGCCAGGGCCTCTTCCCCCGTCGCGTACGCCGTCACGGAGTGGCCCTGGCGGGTGAGCGCGAGCTCGAGCCCCATGCGAACGGAAGGGTCGTCTTCGACCAGGAGGATGCCAGCCACGCGGACATTATGGACTGTATGTCGGGAATTCCTGGGGGTGTCATGAAACCGTAACGCGGCGCGCACCTGGTCAGGACGAACGGCGTGCAAGCTCGCGAAAGGGTCCTCCCTTCGGCGCGGGGGTCCGAGGGGCGGACCTGTGTGATGAATATCACATGTTTCAGGAAAGCCCACGTACCGGGCGGTTAGGGCAAAGAATTCACCAACGGACTTTATTGTTTGGGTTGCGCGACACCCCCGGGTACAGGGCAAGCTCATAGGTCGTGAGTTCTGGTCAGCAGCTGAGGGAGCGCCCGTCGCGTTCCCGTTCCAAGCGCCGGTCGGGTCCGAGCCTGCTGACCCCCAAGCGCGTCATCATCATCGGCGTGACGTTGGTCCTGGTCGGCGGGGCCACCACGCTCCTCGTCCGTACGGCGATCGAGAACGCGAACACCCCGCCCAACCCGGTGTCGCTTCCCGAACTGCTCGCCGGGGACCCCTCCGTCGCCAATCCCGCGATCGACGCGATGAAGGCGCAGGCCGCGCAGTCGCTCAAGGAGGCCCGGCTGAAGGCGAGCCGGGACACGCCCAAGGCCGACCTCGACCCCGTCAAGATCCCGAAGCAGGCGCCGGGCGGCGGCGGCTTCAACCCGGCGGACTTCCCGCCCGGCTCCAAGCCCGACCCCGGCAGCAACAAGGCGCTGGGCAGGGAGATGGCCGCCGCGCGCGGCTGGGGCGACTCCGAGTGGGGCTGCCTGGAACGGCTCTGGGACAAGGAGAGCCACTGGAACGAGCGGGCGATGAACCGCTACAGCGGCGCCTACGGCATCCCCCAGTCCCTGCCCGGCAGCAAGATGGCGAGCGCCGGGTCCGACTGGCAGACCAACGCCGCCACCCAGATCAAGTGGGGCCTGGGCTACATCGCCGGCCGCTACAAGACCCCGTGCGGCGCCTGGGGCCACTCCCAGGCCACCGGCTGGTACTAAGTGCGTCCCTAGCCCTGGTCAGGTTTGGTCGACCTTTCGGCAAGACCGCGGAGTCCGCTCCGTTCGCCGGGCACCCTTGGCGTCATGGGTGTGAAGGTCAGTGTTGTGGTCTCCGTCTGCGATCCCGGGCCGGCGGACGACGCCTTCGACGCGTGCGTGCGCTCCCTGCTGGAGCAGTCGCTGCCCGCGGAGCAGTACGAAGTGATCTTCGCGGACGACGGTTCCACGGACGGCACCCGCGAACAGCTGGACACCGTGGCCGGCGTGCGCGAGAACGTCCGGGTGCTCCACCTGGACCACAGTGGCGGTCCCACGAGAGGCCGCAACGTCGCCCTCTCCGTCGCCCGCGGCGATTACGTGTACTTCATGAACCAGTACGACCGACTGGAGCACAGCGCCCTCCAGAACATGTACGGCATGGCCATGCGGTCCGGCGCCGACGTGCTCGTGGGCAGGCTGGCGGGGGAGGGGACGCCGCTTTCGGCCTTCACCGGCAGCAGGGAGCGCGCGGACGTCCTCCGTGACCGCCTGCTGGGTCTGCCGACGGCGCACAAGCTGTTCCGGATGGGCTTCCTCGCCGAGAACCAGATCCGCTTCCCCGACCGCCCGCTGGCCGAGCAGGCGTTCGTCACCCACGCCTACCTCGCCGCGCGGGCCATCGCGATCCACGCCGGGCAGATCTGCTGCCAGGTCGCCACCCCCCAGGAGGACGGGCAAGAGGATCCCGCCGCGCTGGTCGCCGGGCTGCGGACCATCCTCGACATCGTCGAGGCGTACACGCCGCCCGGGCAGCGGCGCGACCGGATCCAGGCCCACTGGTTCCGCGTGCTCGGGCTGCGCCGGCTCGGCGGCGCCCGGTTCGAGGCGGCCGGCGACCACCACCGGACGGTCCTGTTCGCCCGGCTCAGGGAACTCGTCCAGGAGCGCGTACCCGCGCGGCTCGACGCGTACCTTCCGGTGCACCTGCGGGCCCGTGCCGCGCTGCTGCGGGCGGACCGCCAGGAGGAACTGGCCAGGCTCGCCGCGGCGTCACGCGGGACCCGGTTGCGCGCCGAGCTGCAGGAAGTCCGCTGGGACCAGAGCGTGCTCACCATGGACCTGGCCGTCGAGATCGTCGACGCGGGCGGCGCACCGCTGCGGTTCCACGCGGAGAACGGCCGCCTGTACTGGATGCCGCCGACCCCCATCGAGGGACTGCTCGCCCCCGAGATGGCCGACGTGACGGAGGCGGCGCGGCGGGCGCGGATGGAGGTCTACATCCGGGACGCGCAGACCGGCGTCGTCTACTTCCTCCCGGTGACCAGCACCGTCCAACACGGCCGCGACGGCGACGGGGTCCGGGTGTGGGCCGCCGGCCAGGCCCGGCTCGACGTGGGCTCCGCCGCGCTCGGGCGCCCGCTGCGTCCCGGCCTGTGGGAGGTGCACGTGCGGATGCGCGGCGTCCACCCGGCCCGCACCAGGGTCGCCAGGGCGGAGGCGCCGATGAACTGCGCGGGCGTCCTCGCGGACTATCCCCGGCGGCTGGTCATGCCGTGCTGGTCGGGGAAGGGCGAGCTCAGCGTCTGCGTAGAGCCGCAGTCCTTCCCCGAGTCCATCGCCCTGGTGTCGCCCCGCGCCTCGGTCACCCACAGCGACGACGACGTGTACGTCGTGGTGCCGGTGCCGTACGTGCCGCCGAGCGGCGGTCCCGCGGTCGAGCTGGTGCTCCGCCAGATGGGTGGCCGGGGGCGGGGCATGACGGTCCCCGCCCTCGTCGAGCCCGGCGTGCCCGGACGGCTGGCCGGCCAGCTGATCGCGAAGGTGCCCGTACGCAGGCTGGGTGGCGAGGGCTGCCTCGGCCCCGGCGCGTGGCGGCCGGGGCTTCGGACGGAGGGCAAGGACGTCGATCTGCGGTTCACGCTGGAGGTGGGCTTCCGGGGGCACGTCAGGGTGCGGCCGGCCGGTACGCGGCCCACCCCCTCGTTGTTCCGGAGGATCGCCGCCAGGATCCCGGGCTACGCCGCGCTCAGCTGAGCGGTGAGCGCCGCGCGGAACTCGGCCGGCTTCTCGATGTGCGGGCTGTGGCCGCAGCCGGGGATCGCGACCTCCCGGTAGTTCCCGTAGCGGTCGAGCGCCGCCCGCGTCTGGGTGACCATCGGCTGGGCGGGCGTGCCGTCCCAGCCGGGTACCACGCCGATCGCCCCCAGGTGGACCAGGTCGAACAGCGACGTGTCGGAGACGATCACGTCCTCGGTGCCCCTGATCCACAGGATGGGCGGCTTCGGGTCGATGGTGTGCAGGTCGTCGATCCGGAAGTAGGTCGGCGCCATCGTGTTGAGCACGCCGCGCTTGCCCGGCGCGACGCCCGGCCAGGCGGCCGCGGTCGCCGTGTCACCCGGATAGTGGTCCTCGCCCAGCCGGGTGGACAACATCGACTCGACGAAGGCGTCCTCGTCGTCGCCCAGATCGGCTCCCGGGACCACGTAGGCCGTGCGGAGCACCGTACGCGGCGACACCGGGGAGTCCGCGGACCGGTCACCCGCCCGCAGGGCCGCCACGAAGTCGGGATTGGCGGCGCCGCCGCCGGCGCCGGTGCCGTCCGGGTGCGTCAGGACGCCGTCCGGCCCCGTCGTCCCGCCGAACCCGTACGGCGAGACCGGGTTGACCAGCGTGGCGCTCCTGACCGTTTCCGGCCGGTCGCGGAGCGCCTGGAGGACGACGCCGCCGCCCATGCTCCAGCCCACCAGATGGGCGGCGCCGATCACGTCGAGGAGCGACAGGACGTCGTCGGAGTAGTCGCGCAGTCCGCGGGTCGCGTCCACCGGCGCCGGGTCGGAGTCGCCGAACCCGCGCAGGTCGACGGCGAGCGGGCGGAAGCCGGCGGGCAGTGCGAGCATGGTCGAGCGCCAGAAGGTACTCGACGACACGTTCCCGTGGACGAACAGCACGGGTTCGCCGGTGGTCCCCGGCACGGAGAGGACGTTGAGGGTCGAACGCGCGGTGCTGATGCGCTCAGCTGAGATCATGGTGCGGCTCCAGGTAGGCGGGGTCGGGGTGTCACATCGTCACGTTTCTCAGGGCTCTTGGCCGACGCGGGCCGTGGAGGCCCGTCGTGACCCGGAGGTCGGCTCGACGGCGGTGAGGTCACGGTCGCGGGTCTCCTTGGCCGCGACCACGGCGATCACCGTGACCACCGCCGAGACGGCGACGTAGATGGCGATCGGGACGCCGGAGGCGTACTCCTTGAGCAGGGCGACCGCGATGATCGGGGCGAGCGCCCCGGCCACGATCGAGGCGAGCTGGTAGCCCACGGACACGCCGGAGTAGCGCATCCTGGTGGCGAACAGCTCGGAGAAGAACGCGGCCTGCGGGCCGTACATCGCCCCGTGGAAGAGCAGGCCGACGGTCACCGCGACCGTCGCCAGGGCGAACGACCCACTGTCGACGAGCGGGAAGAAGGCGAACGCCCAGAGGCCGACGCCCACCGCGCCGATCAGATAGACGGGCCGGCGGCCCAGCCGGTCGGAGAGCGCCCCCCACATCGGGATGGTCACGAAGTGGACCGCGGAGGCGATCAGCACCGCGTTGAGCGCGGTCTGCTTGGGCATGCCCGCGGCGGTGGTGGCGTACACGAGGACGAACGCCGTGATCACGTAGTAGGAGACGTTCTCTGCGAGCCGCGCGCCGATCGCCACCAGGACGTCACGCCAGTGATGGCGCAGCACATCGACGATCGGGGCCTTCTGCTCGGGAGCCTGGTTGGCCAGCGCCTCCTTGAACACGGGCGACTCCGTGACGGTGAGCCGGATCCACAGTCCGACGAACACCAGCAGGCCGGAGAGCAGGAACGGGATCCGCCAGCCCCAGGCGAGGAACGCCTCGTCGGACTGGACGGCCGCGAGGATCGCGAGCACCCCCGTGGCCAGCAGGTTTCCGCCTGGCGCGCCGGCCTGGGGCCAGGAGGCCCACAGGCCGCGCCGCTTGGGGTCGCCGTGCTCGGAGACCAGCAGGACCGCGCCGCCCCACTCGCCGCCCAGGGCGAAGCCCTGCACCAGCCGCAACGCGGTGAGCAGCAGGGGAGCCGCCGCGCCGAGCGTCGCGTAGGTCGGCAGGCAGCCGATCAGGACGGTCGCGCCGCCCATCATCAGAAGGCTGACCACGAGCAGCCGCTTGCGGCCCAGCCGGTCGCCGTAGTGACCGAAGATCAGGCCGCCGAGAGGCCGGGCGGCGAAGCCGACGGCGTACGTGAGGAACGCGAGCAGCGTGCCGGTCAGGGCGTCCTCGGCCGGGAAGAACAGCTTGTTGAACACGAGTGCGGCGGCCGAGCCGTAGAGGAAGAAGTCGTACCACTCGATCGTGGTGCCGATCAGGCTGGCGCTGACGACCTTGCCGATCGGGGTCCGTGTTTCGTTGGCCACGGGGAACTCCTCGGGTGGGGGGTGCGGCCACCATATGGTGTGACGCATGTCACTCCTATGGCCGGTCGGCACATACCTCACCCGTCGGTTATGTGGCTCCGGAGGCGGTACAGGCGCAGGGCGAGCTGGATCTCCAGGGCGCGCTCCGGCTCCTGCCAGTCCGGTCCCAGGAGCTGGGCCACCCGGTCGAGCCGCTGCGTCACCGTGTTCACGTGGATGTGCAGGGCGTCGGCCGTACGCGACAGTGAGCCGCCCGCGCCGAAGTAGGCGGTCAGGGTCCTGATCAGCGCCGTCCCGCGCCGCCCGTCGTAGTCCAGGACGGGGCCGAGGGCGGACGTCAGGAAGCCCGATACGTCCCGCCCCTCGCCCATCAGCAGGCCGACGAAGCCGAGTTCCTCCGCGCTCGCGCCGTGCCCGGACCGCCCGAGCGCGATCAGGGCGTCCGCGCAGCGCTGCGCCTCGCGGTAGGCGGCGGACACGGCGGAGGAGACGGTCCCCGCCGCCCGCGCGGCCCCCGCGGTGGCGGGACGGCCGAGCGAGGAGCTCAGCTCGCGGGCGACGCGGCGCGCGACCGCGCCGGGTTTGTCCCCCGGGAGCAGCAGCACGACCTCGTCCCCGCGCGTGGTGGCCAGACCGTGGGCGAGCGCGGCCTGCGACGACGCCCAGAAGGCGGCGCGCTCCCGCTGCCCCTCGTGGCGGGTGACGACGAGCACGTGCGGTCGGTCGAGGTCCACGCCCAGCCTGCGCGCCCGGTCACCGAGCCCGGTGAGGTCGGGCCGGGAGATCAGGTCGTCGAGCAGCTCGCCGCGCACCCGGCCCTCGGCCTCGGCCACGCTGCGTCGGAACAGCAGCAGCAGCGCGGTGACGATCGCGGCCCGCTCCAGGATGCGCTGGTCGGCGGCGGCCACGAGCTGCTCGGTCCGCAGCACCAGCGTGCACAGCGGCGCCGCCCCCACGTCCACCGACGCCACGTAGGCGCCGCCTCGTTTGACCGTACGGCCGAGCGCGCGTGAGGACTGGGCGGCGTCGAAGACTCCGGCGTCGAGGTCGGCGGCCTGGCCCACCAGCGGGCGCCCCTCGTCGTCGAGGACTGTGACGGTGCCTCCGAGCACCTCGGTGACGACCGCGGCGACGTCCTCCACGCCGCCGCCGCGAAGCACCAGCCCGGTCATCCGGTCGTGCGCGTCTGCCGCCCGCTCGATGGCCTCGCTGTGCGCGCTGATCACGGTGTTGGCGCCGCTCAGCTCGGCGAGGGCCGCCCGCGTCTCCTGGAGCAGCCGCGCGGTGTCGATCGCGACCGCGGCGTGCGCGGCCAGCGAACAGAGCAGCGCCACCTCCTCCTGGACGAAGGGCCGGGCGCTCCGATTGGCCGCGAACAGCACACCGATGACCTGCGTGCCGAGCCGCAGCGGCACGCCGAGGATCGCGACCAGGCCCTCCTCGTGCACCGCCTCGTCGATCGTGAGCGTGTGCCGCAGCCGCTCGTCGGCGAAGTAGTCCGCCGTGTTGTACGGCGTGCCCGACTGGGCGACCAGCCCGCCGAGCCCCGCTCCCATCGCGAGCCGCAGTTCGCGGAAGCGCGCCGAGATGGAGCCGTCGGTGACCCGCATGCAGGTGTCGCCGCGCTCGGGGTCGTGCAGCGTCATGTAGGCGATGTCGGTGGACAGCAGACGCCTGGCCCGCTGCACGATCGCCTCCAGCACGGCGTCGAGGTCGGTCAGCCCGGCCAGGTCGCCCGCGGTGTCGAAGAGCGCCGACAGCTCGGCCTCGCGCTTGGCCCTCCTGCGCAGCATGGCCCGGACCTTCAGGGCCGCTACCTTGTCCTCCTCGAGCGCGGTCGTGTCGAGGCCGGCCGCGCGGGCCTGGAGCACCGGCCCCTCGAACTCCACGGCCGAGGCCTCACGGGCGAGGAGTTCGAGATAGACGTTCACCTCAGCGTGCGCTCCATCCTCCGTCGAGCGGAATCGAGGCTCCGGTGATGAACGAGCCCTGTGGACCGCAAAGATAGGCCACCAGCTCGGCGACCTCATCCGGCTCCACCAGGCGCTTGATCGCCGCGGGGGCCAGCATGATCTGCTCGACGACCTCGTCCGGGCCGATCCCGTGCGTACGCGCCTGCGCCGCGATCTGGTTCTCCACCAGCGGGGTCCGCACGTACGCGGGATTGACGCAGTTGGAGGTCACGCCGTGAGGGGCGCCTTCCAGCGCGATGACCTTGGACAACCCCTCCAGCGCGTGCTTGGCCGTCACGTACGCGGACTTGTACGGCGAGGCGCGCAGGCCGTGAACGGAGGAGATGTTGACGATCCGCCCCCAGCCGCGCTCGTACATGCCGGGCAGGACGGCCCTGGCGATCAGGAAAGGCGCCTCGACCATCACCTTGAGGATCTTGGCGAAGATCTCCGGCGGGAACTCCTCGATCGGCGCGACGTGCTGGAAGCCCGCGTTGTTGACGACGATGTCGGCCGTGAGGCGGACGTCCGGCGACGGCGCCTCCGGCGCCTGCCGGGTCGCCACGTCGCGCCAGGCGTGCAGGAAACTCGGGTCGGACAGATCGACGGCGACCGGGGTGCCACCGACCTCGGCGGCGACCTCGGCGGCGCTCTCGGCGTTCATGTCGGCGACCACCACGCGCGCGCCCGCGGCCGCGAGCCGGAGGGCGCACGCCCGGCCGATGCCACTGCCCCCGCCCGTGACCAGGGCCGTCCGCCCCTCAAGGCTCGTCATGACGACCAACCCTAGGAATCACAAAGCGACCGGCCCATGGTGGCCGTGGACATATATCGGTCCCCTTCTATGTGGTCGAGGCGCCGTGGCGGGCGCGTCGTGGCGGGCGTGTCGTGGTCCGGCGCGGTGGTCCGGCGCCGTGGTCCGCGCGGCGCCGTGGGCGCGGGTCACGCGGGCCGGGTCATGGACAGGGCGTCGAGGATCTCGTCGAGCTGCTTCTCGGTGAGCGTGCCGTCGGCTACGTGACCGCGTTCGACGACCACCTGGCGGATCGTCTTGCGCTCGGCGAGGGCCTGCTTGGCGATCTTGGCGGCCTCCTCGTACCCCAGGTAGCGGTTCAGCGGGGTGACGATCGACGGGGACGACTCGGCGTACTCCCTGAGCCGGTCCACGTTGGCGGTGATCCCGCGCACGCACCTGTCGGCGAGCAGCCGCGAGACGCTCGCGAGCAGCCGGATCGACTCCAGCGCGTTGCGGGCCATCACCGGGAGCATCACGTTGAGCTCGAACGCGCCGGAGGCGCCCGCCATCGTGATGGTGGCGTCGTTGCCGATCACCTGCGCGGCGACCATCGTGACCGCTTCCGGGATCACCGGGTTGACCTTGCCCGGCATGATCGATGATCCGGGCTGGAGGTCGGGCAGGTTGATCTCTCCGAGCCCGGCCCGCGGGCCCGACCCCATCCAGCGCAGATCGTTGGCGATCTTGTTGAGGGACACGGCGATCACCTTGAGCGCGCCGGACAGCTCGACCAGGCCGTCCCTGGCGCCCTGCGCCTCGAAGTGGTCTCTGGCCTCGGTGAACGGCAGGCCGGTCGAGCGGCTCAGCTCCTCGATCACCCTGCCGGCCCAGGCCGGATCGGGCGTGTTGATTCCGGTGCCGACCGCGGTGCCGCCCAGCGGCAACTCGGTGAGCCGGGGGAGCACCGCCTGGATCCGCTCGATGCCCAGTTCCATCTGCGTGGCGTATCCACGGAACTCCTGGCCGAGCGTGACCGGGGTGGCGTCCATCAGGTGTGTCCTGCCGGACTTCACGACGTCGGCGAACTCGACCGACTTCTCCTCGAGCGCGGTCGCGAGGTGCTCGAGCGCGGGGGTCAGGTCGTGGGTGACCGCCTGGGTGGCCGCGATGTGGATCGACGAGGGGAACACGTCGTTGGACGACTGCGAGGCGTTGACGTGGTCGTTGGGGTGGACAGGCCGGCCCAGCCGCTCCTCCGCGAGGGTGGCGATCACCTCGTTGGCGTTCATGTTGGACGAGGTCCCGGAGCCGGTCTGGAAGACGTCGACGGGGAACTGGTCGTTCCACCGCCCGGCCGCGACCTCGTCCGCCGCCTCCCGTACGGCCCGCGCCATGTCCTCGTCGAGGATTCCGTACGCGGCGTTGACGGTGGCGCAGGCGGCCTTGATGTGGCCGAGCGCGGAGATGTGCGCGGGTTCGAGGCCCCGCCCTGAGACGGGGAAGTTCTCCACGGCCCGCTGGGTCTGCGCCCGCCATTTGGCCGCGGCGGGCACCCGAACCTCACCCATGGAGTCGTGCTCGATCCGGAAGTCGTCCATGTCCCAGTCCTATCAAGACCACGGAGGACCGCTTCGCCCGGCCGGTGAAGGAACGGGTGATGTCCATGCCTTGTCATGTCCTGACTTATCCGGCAAAGTCGCCTTGACTTTCGCGAGCAAGGGGATGGCGACCGGGGAGGGCGGGTGCGACGTCCGCGGGTGAAGCCCGAACATCAGCCGTACCGCTCCGGCGAGCGCACGGTCCGGATCGGAGGGGAGATCTACGGGCTGGCCTCGGAGATCTCCGACCCGTACGGCTGCGCCTGGGCGGCCCTGGAACTCATGGACGGCAGCAGGGACCGGCAGGCGGTCGTCGAGTGCCTCCGGCGGCGGTTCCCCGGGCTGGATGTCGAAGGGGTCGTGGACACGCTGCTGGCCTCCGGGCACGTCGAGGACGCGGACGCGCCGGTGCCCGAGCAACTCGACGCGCGGCAACGCGCGAGATACAGCAGGAACGCCGACTACTTCCGGTGGATCGACCTGCGGCCGAGGGAACATCAGTGGGAGCCGCAACTACGGCTGCGGCGGTCCCGCGTCGTCGTGCTCGGCATGGGCGGCACCGGCTGCCACGCGGCGTGGGCGCTCGCCGCGGCGGGTGTGGGCGCGATCCACTGCGTGGACCCCGACGAGGTGGAGCTGTCGAACCTGAACCGGCAGATGCTCTTCGGCGAGGCCGACATCGGCCGGGCGAAGGTGGAGGCCGCTCTCGCCCGCATGCGAGAGATCAATTCGGACATCGAGATAACGGGTGAGATCCGGCGGATCGGCAGCCAGGAGGAGTTGTCCGAGCTGATCGCGGGCTGCGACGTCCTCGCTCTGTGCGCCGACGAGCCGCGCGTACAGGGAGGGATCCGGCGCTGGGCGAACCGGGCGTCCGCGGCGGCGGGGATCCCCTGGGTCGGCGGGGGATATGCGGGGCCGCAGGTGTCGGTGGGGGTCTTCGCGCCGGGCTATCCCTGCTTCGAGTGCTTTCTCGCGGAAGGGAAGGAACGCGGCCACGTGACCGACTTCGCGTGGCCCGGCGTGATCGCCACGTCCGCCGGGATCTCCGGCCTCCTCGTCGCCCAGGGCGTGATCACGTTGCTCACCGGCGTGCCCGAGGTCCCTCCCGGCTATGTGCACGGCGTGAATCTGGTGGCTCCTGATGATCGTGTCTACGTGCGGTATCCGTCCCGGGGCGACTGCGTCGTCTGCGGCCGCGACTAGATCTTGACTCACTTGTGGAATTTGCTGATCGTGAGTCTTGACGAGACCCCGAGAGAAGGGCCGTGCCGTGAAGTCGGACGACATCGTTCCCGATCTCCCCGATGAGGGCGAGAGCGAGAAGAAGGAACAGATCCTGATCCGCAGGCTCGACAAGATCGAGACGACGGGATGGCCGGCCAGCAACGGTAACTCGAACTGACGGCCGTACGGATGGACGGTGGACACGCCGGAGGCCGGCGTGTCCACCGGCACGTTTCCGCCGGTTCGGGTTCCGGGGGAACGGCGGGAGTGGATCGGGACGACGGGCCGCCGAGCCGAAAGGGAGACATGGATTTCGTCGACACTGTGCGGAACGCGCCGGCGCGAACGCTTTCCGTCGAGGCCTATCAGGCCGAGTTCGCCGAGGTGTACGCGTCGGTGGCGCAGCCGGCGATCAAGCTGGAGCGGGCCCAGCACTTCGACGAGGAGGACTTTCCGAGCTGGGTCGCGTTGCGGGAGGGCGACTGGGATCGCTCGCTCGCGCTGCTCAGGGAGACACGGGAATCACTGATCGAGTACTACCGCAGACATGCCGAGTTCCGGCGGGTCCGGATCGTCGAGACCCCGCTCACGCCGTACATGCGATGGGAGATGCACGCGTTCGTCGAGCGGGTGGCGGCGGGTGAGCGGATCCGGGTGCTGCCCGGATCGGCGGTGGCCGAGATGGAACGTGCCGCACCGCTGCCCGAGCTGGTGATCCTCCGGGGGGACCGGATGTACGAGGTCCTCTACGACGAGAGCGGCGTGCACACGGGTGCCCGGCGCATCATCGACCCCGACGTGGTACGCCACACGCGCGCCGTGCTGTCCTCCCTCTTCGAGCGGAGTGAGGAACTGATGACCTTCTTCACGCGGGAGGTCGCCCCCACCGCGATGAAGTAGCGCGTTCCCTAGCCGCTCAGCGCGGTCATGGCGAGGACGACCAGGACGAGGAACGCGACGACCGCGAGCCCCATCAGCAGGAGCACCCGGATCCGGCCGCCCCGGTCAGGTGCCGGGGTGGCGTGCATGGCGAACAGGTCCGTGCCGAGGCCACCCCCCGGTACGCCCCCCGGTCCGCCTGCTGGTCCGCCTGCCGGTCCGGCGGCGGGTGCCTGGGGCAGGTGCGCGACGGGCATCTGGGTGGCGGGCGGCGGCGGTCCCTGGACGCGCGGCGCCAGGCCGGGCAGCCGGCCCGCGACGGTCGTGTCATCGCGTCCGCCCGCGTCCGCCGCGCCTCCGACCCGTCCCGCTGTCGGTCCCGCTGCCGGTCCGGGTCCCTGCCATGCGGGTCCCGGCTGAGCGGAAGGCGCCGGCGGTGCCGCGTGGGCCGAAGGTACCGGAGGCATCGGCGGTGCGGCGGGTGCGGGGCTCTGCGGCGGTCGGGCCGGTTCGGGGGCGGGCGGCCGCGCGGATCCCGGGCCGGGCGGCAGGCGGAGCCCGGCCTTGGGACGGATGACCACCATGGTCTGGTCGGCCCGGTACTCCTCGGCGGGCGGCTCGGACCCGGCGTCCTCGTATCCCGCCGGGGCCTCCGCATCCGTGCGCTTCCTGGGCCGCTCGCGCTCCAGCTGCTTCACCGGCGGGGTGGCGACCGGCGTCGCGCCGACGGGCGTGTCGGCCACCGTGCGCAACATCGCCGCCGCGCGTTCCGGCGTGAGCCGTACGGTGTGGTCCTTCTCCAGCAGGCCGTCGAGAACGGGCCGGAGCGGACCGGCCTGGGTGGGCGGGTCGGCGGACTCCGTCATCAGCGCGCTGAGGGTCTCGGCGACCGAGGCCCGCTCGTACGCCGGCCGGCCCTCGACCGCGAAGTACAGGGTCGCGCCGAGCGACCAGAGGTCGGACTCGGGCCCCGTGTGATCTCCGCGGGCCCGCTCCGGCGCGGTGTAACCGGGAGAGCCGATCACCATGCCGGTCTTGGTCAGGGCGCTGTCGCCCTCCGCCTTGGCGATCCCGAAGTCGGTCAGCACGACCCGGCCGGTCTCGGTGATCAGCACGTTGCTCGGCTTCACGTCCCGGTGCAGGACGCCCTGGAGGTGCGCCGCGCGGAGCGCGGCGAGCAGATCGAAGCCGACCTCGGCCACCAGCCGGGGCGGCAACGGCCCCTCGTCCTCGATGACCTGCTCGAGGGACCTGCCCTCGACGAGCTCCATGATGATCCACGGACTGCCGTCGACCTCGATCGCGTCGTAGATCGTGGCGACGGAGGGGTGGCTGACCCGGGCGGCGGCGCGGCCCTCACGGATCATGCGTTCTCGTAGCTCCCGCCGCTGCCCGGCGCTGAGCGACGGGTCCTGGCGGATCTCCTTGACGGCGACGTCACGCCCCAGCGTGCGGTCGAAGGCCCGCCAGACGGTGCCCATCGTGCCGCGTCCCAGCGTGGTGGTCAGTTCGTACCGATCGATGAGCAGCCTGCTCCCCATGAGAAGAAAGATAGCGATTCCTCCTCGCGGAACGCTTTCTGGTTAGTTGAGAAAATTTCTCGGCCAGAAACGCCGGGGCAGGATCACCTGGATGACCGTGCGCAACCTCTGCGCCATCGAGTTCCGCGTCTTCGGGCGCTCGGACGGCTTCCGGTGGACCCCTTCGGTGGGACGGCGCCGCTGGGCGGGGATCCCGGTCATGTCCTCGCGGAGCTCGCGCGGGAAGCTGTGCGGGGACGTCCTCACCACGGGGCGCGACTCCGCGCGGTGCTGGCCCCGGTGCGTGGGCCTGCGGATCGCGGGCGGCAGGGCGGGCGGGGGTGAAGGCCGGACGGGCCGGTGCGTGATCGGCTCCTCCCCGGTGCCTCCCGCGGCGATGCGCGCGAGCGCCACCGCGGCCCGCACTCCGTCGAGCCTGGCGTCCGGGTCGATCTGCAGCAGGCCGCGCAGGACCGGCGCGAGGGGGCCGGCCCGCTCCATCGGAATCGGCGCGCCGCTGGTCAGCGCGGCCAGCGCGGCCGCGGCCGTACGGCGGCCGTGCAGGCCACGGCCCTCGACCGCGGTGTACAGCGTGGCGCCGAGCGACCACAGGTCGGCGGCCGGGCTCGCCTTGGCGCCCAGGACACGCTCGGGCGCGATGTAACCGGCGGAGCCGAGCACGATGCCCGCCTGAGTGATGGAGACATCCCCTTCGAGAGCGGCCAGCCCGAAGTCGGTCAGGACGGACCTGTCGTCGGTCACGAGCACGTTGCTCGGCTTCACGTCCCGGTGCAGGATGCCCTTCGCGTGGACGGCACGCAGGGCGCCGAGCACCTGCCGGCCGATCTCGGCCACCCGCTGGGGCGGCAGCGGGCCCTCCCGCCGGACGAGCTCCTCCAGGGACTGCGCCCGGAGGAGCTCCATCACGATCCACGGCCGGTCGTCCTCGGTGATGACGTCGAAGACCGTGATGACCGACGGGTGGGCGACCATGGCGGTCGCCCGGCCCTCGCGTTCGGTCCGCGCGCACAGCTCAGCCCGCAGGTCCTCGTCCAGGACGAGCGGGAGCCGTACCTCCTTGACCGCCACGTCACGGTCGAGCAGCTCGTCGCGTGCGCGCCAGACGGTGCCCATGCCGCCGCGCCCGACCGGCTCGACAAGCCGATACCTCGCGGCGAGCTGGTATCCGGACGGCGCACGCATGGGTGGCAGCTTACCGATTTGTGCAATGCGACCTGTAGAGACCATGCCGCGAAATTGTTGAGATCTTTTGTCATATCTACTGACTCATGATTTGACACGAGCGTGAAGGAGTCGGGGCGCTCGGAGGCTCCTTGGCAAGGAACTTCCTCCGAGTAGAAAACCGACCACCCCTCGCCGCTGTGCACAAAGTAATCGAATGGCAGCTGAGAGTAATGTCCCGCCCATGCCCGGAATCGATCACGAGATGCCCATCGAGTTCATCCGCAACAGCCCCATGACCGCTGTGGAACTCCTCCGCGACGCCGCCGGCGTCCAACCGCCCCCATTCGCCACCGCCGCCGTCGAAGCCGTCGACTGCACCCAACTCGCCCCGGTGGAGTTCCGTGCCGACTCCGTCGTCGTCCTGCGCGACACCGAAGGCGCCGCCCAACTCGCGCTGATCGTGGAGGTACAGAACCGTCACGACACACGAAAGCGATACAGCTGGCCGGTCTACGCCACCGCCCTCCGCGCACGCCTGGAGTGCGCCACCGCCCTGATGGTCATCTGTCCCGATCCGCCGATGGCCCGCTGGAGCGAACAGCCCATATCACTCGGCCCCAGCGGCACCATCACCCCACTGGCCGTCCACCCCGGCCGCATCCCACTGATAACCGACCCCGACCGGGCACGCACCTGCCCCGAACTGGCCGTACTGTCCGCCACCGCACACGCCGAACGACCAGAGATCGGACTGGCATTGGAAGCCATGGTCGCGGCGCTGGAGACGCTGGACGAGGAACGGGCCAAGCTATATTTCAACTACGTGTTCTCCGTGCTACCCACAGTGGCGCGCAAGCATCTGGAGGAGATCGTGACCACGACGAGCCACGACTACGAGAGCATGGCCGGTCAGTACCTGTCCCACTGGGTCGACCAGGGCCGCCAAGAGGGCCTTCAGGAGGGCCGTGCGGAGGGCCTTCAGGAGGGCCTTCAGGAGGGCCGCGCTGAGGGTGAGGCGGCGGCGATCTTGGCCGTGCTCGACGCCCGGGGGCTGGAGATCTCCCCTGATGCCCGTGACCGGATCACGCGTTGCTCCGACCTGCACCAGTTGGAGGCCTGGATTCGCCGGGCGGTGACTGTGACGTCCGCGGACGACATCTTCACCTGAGCCCGAGGACGCAGATGGCGCAAGGGTGCTGACGGTGGCGGGGCGTCTGGTCGCATGCCGCAGACAGGACGACATGACCCCGCGCGTAGGCCCCTTCCTTGATCAGAAAGGGCCTACGCCCTGGAGTCGTCTCAGTGAGCCGGACCCCGGACCGCCACGTCAGTCATAGGGCGAGAGGTGGTGTCCGGGTCAGGCCTTCCGGCCGATGGACAGGACCGGACCGGTGGTGTCCTGGAAGAAGTCGTTGCCCTTGTCGTCCACGACGATGAAGGCGGGGAAGTCGACGACCTCGATCTTCCAGACGGCCTCCATGCCGAGCTCGGGGTACTCCAGGACCTCGACCTTCTTGATGCAGTCCTGCGCGAGGCGCGCGGCGGGGCCGCCGATCGAGCCCAGATAGAACCCGCCGTACTGCGCGCAGGCGTCCGTGACCTGCTTGGACCGGTTGCCCTTGGCCAGCATGACGAACGAGCCGCCCGCGGCCTGGAAGCGCTCCACGTACGAGTCCATGCGCCCGGCCGTCGTCGGGCCGAACGATCCGGAGGCGTACCCCTCGGGGGTCTTGGCCGGGCCGGCGTAGTAGACGGCGTGGTCCTTCAGGTACTGGGGCATCTCCTCGCCCGCGTCCAGCCGTTCGGCGATCTTCGCGTGCGCGATGTCGCGGGCGACGACGAGGGGGCCGGTGAGGGAGAGCCGCGTCTTGACCGGATACTTCGTGAGCTCGGCGAGGATCTCGGTCATGGGGCGGTTGAGGTCCACGCTGACGACGTCGTCCGAGAGGTGTTCGTCGGTGGTGTCGGGGAGGAACCGCGCCGGATCGGTCTCCAGCCGCTCCAGGAAGACGCCCTCGGGCGTGATCTTCGCCAGTGCCTGCCGGTCGGCGCTGCAGCTCACCGCGATGGCCACCGGGCAGGACGCGCCGTGGCGCGGAAGCCGGATCACCCGTACGTCGTGGCAGAAGTACTTGCCGCCGAACTGGGCGCCGATGCCGAGCTTCTGGGTGAGCTCGAAGACCTTCTTCTCGAGTTCGAGATCGCGGAAGCCGTGCCCGCTGGTCGACCCCTCGGTGGGGATGCCGTCCAGGTAGCGGGCCGAGGCGTACTTGGCGGTCTTGAGGGCGAACTCGGCGCTGGTGCCGCCCACGACGACCGCCAGGTGGTACGGCGGGCAGGCCGCGGTGCCGAGCGAGCGGATCTTCTCCTCCAGGAACTGGAGCATCCGCTTCTCGTTCAGGACGGCCTTGGTCTCCTGGTAGAGGAACGACTTGTTCGCCGAGCCGCCGCCCTTGGCCATGAACAGCAGCTTGTACTCGTCGGCGTGGCCGTAGGGGTCCTCGGCGTACAGCTCGATCTGGGCGGGCAGGTTGTTGCCGGTGTTCTTCTCGTCCCACATGGTGAGCGGGGCCATCTGCGAGTAGCGCAGGTTCAGCTTGGTGTAGGCGTCGTACACGCCCCGGCTGATGTGCTCGGCGTCCCGGCCGTCGGTGAGGACGTGCCGGCCCCGCTTGCCCATGACGATCGCGGTGCCGGTGTCCTGACACATCGGCAGCACGCCGCCGGCGGAGATGCTCGCGTTCTTCAGCAGGTCGAGTGCGACGAACCGGTCGTTGCCGCTGGACTCGGGGTCCTCGATGATCTTCCGGAGCTGGGCGAGGTGGGACGCCCGGAGATAGTGCGAAATATCGTGGATCGCGGCTTCGGTGAGCAGGCGCAGCGCCTCCGGCTCGACCTCAAGGAACCTGCGGCCTGCCGCTTCGGTGATCCGTACCCCCTCTGTGGTGATCAGACGGTAATCCGTCTCGTCCGTGCCAAGCGGTAGCAGGTCGGTGTAGTCGAACTCGGGCATCGTCTTCGATCCTCTGGTGTCTCGCCTGTTCCTCCGAGCGGAGGATATGCCCGCGCGCGGGCGGGCGGCGCCGAGGGGGCCGCCGGCCGGTACGCGGTGCGAGCCCGAGAAGGATGCCCACCACGACGACCGCGGCGCCGCCCACGTCCGCGAACGAGGGGACGCCCAGGCCGAGGACCACGGAGGTGACGAGGGCGCCGATCGGGATCATCCCGGCGAACAGCCCCGCCCGGTCCGGGCCGAGATGGGGGAGCGCGCTGTACCAGAGGAAGAACGCCACCGCCGTCACGACCACCGCCTGGTAGCCGAGCCCGAGCACCTCGGCCGCCGCCGGCGTCCGCAGCATCGCCATCCCGTCCACGGCCAGCCCGATGACCAGCAGGAACGGCACCGCGAGCGCCGCTGAGTAGGCGGAGACCCGGATCGCCCCCAGCTTCGGCAGCAGGGGCAGGGCGAGCAGGGAGAAGCACACCTCGCAGGCGAGGGCGCCCAGCGACCAGAGCAGGCCGGGAAGGTTCCCGCTGCCCAGCCCGGTGGCCAGCGTCGCGCCCGCCACGACGACGAACGCCGACGCGAGGATCCTCGGTGAGGGCGCCGTGCGGGCCGCTCCCGCGAACAACGGGCCGAGCAGGGCCATGGCCACGGGCGCCGCGCCCAGGACGGTGCCGGCGAGGGTCGGGCCCGCCGCGGTCGCGGCCTCGATCAGGCACACGTTGAACATCACCAGCCCCGTCAGGGACAGCGTGGAGAGCAGGACGAACTCCCGCGGCGTGAGCCGTACGAACCCGAGGCCGCGATGACGGGCGGCGGCGAGCAGGACGGCGGCTCCGAGGGCGTAGCGCAGCGCCTGCCCGCCGTACACGGGGTAGGTCGCGATGAGGTCGGACACCGCGGTCAGGGTGCCCACCACGAACATCCCGGCCGCCGCGCTCGCCGCCGCCCGCCCGGTCGCGGCGGTGGTACTGGTTTCTGTGGTCACGGTTGGTGATGCTAGGAAGGCAATGGCTCTCTCAACGGGTCCAATCGGACATAGAAATCGAGGACCAATTGGCTGACCTGCATCTCGCGGTCGACCGGAGCGCGGGTGGGCTGGCCGGCCAGATCGCCAGGGAGCTCAGGGAGTCGATCCGTTCCGGCCGGCTCGTCAGGGGCGCCAGGCTGCCCGCCAGCCGCGATCTCGCCAGGGATCTCGGCCTGTCCCGCGGCGTCGTGGTCGAGGCGTACGAGCAACTCGTCGCGGAGGGCTTCCTGGAGGCCAGGGTGGGCGCGGGCACCCGTGTCGCCGCCGGGCCCGTCGGCCGCCCGCAGGAGGGGCGTTCCGGGGACCCTGGGACGACGTACTACGGCTACCGCCCGACTTCGCCGGATCTGACGGCGTTTCCGAGGCAGGCGTGGCTGGCGGCGATCCGGCACGTGCTGGCGACCCTGCCGGGCGACTTCCTGGACTACGGGGATCCCGGGGGTGTGCCCGAGCTGCGCGAGGAGCTGGCCGGTTACCTGCGCCGGGTGCGTGCGGCCGACGCGGACGCCGGGCAGGTGGTGATCGTCACCGGCGTCGCCCAGGGGCTGAGCCTGGTCGTGCGGGCGCTGGCGGAGGCGGGCGGCCGGGTCGCGCTCGCGGTGGAGGAGCCGACGAGCCCGCGACAGCTCCCGCTGCTCAGGCGGGCCGGCGCCGACCTGGCCGGGGTGCCGGTCGACGCCGAGGGGATCGACGTCGCCGCGCTCGCCCGGACGGGGGCGCGGGCGGTGCTGCTCACGCCCGCCCACCACTATCCGACCGGGGTGGTGTTGTCCCCGCGCCGCCGCGCGGATCTGATCGCGTGGGCCGCGGAGACGGGCGCGATCCTGCTGGAGGACGACTACGACGCCGAGTTCAGGTTCGACCGGGATCCCGTCGGCTGCCTGCAGGGGCTCGCCCCCGACCGCGTCGTGCTCGCCGGGAGCGTGAGCAAGTCCCTCGCTCCCGGCCTGCGCCTCGGCTGGCTCGTGGCGCCCCCGGACATCGCCCAGTCCGTACGGCGGGCCAGGGGGGAGCTCGATCTCGGCTCTCCGGTGATCGACCAGTACGCCCTGGCCCGGTTCATCCGGACCGGCGGGTACGACCGGCACCTGCGGCGGATGCGCAGGGAGTACCGGCGCAGGAGGGACGCGCTGGTCCGGGCGCTCGCCGAGCACCTGCCCGCGCTGAAAGTGCATGGCATCTCGGCCGGTCTGCACCTGTACGCGGAGCTTCCCGGAGGGTGGGACGAGCCGCGGGTCGCCGAGGCGGCGCGCGCGTGCGGCCTGACCGTCGATCCGGTGTCCTCCGCCCTCGTGATCGGCTTCGCCCGCCTCCCCGAGCACCGGATCGCCGAGGCCGTACGGGATCTCGGGGTGATGATAGATCGTCAGAATGTCTGGACATAGCCTTGACCCGAGGGTGCGCCGTCCGGAATGTTGGACGGGCGACGCGTGCGGCCTCTCAACGAGGCGTGTGGGCCTCTCGACGAGGTGTTCTCTCAACGAGGAGACGAGATGACGTACATACCCGCGGGTTCCGCGCCCTCCGGCCAGTGGAACCTGGAGATCACCCCTGACCTGGCGGGATGGGTGTACTGCGGCCTGCGGGTCGCCGATCTCGCGGGCGAGCCGGTTCGGTTCGAGACCGGCTCGGAGGAGATGCTGGTCGTGCCCCTGTCCGGATCCTGTGAGGTCGTCGCGGACGGCGTACGGCTGGAGCTCCAGGGGCGGCGGTCGGTCTTCGACGGGGTCACCGACTTCGCGTACCTGCCGGTCGGGGCGTCGGTGCGCCTGGCCGGCGAGGGCCGGATCGCGCTGCCGTCGGCCCAGGCGACCCGGCGGCTGCCCGTGCGGTACGGCCCGGCGGACGCGGTGCCGGTCGAGACCAGGGGCGGCGGGGTGGCCACCCGGCGGATCAACAACTTCTGCGCGCCGGAGGTGTTCGAGTGCGACCGGCTCATGGCCGTGGAGGTGATCACCCCGGGCGGCAACTGGTCGTCGTACCCACCGCACAAGCACGACGCGCCGGGCGAGCACGAGGCCGTGCTGGAGGAGATCTATTACTACGAGGGCGGTCCCGGCTACCAGCGGGTGTACAGCTCGCCGGGCAACCCCATCGACGTGCTGGCCGAAGTGAACTCCGGTGACGTGGTCCTCGTGCCGTACGGCTACCACGGGCCCTCGATGGCGTCCCCGGGCTACGACCTGTACTACCTCAACGTCCTCGCGGGGCCGGGCGAGCAGCGGTCCATGGCCTTCTCCGACGACCCCAGGCACGCGTGGATCCGCGAGACGTGGGCGACGTCATGAGGGTGCCGTGAGGACGTCATGAGACAGGCGGCGGCGTTCTGGAGACGCCCGGGAGAGCGCCGGGGCGTCATGAGGCCGTCAGCGACGACGCGCGCGGCTGGAAGCCGCGGGCGAGGACGATGATCACCGCGGCCAGCGCGAGCGGCGCGGCGAACGCGACCCGATAGTCGGCGGCCTCGGCGATGCCGCCGACCAGGGCCGCCCCCACGATGAAGCCGACGTAGTTGAACATGTTGACCCGGGCGATGGCCACACCGGTCCCGGCCGGGTCGAGGCGCCCGGCAGCCGAGAACGACTGCGGGGCGACCACCGACAACCCGACCCCGGTGAGGGCGAAGCCCGCGATGGCGAGCGGCTCGGTGGGCGCGGCGACAATGGCCACGAAGCCGAGCGTGGCGACCGCGCCGCCGATCCTGACGATCACCGCCGGGCCGTACCTCCGGACGGCGAGGTCTCCGCCCACCCTGACCAGGAACGTCGTGGCCTGGTAGGCGCCCAGCGCCAGGGGCACCACGGACGCCGGCGCGTGCATGATCTTGTCCATGAAGACCGAGCCGAAGTTGGAGATCGACGCGTCGCCCACATAGAGGAAGGCCATGGCCAGGCACAGCGGGATGATCGGCTTCCAGGGGAACCGCGCCTTGGTCAGGGCGACCTCCTGGGCCACGTGCTCCTCCTCGGGAAGGCAGAGCCAGCGCGCGGCGACGACCGCGACCGCGGCGCCCGGCGCCATGACGATCGCGAAGGTGACCGCGAGGTCCAGGTCGAGTTCGGCGGCCGCCGACGCCCACAACGCCCCGACGACCGCCGCCGCGCTCCACAGTGCGTGGAACCCGGTCAGTACGGCACGGCCGTACCGGCGCTCGACCGCGACGCCCTGCATGTTCATGCCCGCGTCCACGCCGCCGAGGCCGACGCCGAACAGCACGAGGGCCACCACGAAGAGGGGGACCGTGGGGGCGAGACCGGCCAGCACCACGGCGGCGCACGTCAGCGGCTGGAAGGCGCGCAGGATCCGCCGGCTGCCGAAACGCGCGGCGAGCGTGCCGGCCAGCACGCTGCCCGCGCCCGCGATCACCGGGACGATGAGCAGCAGGATGGTCAGCTCGCCGTCGCTCAGGCCATGCTTGCGCTGGAGCGCGGCGACCTGCGTGAGCAGCGTCGCGAACGTGAGGCCCTGGACGAAGAAGACGGCGAACGTGGCGAGCCGCGCCTGCCGGTCACGCTCGGTGGGCCGCGATGGAAACGATGGCGGCGTGGGCGTCGGCAACGCGGCCTCCGAGGGGGGAAACGTGAGGGGCGTTCAGGTTATGCCGCGCTGATCACGTGGTCAATGGTCCCGGCACATGCCGATGGCCCCCCGCCTCCGGGCCCTCTGCCCCACGGCCGTCATGTGTGTCCCACGGCCGTCGTACGGTCGCCCGTACGCCGGTGGGCGACGGCGGCCGGCCGAACCTGGTGGATACGGCGGCATGGCCCGGGGAAGATCGTGCCGCCGGTGGGGGTTCCTTCGCGCGCGACACCACTTAGGCTCGACATGTGAGCTTCGAGTCCCGCGCGAACAACTGGATCTCCGCTTTCCTGGGTTCCGGATTGCCCGGAGCCAAAGACCCGGCCGGGCCCTCCCCGGCCGAGCTGCGCGCGTCCGACGCCGACAGGGAGCAGGTGATCGGCCTGCTCAGGGACGCCGTCACCGACGGGCGGCTCACCATGGCCGAGCACGAGGAGCGGGTTGAGCGGGCGTACGCCGCCCGCACGCTGGGCGACCTCGTCGGCCTCACCGCCGATCTCGTCCCGCCGGAGAGCCAGCCGTTCCTCATGGACGGCCGCCCGGTGGTCGCCCTCTTCCGTACGGAGAACCGGGCGGGCCGCTGGGTGGTGCCCTCGGAGGTGCCCGTCACCTCGCTCGGCGGGCGGGTCACGATGGACCTGTGCGAGGCGCTGCTCCAGACCCGCCGGGTGGTGGTGCGACTCGCCGTGATGGCCGGGACCGTGACCCTGATCGTGCCGGAGGGCGTCCGCGTCGTGAGCGCCCCGGACGCTCGGATCAAGGCGTTCCACGACGAGGTACGGCTCCCGCCGGGCGCGACCGGACACGCGCCGGACGCGCCCGTCATCGAGCTGGCGGGCTTCGTCTACGGAGGCAAGGTCATCGCCAAGTCGCCGAAACGCCCCAGGAAGGGCTTGTTCCGCCGGTCCTGATCGGACTGATGTCTCAGACGGTGGTGCCTCAGACGGCGGTGTCGAAGTTGATCGCGCTGTAGGCGCTCAGCTTCCAGAGCTGATGCTCGCTCTCGATCTTGCGGATCGTGCCGGAACGGCCCCGCATGACCAGCGAGTTCGTCACGGCGGCGCCGCCCTGGTAGCGGACGCCGGGCATCAGCTCGCCGTCCGTGATGCCGGTCGCGGCGAAGAAGACGTCGTCGGAGCGGACCAGGTCGTCGGTGGTCAGGACCTGGTCGAGGTCCAGCCCGGCGTCGAGCGCCTTCGTGCGCTCCTCGTCGTCGCGCGGCCAGAGTTTGCCCTGAATGACGCCGCCCATGCACTTCAGCGCGCAGGCCGCGACGATGCCCTCCGGCGTGCCGCCGATGCCGAGCATCAGGTCGACGCCGGTACCGGTGCGGGCCGCCATGATGGCGCCCGCCACGTCGCCGTCGGTGATGAACCTGATCCGCGCGCCCGTCTCCCGGATCTCCTTGACGATGCGCTCGTGCCGGGGCCGGTCCAGGATCACGACCGTCACGTCGGACGGCTTCGCGCCCTTGGCCCTGGCCACCGCGCTGATGTTGTCCGCGACCGGCGCGTTGATGTCCACGGCCGACGCCGCGGCCGGGCCCGTCACCAGTTTCTCCATGTAGAAGACGGCGGACGGGTCGTACATCGAACCGCGCTCGCTCACCGCGATGACCGAGATCGCGTTGTTCATGCCGAGCGCGCACAGCCGGGTGCCGTCGATCGGGTCCACCGCGACGTCGCATCCGGGGCCGGTGCCGTCCCCCACCTCCTCGCCGTTGTAGAGCATGGGGGCGTTGTCCTTCTCGCCTTCGCCGATCACGACGACGCCCTTCATGGACACCGTGTTGATCAGCTGTCGCATGCCGTTGACCGCGGCTCCGTCCGCACCGTTCTTGTCGCCGCGGCCCACCCACCGTGCCGCCGCCATCGCGGCCGCCTCAGTGACGCGAACCAACTCCAGGGCGAGGTTGCGGTCGGGAGCACGCTCCCCAGTGGCCAGCGCTGCCGGTACGTGATCAGCCATCGTTCCCCTTAAGTCAGGCGTCGTAAGAGCTGATGGTAGTTGCGTATGTCGTTCTTGTCCGATTGGTCTGGACCGGTCGCCGCAGGCCGGAGGCCATTTCCCCTGGCACTGCCCCGTGATGGGCAGGCCGGGATATCGTCGCGGTTATGAGCAGCGACACCGGGCCAGCCGTCACAGTCCGCACGTCGGAGCGTGGTGCCGCGACGAGGATCGCGCTCCTCGAAGCGGCCAGAGAGATCTTCATCACGTGTGGTTACGCGGAGACCGGCGTGACCGACGTGGTGGCGCGGGCCGGGGCCAGTGTGGGCAGCCTTTACCACCATTTTTCGGGAAAGGCCGATCTTTACCTGACGCTGTTCGACGACTTCCAGATCCGGCAGACCCAGCGGACGAGGCAGGCCATCCAGGAGGCCAGATCGCGGGGTGAGTCCGAGCCGATGACGCTGCTCCTCGCCGGTGCCCGGGCGTACCTCGACGGATGCCTCGCCGAGCGCGAGCTCGCGGCGCTGTTCCTGCGCGGCGACGGGCCGACCGGGTTCGAGGTCGTCATGCGGGAACGGCTGCGCCAGTGGACCAGGCGCAGCGCCGCTCTCTTCGAGCGTGAGGACGCCCTCGTCCTGGTCGTCACCGGCGCCCTCGCGGCCGTCGTCCAGGAGGTGACCCTCTCCGAGGACGACGAGCGCGCCCGCAGGATCGCGGAGGAAGCGCTCGCCTACATCGGCCGGATCCACTGACCTTGACCCGGATCGCCGTCACCGGGCACCGAAACCTCTCTCCCCGCACCACCGTGCTGATCGACACCGCGGTCCGCGAGGCGCTCCGGCCGTACGCCCCGGACATCGTGGGCATCTCCTGCCTGGCCTCCGGTGCCGACCAGATCTTCGCCTCCGCCGTCATCGACCTCGGCGGCGTGCTGGAGGCCGTCGTCCCCGCCCGCCAGTACGGCGAGGCATCCTTCCGCGAACTCCTCGCCAGGGCCGTGACGGTCCGGCGCCTTCCTTACGACCTCCCGTCACCGGCGGCATACGCCGCCGCCAACGAGGTGATGCTCGCGTCCGCCGACGTGCTCGTCGCGATCTGGGACGGCCTCCCGGCGCAGGGGATCGGTGGCACGGCTGAGGCGGTGGCCGACGCGGTGCGCCGGGAGATGCCCGTGCACATCGTCTGGCCACCGGGAGCGGCCAGGCTTGACACGACTTGACTCGCCGGTTCCCCTCAAAACGTGGATGTGCTTCCCGAAACGGAATTCCCCGCGCTCTACAAGGCGGCCGACCGTGCGGCGATGGCCGGTCAACGCCGCCTGCTCGCCGCCACGGCGGTCCGGCTGATCTCCCTGGTCACCGCCGCCATCTTCGGCTCGCTGAGCGTCATCGTGGGCAGCCTGGACGCCGCGGGAACGGTCGCCGCGAGCGCGATGGGGGCGGCGCTCGTGACCGAGGTCTACCTGCTCACGACCCGGCCGGAGCGCCAGTGGTACGAAGCGCGAGCGGCCGCGGAATCGGCCAAGACGCTGGCCTGGAGATACCTGGTCGGAGGCCAGCCCTTCGACGTCGACGAGGACGATCACGGCGCCGACCAGCTCCTCCTGCGCAGGTACAGCAGGATCACGGCAGCTCTGCACGGCTTCGCGCCGGTCCCCGTGTCCGACGCGGACGCACAGGTGACCGAGAGGATGCGCCAGGTCCGCGCGCTCTCGCTCGACGAGCGGAAGCGGCACTACATGGTCGGGCGGCTCGACGACCAGCGGGCCTGGTACGCCGCGAAGGCGGCCAGGCACGAACGGCAGGCGGGCAGGTGGCTCATCACGCTCGCCCTGCTGGAGGGTTTCGGTCTGGTCGCGGCGGCGTTGAAGTCGGCCCAGGCGCTCGACCTCGACCTGCCGGGCATTCTCGGCGCGGTCGCCGCCGCCGGAGTGGCGTGGTTGCAGACACGCCAGCACCAGCAGCTCGGGAACGCGTACTCCATCGCGGCGCTGGAGGTGGGCGACATCGTGTCGCGGGCCGACTGGCCCACCACGGAGAGCGAGTGGGCGCACTTCGTCGATGAGGCCGAGGAGGCGATCTCCCGGGAGCATATGCTGTGGAGCGCCTCCCATAGTTGACGATAAACATCGGTAAAAGGCGCTTAAATACTATCTTGCGCCTTATGTCGGGAAATATTAGACCATTTCGTGACCGGTCGCGCAGGCCCGTTCGGCGAGTCGAGTGGACAGGCGCGGACCCGTTAAAGTAACGCCATAGAGTTGTAGTTTCGGCTGGACCCGATGCCCTGATCGGCGATAGCGTGACCGCGTTAGCGCCCGTGGTGACGAGACCGGTTATGGAACGTCGTGTCCGCCACGGGCTACCTGCGTATTGAACGGTACGAGCCGATGAAAATCACCGATCAGCAGACGGACATTGCCTCAGACGTCAGGGACCTCAGGGATGTTCCGTTGTCCCTCGTCCATGGGGCCGAAATCGACCGTGTCATGCGCAGGATAGTCCCCGACTCCCCGGATATTCAGCGCGTTTCCGTCGCCGCCTTCAACTCCTCCATCTGACCTGAGGAGGGCCGCCGTGAGCGGGCCCTTCGTGCCGTTCCGGCAGTTTGTGCTCAAGGTCCACAGTCGTTGTGACCTGGCCTGCGATCACTGCTATGTCTACGAGCACGCGGATCAGAGCTGGCGTGGCCGTCCGCGCGTGATGTCGCCCGAGACAGTCTCGTGGTCGGCGCTGCGCATCGCCGAGCACGTCAAGGAGCACGGCCTCGAGCGGGTGCACGTCGTGCTGCACGGCGGCGAGCCCCTGCTCGTGGGCGCCAAGCGGCTCGGGGAGATCGCCGCGGAACTGCGGCACCACCTCGACGGCGTCTGCGACCTCGATCTGCGGATCCACACCAACGGAGTACGGCTCGACGAGCGGTTCTGCGACGTGTTCGCCGAGCACCGCGTCAAGGTCGGGATCTCCCTGGACGGCGACAGGGCGGCCAACGACCGGCACCGTCGCTATGCCGACGGGCGGAGCAGCTACGACCAGGTCGTCAGAGCCGTCGGCCTGCTCCGGCAGCGTCCCGAGCTGTACGCCGGACTGCTGTGCACGATCGACGTCGCCAACGATCCGATCGCCGTCTACCGCGGCCTGGCCGAGCTGGAGCCGCCGCGCGTCGACTTCCTGCTCCCGCACGCGACCTGGGACAGCCCGCCGCCGCGCCCCTCGGCCACGGCGTACGCCGACTGGCTGATCGCGATCTTCGATCTCTGGTACGAGGAAGGCCGGAAGATCGATGTCAGGATCTTCGAGTCGATCATCAGAACGTCGCGGGGCGAACCGAGCCTGACCGAGTCGCTCGGCCTCCAGCCCTCCGATCTGGTCGTCATCGAGACCGATGGCGCCTATGAGCAGGCGGACTCGCTCAAGACGGCGTTCGCGGGGGCGCCCGAGACCGGGCTGCACGTCCTGTCCGACACCCTCGACGACGTGGCCCGCCACACCGGGATCGTCGCCCGCCAGCTCGGGCTGGACGGGCTGTGCGACACCTGCCGGGCCTGCCCGGTGGTGGAGAGCTGCGGAGGCGGCCTGTACGCCCACCGCTATCGCACAGGGTCGGGGTACGCCAATCCGAGCGTGTTCACCGCCGACCTCCTCAAGCTGATCACTCATGTTCGGGGCAGGACCACCATGCCGACGCACGCTCTGCCGTACTCGACCATCGACGCACTCGCCGCGGGATACGGCGAGGAGGCCGACGTGGCCCGGCTGGCGGAGTCGCAGCGCAGCGTGCGCCGCGCGCTGCTCGCCGCGGTGAACGCGGCGGGCAGGAGCGTGCCCGAGGCGTGGGACGTCCTGGTGGGGCTCGACAACGACCATCCGGAGGCGGTCGAGGCCGTGCTGGCCCACCCGTACGTCCGGGTCTGGGCGGCGGAGTGCCTGCGCGACGGCGGTGACGCCGAGTACCTGCGCAACATCGCCGCGGCCGCCGCCGTCCGGGCGGGTGCCGACGTCTCGCTCGACATCGCGATCATCGACGGATCGGCGCACCTCCCCTCGCTCGGCACGCTCGACGCCCTTCCCGGCCGTGCGGCACGGCTCAGGATCGAGGGGGGCTCGTTCGCCGTGGAGGGGCGCGAGCGGGGAGCGTGGCGTCCCACGCGGCGGATCACGGCGGGGGACCTCTCCCTCGCGCTGGAAGACGCCGACCCGTTCCGCGACCGCCACCAGTGGCCCGCCGCGCCACGTCTCGGCGAGCGGGACGCGGCGGCCTGGCAGGAGATGGTCGAGCGGGCCTGGCGGATGATCGAGACCGATCATGCCCGGTACGCGCCGGGGTTGCGGGCCGGGCTCACCACGCTGACGCCGCTCGCGCCGGGACCGGCGGGACGCGACGTGAGCTCCACCGCGCGGCATGCCTTCGGCGCGGTCGCGGCCGCGCTCCCGGCTGATCCCGCGACGCTCGCGCTCCTTGTGATCCACGAGTTCCAGCACGTCAAGCTGGGCGCCGTGCTGGACATCCTCGATCTCTACGACGAGACCGACAGGCGGCTCTACTACGCGCCCTGGCGGGACGATCCCCGGCCCTTGGAGGGACTGCTCCAGGGTACCTACGCGCACGTCGCGGTCACCGACTTCTGGCGGGTGCGGCGCCTGGACGCCCCGGACCAGGGGGAGACGCACTTCGCCCGCTGGCGGGCGCACACCGCGGAAGCGATCGAAACGCTCGCGGCCTGTGGTGCGATGACGCAGGTGGGAGATCTGTTCGTGGCCGGAATGCGGCGGTCGGTCACGCCCTGGCTGAGCGAGCCCGTCCCACCGGACGCGGAAGAGGCCGCCGCCAGGTCGGCGCGGGATCACCAGGCGAAATGGATCGTTCGCGCCGAGAACTGACGCCCGGCCGGCGCGCGTAATGTAACGTCCTTGCAGCTTTCCTTTCGAGACTTTTCTCACGTAGGTCGAGGTTCCTATAGTGAGGATCTCGGAAGGAAGGAGGCGAATGACCGCGTCACGACCCGACGGGGACCCCCAGGAGCCGTATTTCTTCCTGAGTTACGCGCACGTCCCGCCGTATGACGTCACCGACGGCAGTGATTCCAACCGGTGGGTCGAAAAGCTCTTCAGAGAGCTCTGCCAGCACATCATGCACCTGACGGAGGTCCCGTCGGGGGCGGCCGGATACATGGATCGCGAATTACGGACAGGCGACAACTGGAAAGAGAAGATCTCGGAGCGCCTTTCCACCTGCCGGGTCTTCGTGCCGCTCTATTCCCCACGCTACTTCGAGAGCGATCAGTGCGGCAGAGAATGGGCGGCCTTTCTGGAACGCGGACGCGGCCGCTCCGATCTGGGGCTGCCGATTCCGGACGCCATCGTCCCCGCGATATGGACCCCCATACGGCCGACCAGGATGCCCGCGGCGGCGCAGACGATCCAGTTCAACCACGCCGACCTCGGCGCGCGGTACGTCGAGGAGGGCTTCTACGGGATCATGAAGCTGAACAGGTACCGGACCCATTACCAGGCCGCCACCATGGAGCTGGCGAAACGGATCGTCGAGGTCGCACGGAACTCGCCCATGCCCCGGGGCCACATCCGTGACTACACCACGGTGCCGAGCGCGTTCGAGGACAACACCGCGGAGCGGCCGATCACGGTCACGGTCCTGGCGCCCGACGAGGATCACCTGCCTCCGGGGCGGAGGGCGTACCACTACGGGCGGAAGCCGCAGGAGTGGGATCCCTTCCGCACGTCCAACGGGGCCCGCCCGCTGGCCGACCACGCGATGGAGCTGGCTCGCGCGCGTGGATACCTGCCGGAGGTGGGAGCGCTCGACCAGCACGCCGAGGCGCTCTCCGCGGACGAGCCGCGCTCGCCCGCGGTGATGCTCGTCGATCCGTGGGCCACCACCATGGACGACTGCCGCGCCTCCCTCCGGGGCATCGACCGTCCCGGGCGTCGGTGGATCACCGTGATGGTGCCCTGGAACAGGGAAGACGCGCAGACCATGGCGAACGAGGCACGACTGAAGGTGTGCCTGCGAGAGGCGCTCGGCAACAAGCTCACCGAGCCGGACGCGGTGCCCGACGTGCCCACGCTCGACTCCTTCAGAAACACGCTGCCGGAGGTCCTGAACAGGGCGTCGCAGCACTACCTGAAACGGGCTCCCGCCTATCCGCCGGCGGGTCCGTCGACCGACAGACCGAGGCTGATCGGGCCGGAGGAGTGATCACATGAGCGAGGGCCGGATCGTCACCTTCTACTCCTACAAGGGCGGTACCGGGCGGACGATGGCGCTGGCCAACACGGCCTGGATCCTGGCGAGCAGCGGACTGCGCGTACTGATCGTCGACTGGGACCTCGAATCGCCAGGATTGCACAAATTCTTCCGGCCCTTTCTCGAACCTGGGATCATGGGCGCGACCACCGGCGTGATCGACCTCATCACCAACTACCAGTGGGCCGCCATCAGGAACGAGGAACGCCCGGGCGACTGGCACAAGGCGTACGCGCGGGTGGAGCCGCACGCGGTCTCCCTGGACTGGGCGCATTTTCCCGAGGGGGGCACCCTCGACCTCATCTCCGCCGGGCGGCAGAACCGTGACTATTCCTCCCTGGTGTCCAATTTCGACTGGGACAACTTCTACGACCGGCAGGGCGGGGGTCAGTTCTTCGACGCGCTGCGCGCCGACATGAAGGCGTGCTACGACTACACCCTCATCGACAGCCGTACCGGCCTGAGTGACATCGCGGAGATCTGCACCGTGCAGATGCCGGACGTGCTCGTCACCTGCTTCACCCTGTCCGACCAGGGCATAGACGGGGCCTCGGCGGTCGCCAGGCACATCGACGAGCGCTATCGCGACCGGGCCATCCGGATCCTGCCCGTACCGATGCGGGTGGACATCGGCGAGAAGGAGAAATGCGACGCGGGGCGCAGCCTCGCCCGCCGGAAGTTCGACCGGTTCCCCAACGGGATGGCCGTCGAGGACCGCAACCACTACTGGGGCGCGGTCGAGGTGCCGTACATGCCCTTCTACGCCTTCGAGGAGACGCTCGCCACGTTCGGTGACGAGCCGAACCGGCCGGGGTCGATGCTCGCCGCCTTCGAACGGCTCACCTCCGCGATCACCGAGGGAGCGGTCACGTCCTTCCCATCGATGGACGAATCCATCCGGATGCGGCATCTCGACCTGTTCGTACGGCGGCACGCCGGGCTGCACTCCGACGTGCACGTCTACTACGCGTCCGAGGACCGGATGTGGGCCGACTGGATCGCCGCGGTGCTGGAACGCCATGGCTACCGGGCCGTGCTCACCGGCATCGACATGGAGGGGCCGGCCGAGACGACCACGGAGGCGGCGCGGGTGGTCACCGTGCTGTCGGGCGCCTTCCTGCGGGTGCCCGGCGCGGCGACGATCTGGTCCCGGCTGGTGGCCGCCGAGTCGGCGGGCCGGGGTGAGCTGGTCCCGATCCGCGTCTCTGAGGCACGTTTCCCTTCGCCGTTCGGTGACCGGGCGCTGGCCGATCTCACCCGCATCGGGGAGCGGTCGGCGGCGAGCACGCTGCTGAAAGCGCTCAACGGTTCCGAGGAGTCCGTGGCGGTCGACGTGGCGGCCATCGGCGCGCGATTCCCGGGGAGCGAGCCGCAGGTGTGGAACGTCTCCGCGCGGAACGCCGCCTTCACCGGGCGCGGCGCGGTACTGGAGACCCTGCGCGACCAGCTCGTCGGCGGCAAGGCCGCGGTGGTGCTGCCCCAGGCCCTGTACGGCCTCGGAGGCGTGGGCAAGACGCAGGTCGCCCTGGAGTACGCGCACCGGTTCAAAGCGGACTACGACGTCGTGTGGTGGGTGTCGACCGAGCAGACCGACTCGATCAACTCCGCGTTCGAGGAGCTGGCCCGGCAACTCGGCATTCCGGTGGGGGAGAACGTCGCCGAGGTCGTCACCGGGGTCCGTGAGGCGCTGCGGCGCGGCACCCCGTACGCCCGCTGGTTGCTGATCTTCGACAACGCGGGTGATCCCGAGGAGCTGACCGGATATTTCCCCGGCGGGACCGGCCACGTCCTGGTCACCTCGCGCAACCAGTCCTGGTCGAGGGTCGCCGCGCCTCTCGAAGTGGACGTGTTCAGCCAGGAAGAGAGCCTTGAGCACCTGAGCCGGCGGGTGCCGGGGCTGGCCGAGTCCGACGCTCTCGACGTGGCGGACGCGCTGGGTTACCTGCCGCTCGCGGTCGAACAGGCGGCGGCCTGGCTGGCCGAGACGGGCATGCCGGCCGCGACGTTCCTCGAACAGCTCAGGACGGAGAGCGCGCGGGTGCTGTCGCTCGGACAGCCGGCCGACTATCCACATCCGGTGGCGGCGACCTGGAACCTCTCGCTGGCGAAGCTGCGTGAGACCTCGCCCGCGTCGGTCCGGCTGCTCGAACTCTGCGCGTTCTTCGCCGCCGAGCCGATCTCGATGCAGCTGCTCTACAGCGACGAGATGATGCGCTCGCTCCTGCCGTACGATGACACGCTGCAGGAGAAGCTCGTGCTCGGGCGGGTCATCCGGGAGATCGGCAGGTTCGCGCTGGCGAAGGTGGACCAGGCCAACAACACCATCCAGGTGCACCGGCTGGTCCAGGCCGTGATCCGCGGCCAGATGACCCAGGATGAGCAGGACGAGGCGTGCCACGTGGTCCACCGCGTCCTGGAGAAGGCGCGGCCGAACCAGGGCGAGGTGGACGACCCGGAGAACTGGATCCGGTTCGACCTCATCTGGCAGCACCTGCAGCCGTCGCGGGCCACCGAGTGCCAGGAGGAACCGGTCCGGCGGCTGCTCACCGACCGGGTGCGCTACCTGTGGAAGCGCGGCGATCTGGAGGCCGCGCTGACCCTCGGCGACTACCTGGCCAACTACTGGGAGGAGACGTTCGGCAGGGACGAGCGGCAGCGGCTGCACCTGCTGTTCAACATCGCCAACGTCAAGCGTTCCCAGGGGCTCTATGAGGAGGCCAGAGAGCTGGACGAGTGGACGCTCGAACGCCAGCGCGAGGTGGTGGGGGAGCAGCATCCGCACACGCTGATGACCGCGGGCGGGCTCGCGGCCGACCTGCGCGCGCTCGGCGAGTACGAACGCTCGCTGGAGATGGACCTGGCGACCTACGAGATGTGGAAGCGGCTGTACGGCGAGGAGTACCACAAGACCCTTTCCGCGGCCCACAATCTCGCGCTGTCCTACCGGCTCGTCGGCGACGGCGTCAACGCGCGCGAGCGCGACGAGAAGACCCTGCAGCTGCGTAGGGAGGTGCTCGGCCCGACTCATCCGTACACGCTGTTCTCCGCCACCCACCTCGCTCGTGACCTGCGCGAGATCGGCCGCTACCGGGAGTCGATCGAGTTGCTGCGCACGACGCTGCAGCACTATCGCGAGTCGCTGGGCGAGGGCTTCATGGACACGCTGCGCGCCGCCAAGAGCCTCGCGGTGTCGCTGCGCCGGGGCGGCGCGCATCAGGAGGCGTGGCAGGTGGCGCTGGAGACGGAGGAGAGGTACCGGGAGCGTTACCCGGGAACGCCCGACGCGCTGGCGGGGACCCTGGAGCTCGCCTGCTGCCTGTCGGCGCTCGGTGACAAGGCCGGGGCGCTGGAGATGGCGGGCGGCATCATGAACATCTACCGCGAGGACCTCGGCGACTCGCACCCCGGCACTCTGATCGCGCTCAACAACGTGGCGATCTACCAGCGTGGCACGGGTGAGGTGCCTCGGGCGACCGAGGGTGCCACGCGGGCGTACGAGGGTCTGCTCGGGCAACTCGGTGACAGCCACCCTTTCACGCTCGCCGCCGCCATCAACCTGGCCAACTGCCTGGGAGCCGGTGGTCGTGCCGGCGAGGCGGAGGCGCTGGAGCTGGCCACCCTTGACAGGCTGCGCCAGAAACTGGGGGAGGAACACCCGGACACGCTGGTCTGCGCGGCGAACCTGTCGATCACCATGCGGTCGGCCGGCCGCATGGAGGAAGCGGATCTCGCCCAGCGGCGGATATTGGCGATCATGGCCAGGGTTCTGGGGGAGAACCATCCGGCGCTGGCGGACCTCAGGCAGGGACGGCGTATCAACCGAGACCTGGAACCCCAGCCGTTCTGACGCCGCCTTCCGGGAGCCGGGACGTGGTCAGCCACGTCAGGATGTCCGGCAGGACGTGCAGCGCGGCGAAATGGGCGGCGCCGGACTCGATGATCACGTTCGCGCCGGGGATGCGCTCGCCGAGCCAGCGCGCGTGCCCGGCCGGGGAGAACACGTCCTCGTCTCCGTGCCACAGCATGGTGGGCACGGTGATGTTCGCCGGGTCGAAGCCCCACGGGGCGTTGAAGGCCAGGTCGTCGTCCACCCAGCCCGCGTCGGAGTGTTTGAGCGCCTCGGCGAAGTTCCTGGCCAACATCCGCCGGATCCCGTAGTCGGCGACGACGTGGCGGTCCGGCTCCGGCAGGTCGGCGGTGAGCGCCGGGACCAGGCGGGTCGGGTCCTCCCGTACCTGGGCGACGGCCGCCGACAGGAGTTCGGCGACCGCCTGGTGCCCGTTCGCGGCCGCGGTGAACTCGATGATGTTCGACCGGGCCATGCCCTCGAACCAGTCGAGCCCCTCCGCCGCGCGCGGCGCCAGCGGGACCAGGGCCGCCACCCTGGTCGTGCGCTCGGGCAGGAGCGCGGCGCAGGCCAGCGCGTGCGGCGCGCCGCCCGAGCGCCCGGCGACCGCGAACCGGTCGATGCCGAGGGCGTCGGCGATCGTGGACACGTCCTTGGCCACGTCGGCCACGGACCGGCCGAACTTCCGGTCCGACCCGCCGTATCCCGGCCGGTCGTAGCTGATCAGCCGGATCCCCAGGCGGTAGAGGACGGACGCCCGTGGAACCGGCCCGAGCCTGCTGCCGGGGGTGCCGTGCAGCAGGAAGACCGGGTTGCCGCCCGGCCGGCCCCGCTCGTCGACCGCGAGATTTCTTCCGTCCGGCGTCCGTACCGTAGCCGTCAACGCGTGCCTCCCCGTGAGCGTTCGCCTCGGAAAGTGATTCCCCGTTAGGTAGCGTTCTTCTCATAACGGGATGTTGCGGAAGTATCGCGCTTGTCCGCATGGTGGTCCGATGCCGGTAGGCTCCCCTGACGTGCGCCGATTCACTGAGGGCTTCTACGGCTACGCGTTCGCGCTGATCGTCTGCCTGGCCGCCGGTTCGTTGATCCTCTTTTTCATGCCGAACGGCAAGAGCGAGCACATTCCCCGCATCGACTTCTCGATCGACAAGGTCAACGCCGCGCGCGCCGCGTCGTACACGATCGAGGTGCCGGGTCAGGTGCTTCCGAACTGGGTCCCGACCAGCTCCCAGCTCACCGACAAGGCCGGTGTCGTCACGTGGCGGCTGGGCTTCGCCACCGACAAGCGGATGCACGCCATGGTGGCGCAGAGCAACGAGACGCCGCTCGCCGACTTCGCCAACCGGATGGCCAACTCCGACAAGGCCACGGGCACCCGCCAGATCAACGGCACGGCCTGGGAGGAACGCTTCCGCCAGGACAAGAACCAGCGGTCGCTGATCCGGATCCTCCCGGATCGCACGGTCGTGGTGACCGGGTCCGCGGACTGGGACGAGCTGACCGCGCTCGCCGCCTCCCTGGTGGTCCAGCCCAAGCCCGCCACCTGATCCGGGCAGCCTGACGCGGCGTCGCCAGCCGCGGTGCCTGAACCAGAGCCGCTGGGCTTCCAAGCTGCCGGGATTTCGAGCTGCCGGATCGAGTGCCGTCCGACTCAGAGCGGCTGATCCTGAGCCGCACGAGAGCGCGGCCGCTCCCGGCTCAGAACGGCGTCTCCTCCTGGGGCTCCTGGCGCTCCGCCATGGCCGCCGCGAGCTTGACCCGAGCGCCCTGGAGCCACTCCTCGCAGATCGCGGCCAGCTTCTCGCCCCGCTCCCACAGCTCGATGGACTGCTCCAGGGTGAGCCCGCCGGTCTCCAGCCGCCGAACGACCTCGGTCAGCTCCTCGCGGGCCCGCTCGTAGGAGGGGGGCTTCTCCTCGGGGGACGCCTTCTCTGGGGATGTCTTCTCGTCGGCCACGCACCAACCTTAGAGTCCGAGTACGACAGGTGGAGATAATCCGCGCCATGACCGTTCGCGCCACCGCTTGGGGGTGGCACAGGTCGGTGAAGCGAGAAGCCGCAGAGGTGCCGCATGACACGGCATGGGCTGAATCCCCAGCCTTCAGGCAGTCCTTCAGGCTGGGGAGCGCGTCAACCCTGTCTCACGTGGACGTCGCCGTCACCGTGACCCGGTCGTCGGGGAAACGGACGGTCAGCTCGTCGCCGGGCTTGACCTCGCCCGCGAGCCGTACGACCTCCCCTGTGGGGCGCTGGACGATCGCGTAGCCACGCTCCAGCGTCGCCGCCGGGGACAGCGCGACGAGGCGGGCACGCAGGTGTTCCAGCGAGTCCGCGGAGCGGTCCAGGGAGGAGCCCAGGCAGCGACGGGCCCGCTCGCGCAGCGCGTCCACCTGCTCGGCCCGGCGGTCGAGCTCGCGTACCGGATCGGCGAGTGAGGGCCGCGACTGGACCGACCTGAGCCAGGAGAGCTCCCGATCGAGCCAGCCGCCCAGCACGCGGCGACCGCGATCCCTGAGCTGGCGCACCAGCGTGAGCTGCTCACCCACGTCGGGCACGACCTTCTTGGCCGCGTCCGTCGGGGTGGAGGCGCGCACGTCCGCCACGAGGTCGATCAGCGGGCTGTCCTGCTCGTGCCCGATCGCGCTGACCACGGGTGTACGGCACGCCGCCACCGCGCGCACCAGCGACTCGTCCGAGAACGGCAGCAGGTCCTCCAGCGAGCCCCCGCCCCGCGTGACGATGATCACATCGACCTCGCGGTCCGCGTCCAGCCTGCGCAGCGCCTCGGTGACCTCGCCCACGGCGTACGGCCCCTGCACGGCGACCGCCTCCACCTTGAACCTCACGGCGGGCCAGCGGCGGCGAGCGTTCTCGATCACGTCACGCTCGGCGGCCGAGTCCCTACCGCAGACGAGGCCGATAGTGGAGGGGAGGAAGGGCAGCCTCCGCTTGCGGTCGGCGTTCGTCAGGCCCTCGGAGATGATGAGCCGACGCAGGCGTTCCAGCCGGGCCAGCAGCTCTCCGACGCCGACCGGCCGGATCTCGGTCGCGGTGAAGGCGAAGGACCCCTTGTTCACCCAGAAGTCGGGCTTGACGTGCATGACGACCCGGGCACCGTCGACCGGCCTGGGCAGGCTCGCCTCGTACACGCCCCGGGAGCAGGTGACCCGGGCCGAGACGTTGGCCACCGGGTCGCGCAGGGTGAGGAAGATCGTTCCGCCCCGGGCGGTCAGCTCGGTGATCTGCCCCTCGACCCAGACGGTGCCCAGCCTCCCGATCCACTGGGCGACCATCTGGAGCACCGAACGGATCGGAAGCGGCGCCTCAGGAGAGGTCTTCGCGCTCAAATCAGGAACCGGCTTCGATCTTGGCCAGGCGAGTCTCGTACATGCGGACCACGTCTTCCCGGTCCGCCGTCGCCTTCTCGTAGGCGATCAGGTCGCGCATCTGGTCGGCCGACTTGCCGCGCATGCGGGCACGCAGCGAAGCCAGCGTCAGCCCCGCGTAGCCGGGGTACGGCTCGGCGAGGGCGGCCTCCTCGACCTCGGGTGCCGCCTTCTTCTTGGCGCGCGCCTTCGGGACCACGGTGGGCTCGGCCTCCGCCGCGGCCTCGGCGGCCTTCTTCGTGCGCGGCTTCGCGGTCTTGGGCTTCTCCGCGGCCGGCTTCTCCGCGGCCGGCTTCTCCGCGGCCGGCTTCTTGGGCGCGGGCTTCTTGGGAGCGGGCTTCTGCGCGGCCGGCTTCTCAGGGGCGGGCTTCTCGGCTTCGGGCTTGGCGGCGGCCTTCTCGGCCTCCGGCTTGACCTCCTCCTGCGCGGCGGGCTTCTTGGGAGCGGGCTTCTCCGCGGCCGGCTTCTCCGGGGTGGTGACCTGGGGCTCCGGCTGTTCCGCGGCGGAGGGCTCGGGCGCGGGCTTCTCGACGGGCTTCTCGACCGCGGGAGCCTCCCACTCGGCCTTCTTGTCCGGGGAAATGATCACCGGCTCCTCGGCGGCCTTGGAACCGTTGGGCTCGTGCTCCTCCTTGGCCGACGGGCGTGGGGCGAAGATGACGGGCTGGCGACGGGCCGGCCGCTCCTCCTCCGCCGCCGGTTCGGCCACGGTCGGCGCCGGCGCGGGGGCCTCCTCGCTCTCCGGCGTGGTGATGCGCTTGATCGTGGAACGGACCTGGTCGCCGATCAGCAGAGCCTGTCCCACCCCGCTGAGGGTGGTCTGCAGCGCGTTCACCGGCAGGTCCTTGGCCTTGTCCTTCAGCTCGTCGCCTCTCTTGAAGAGGCTACGGAGAGGCTTGGTGAGTGCTCGGAAGAGGGACATCGCTGCTCCAGAGGAGTCGTGTTCGGATGTTGCGAGAGAGGTCAAGAGGCGGCTGACGCTCCACATAGCATAGGAACATGGAGCCATATACCCCCGCGACCCGTCGTGTCCTGGTTGCCAAGCCGCGCGGCTATTGCGCGGGAGTGGACCGAGCTGTCGAGGCCGTGGAGAAGGCGCTCGACCAGTACGGCGCACCCATCTACGTCCGCAAACAGATCGTCCACAACACCCACGTGGTCCGGACGCTGGAGGCGCGTGGCGCGATCTTCGTCGATGAGACGGAGGAGGTGCCCGAGGGCGCGATCGTGGTGTTCTCCGCCCACGGCGTGGCGCCCAGCGTGCACGACGAGGCCGCCGAGCGGAGGCTCCGTACCATCGACGCGACCTGCCCGCTGGTCACCAAGGTGCACAACGAGGCCAAGCGCTTCGCGGCGAAGGACTACGACATCCTGCTCATCGGCCATGAGGGCCACGAGGAGGTCGAGGGCACGGCGGGCGAGGCTCCCGAGCACATCCAGCTGGTCGACGGCCTCGACGGCGTCGGCGGGGTCGCGGTGCGTGATCCCGACCGTGTCGTCTGGCTCTCCCAGACGACACTCTCGGTCGACGAGACCAACGAGACCGTCGCCCGGCTGCGCGAGCGCTTTCCGAACCTGATCGACCCGCCGAGCGACGACATCTGCTACGCCACGTCGAACCGGCAGACGGCGGTCAAGCAGATCGCGGCCGAGTCCCAGCTTGTCATCGTGGTGGGCTCCACGAACTCCTCCAACTCCAAGCGCCTGGTCGAGGTGGCCAAGGACTACGGCGCCGCCGCGTCCTACCTCGTGGACGACGCCTCCTTCATCCAGGACGAGTGGCTCGACGGCGTGACCACGGTCGGCGTCACGAGCGGCGCGTCGGTCCCCGAGGAACTGGTCGACGGCGTCCTGCGAAGGCTCGCCGAGCACGGCTTCACCGATGTCGAGGAGGTCGAGTCCGTGAAGGAGAGCATGCGGTTCGCCCTTCCCCACGAGCTCCGCCGGGACCTGCGCGCCTCGTCCTAGGTGCGTTCCACGTACCCGGTCACGTCCCGGGTACGTCCGCGCTCACCGCGCGAGTGATCCACCGGCTTCCTCCCGGCTCCCGTCAGGCCGCCGGGAGGAAGAGCCGCGACGGCGTGTTCCGCAGCGTTCCGCACGCCGGTGACCGGCCTGGACGCCACGACGCCAATCCCGCAAACGGCCGAGCCCATGACGCCGAGCCACACGTCGGCCGAGCCCATGACGCCGAGCCACACGTCGGCCGAGCCCATGACGCCGAGCTCATGGCGGCCGAGCGGAGGGCGGGGTTCTGGTCAGCCGGTCACCAGGAGACCGTAAACCTCGAGGAGCCACACCAGCGCCCACAGCAGAACGGCGGCTGAGCGGTGCGCTCCTCGGCCCGTTCCCTCGGCCTGAAAGTCCGTCAGCACCACGTCGTCCTCCCGGAAGACGGCCCGGAAGCCATCGTCCCTCCCGGCACTAGCGAACGTCATCGGCCCGCGACGACCCACCCTCGGTACGCGTACGGCCGGGCTCACCGGCCGCGGGTGCCGTAGGGGTCCCGGGAGGTGCCTGCCGCTGTGTGGAGGGCATCGGCGCCGCGCCGACCGGAGCATCGCCCACCGCGGCGGCCGTCACGGCCATCGGAGCATCGGTCGGAACACCGGTCGTCGCGTCGGGCGTCTCGGAGGGCGTCTCGAAGGGCGTCTCGAAGGGCGCCGTGGCGTCGTTCCGCATCGCCGCGGTCTCGTTCTTGAAGATCCGCAGTGACTTGCCCAGCGCGCGGGCGGTGTCCGGCAATTTCTTGGAACCGAACAGCAGGATCACCACGAGCCCCAGGATCAGCAGGTGCCCGGGCTCCAGGCCATTGCGCAGAAACATCGCGCCCCCATCCGTTCTGTCTTCGCCGGGACACGAGATTCGGTGATCCGTACCCGCGCGCCAAGTTTGCTACATTGCGCAACTATACAAGCGACGGCTGCTCTGTGGTCGTTCTCCCCGCAGGAGCGATAGGTATGAGGGCACCCACCACGGACAGTCGGCGATCATCGGCCGAGCGGCGGCGTGGGGGTGCCCGGAAGCCGTCGCGCGGGCGGCGCATCCTGCTGATCACCCTCGTCACGGTGGCGTCGCTCGTCGCCGTGCTCGTCGTGGGAGCCGGATGGATCTACTCGCGGCTCGACGCGAGCATCAACACCTTCGACGAGAAGGGGATCGACCGTCAGCGGCCCGCCGCGACCTTCGCCGGTCAGAACATCCTGGTCATCGGGTCGGACTCGCGGTCAGGAAAGAACAGCAGGCTGGGCGGCGGCAAAGGTGACGTGGGCCGTTCCGACACCGCGTTCCTGCTGCACGTCTACGCCGACAGGAAGCACGCGGTCGCCGTGTCGATCCCACGCGACACCCTGGTGGACATTCCGCGGTGCCGCCTGCCCGATGGCACGTGGACCAGGCCGCAGAGCGACGTCATGTTCAACACGGCGTTCACCCTCGGGCTCACCGCGAAGGGCAATCCGGCCTGCACGCAGAACACGGTGGAGAAACTGACCGGCCTGCGCGTCGATCACACCGTCGTGGTCGACTTCCAGGGCTTCTCCGCGATGACCAGGGCGGTCGGGGGCGTGCGGGTCTGCCTGCCCAAGGACGTCTACGAGGGAGACCTCGACCCCAACCTGGGCTCGCGCGGCAGGCTGCTGTTCACCAAGGGACGACAGACCGTGGCCGGCGTCAAGGCACTGAACTACGTGCGCATCCGGCACGGCATCGGCGACGGCTCCGACATCGGCCGCATCCAGAGGCAGCAGGCGTTCCTCTCCAGTCTGATCAGGAAGGTGAAGGCGCAGGGGCTCAACCCGGCCACCCTGCTCCCGCTCGTCGAGGCGGCCGCCGGGTCGATGACCTTCGACCCCGGTCTCGGGTCGGCCGACAAGCTGTTGTCGTTCGCGATGTCGATGAAGGACATCGACCTGCGCGACACCAAGTTCGTCACCCTGCCCTGGCGCTATCAGGGGGCACGGGTCGCGATCGTCCAGTCCGAGGCCCACGCCCTGTGGGCGGCGCTCAGGGCGGACCGCACGATCGACGGTGTGGACGCCAGCGGCAAGGCGCGCCCGTCCGGCCTCCCGTCCCCCACACCCGCGGCGGCGGTCTCCGGCACGGGGATCAGCGTCACTGTCTACAACGGCACCACGGTCACCGGCCTCGCCGCCCGTGCGGCCGACAGGTTGACGACCGCCGGGTTCACGGTCACCCGCGTCGCGACCGCCGACTCCCAGAACCACGCCGCCACCCTGATCGAGTACGGCCCCGGCCAGGCGGAGCGGGCCAGGACCGTCGCGCGCATGTTCCCCGGCGCGAAGTTCCGGCGGGTGACCGATCGCGGGGTCACCGTCATCCTGGGCCGGTCGTACGTGAGGACGCCCGACCCCAGTGCCTCCACGCCCGTCGCGCTGCCGACGAGCGTCGCGGGCAAGGCCCGCTCCGCCGCGGACGATGCCTGCTCCGACCTCTCGTACGGCTGAGCGAACGCGGGGCCACCCGACCACGGCGGGAAACATGGCGAGACGTGGACCGGGGCGCTACGGCCGATCCGCGTGGCGACGCTCGAAGAACGCATTGGCGGCACGGAGTACGACGCCGTAGAGCAGCACGACGATCGCGACCAGCAGGTAGTACGCGAACGGGAGGGTCGTCATGCCCAGAAGCGGAGCGAGCGGCGAGAGCGGCAGCAGTACGCCCACGATCACGAGGAAACAGACGGCGATCCCGAGCGGGAGGGGAACGTGGCGCCGCCCGCGCAGCACCAGTATCGCCACCCCCTGCGTGAGCAGGTTCTCGACGAACCACCCGGAGTGGAAGGCGCTCTGACCGGTCACCTGGGCGGACCAGGGCACGGCCGACGCCAGTACCGCGAAGGTGGCCAGGTCGGCGAGCGCGTTGAGCGGGCCGAAGGCGGCGATGAAACGCGTGAGGTCGCGTGGCCGCAGCCGTGAGGGACGCCGCAGAACGGCGGGATCCGGCCGATCGAAGGCGAACGCCAGCTGGGCGGCGTCGAAGCACAGGTTCTGCACCAGGACCTGGGCCGGCAGCATCGGCAGGAACGGCAGGAGCAGTCCGGCCCCGAGCATCGCGATGACGTTGCCGAGGTTGGAGGAGAGCACGATCCGCAGATAGGTGACGATGTTGCCGGTGCTGCGGCGACCGGCCATGATCGCGTGATCGATGGCGGTGAGGTCCTTCGACGCCAGAACCACGTCGGCCGTCTGCCGCGTCACGTCCACGGCGTCACTCGGGCAGATCCCGACATCGGCGGCCCGCAGCGCGGGAAGGTCGTTGACGCCGTCGCCGAGAAATCCGGTCGTGTGCCCGGCCGCGCGCAGCGCCCGGACGATGCGCGCCTTGTGCTCGGAGGTGCACCGTGCGACGACCGTGCTCCGCATGGCGAGCTCGGCCACGGCCGCGTCGGTGAGGCCGTCGATGTGGTCGGCGACGACGACCGTGCCCGGATCGAGGCCGAGATCGCGGCAGGCGCGGGCGGCGGTGCCCGGATGATCGCCGGTGAGGACCTTCACCGCGACACCGCGGCCGGCGAGGACGGCCAGCGCGTCCTCGGCATGCGGTGTGAGCGTGTCGCGGAGCCCGACGAAGCCGAGGAAGGTGAGATCGTGCTCGTCGCCGGGGCCGTACGAACCGGGGCGCGCGGGGCGATCCGCGAGCCCGACGGCGAGCAGCCGAAGGCCCTCCGCGGCCTTCTCCTCGGCGAGACGGCGTATGCGGCCCCGTGCGGCGGCGTCGAGTTCCACCTCCGTGCCGCCGGTCCGCACCAGGGTGCAGCGATCCAGCACGTCCTCGGCGGCGCCCTTGACCACCAGGGTGTGCACCGCCGTACGGTCCGGGCTCTGGACGACCGCGCAGGAGCTGCGGCGCACGGGGTCGAAGGGCAGCGCGGCAACGCCGTCGGACGCGGGCAGGGTGCCCCCGAGCCGCTCGGCGGCGTCGAGGATGGCCTCGTCGAGGGCGTCCGGGTTGGGGAGATCGGCGAGCTGGAGCGTCCACAGGCTGTTGACGGCCGCCCAGCGGAGGACATCCGGATCGGGCCGGCCGTCCGGGTCGAGGGAGCAGTCGAGGATGGGCAGATCCTGGGTGAGAGTGCCGGTCTTGTCGGTGAAGAGCACGTGCACCGCGCCGAGATCGTGCAGTGCGGGCAGCCGCTTCACGATCACCCCGTGGCTTCGCGCGAGGACGGCCGAGCCCCGGGCCAGCGCCGTGGTGACGATCACGGGCAGCATCTCGGGTGTCAGCCCGACGGCCACCGCGATGGCGAACGGCAGCGCCTCCAGCCCGCGCCCCCGCAACGCGGCGTTCGTCAGGAGCACGACCGGCGGGATCAGCAGCATGAACCGGATGAGCAACCAGGAGATCCCGTTCACCGAGCGGTCGAACGAGGACGGCCCGCGTTCTCGCATGCCTCCCCGATGCGCCCCGGCGAACCGGGTGCCCGCGCCGGTCGCCACGACGACCGCGAAGCCGCTGCCGGACGCCACGCTGCTGCCGTGGAAGCACAGATAGGGCCGGTCGAACAGATCCGTCTCCGCGTCGGCGGGCACGTCGACCGCGTGCTTGGCGACGGGATGGGACTCACCGGTGAGCGCCGCCTGATGGACGGTGAGACCGCTCGATCGCAGCAGCCGCACGTCCGCGGGGACCAGATCACCCGGACCCAGCCCGATCACGTCGCCGGGGACGAGATGGTCGACGGGGATCTCCCGCGACACCGGCGCCGCGGTCTCGTCTGCCCGGCGCCGCACCGTCGCGGTGGTGGCGACCAGCTCACGGAGCGCGGCCACGGACCGGTCGGCGCGGTGCTCCCCGCCGGAGCGCAGCACGCAGCTGACGACCACGAGTACCAGCACCACGCAGGCGGTTCCCCACGACGCGATGGCCGCGGACACCAGCCCGAGGCACAGCAGCACCATGGCGAACGGATCGCGCAGGCTGCGCGCGAGACGCCGTAGCCATGAGGCCGGGCTCCGCGGCGCCACCGCGTTCTCGCCGTACCGCAGCAGGCGGTCCTCGGCGTGCGCCTCCAGCAGACCGCGCGGTCCGCTTCGCATCAGCCGCAGCACCTCCAGCGAGGTGAGCTCGGCCACGTCGGTGATGGAGACGTGGTCCGGCGGCCCGCCGTCAGCCTCGGGACCGCCGCGCCGACCGGCGTCGGGCAGGGACTCAGGCGCCCAGACCACGGACGTGCCTCGACGCCTCCCCGCGGTCGGCCAGCCGCCCGACCAGCCACCGGACCATGGTCACAACGTCCTGATCGTGGATCAGGTAGACGACCCGGCGCCCCTCGCGCCGCGACCGCACCAGCCCCGCCAGCTTCAACTTGGTCAGATGCTGGCTCACCGCGGGCAGCGCGCCGCCCACGCGCTCGGCGAGCCCGCTCACATCGCTTTCGCCCTGGGACAGCGCCCAGACGATCTGCAGGCGCGCGGGCGAGGCCAGCAGCCCGAAGGCCGCGGCGGCCTCGGTCAGCAGGTCAACGGACGGGCCTTCGAAGTCGCCGCCGCTCGTCGCCACTGTCGCTCTCCCGTTCACCGAGCACCGTCTGGAACCTGCGCGGAATGGGGCCTTTCCGTATCCGCTGAGGCTCTCACGCTCCGGCGTCGCGGTGCCGTCGGAAAGGCGCATTCCGCGTGCTCACCGTAGCCTCGCGCCCGACCACTGACGACCACGTACGACAGTTGACGACCCGCGTGCGGCCTCTGACGGTCAGTCGCGGGCCTCGCCGTACACGCGGGGCTCGAAATAGCCCTCGGGCTCAGGATCGAAAGCGGTGTCCTGGCCGCGCCGGGGGCGGGGCACCTCCGCGCGGGTGGCCAGGTTCTCCCGCAGGTCGCGCATGTTCTGCGGGAGGCCGCGCCACCAGGCGATCCCGAGCACGACCGCCGATCCGCCGAACAGCCACGGCGCGGCGGACGACAGCGAGGTGAACAGCCCCAGCCCCAGCGCCTGGAGCATCGAGGCGGCCTTCAGCGACCGGACGAACTCGACGAACACCGCCGTCGCGAAGAAGACCAGCGGCGGCGTGACGACGAGGGGGAGCAGGTCACGCGGTTGGACCAGCAGGACGGCCGCGACACAGCCCACGACGAAAGCCGGTCCGGGCTTGACGATCTGGCCGAGCAACGTGACGACGAGGAGCAGGGTGATGGCTCCCCGGGCCGTCAACCTGAGCTTTGTCTGATCGGTGCCTCTCATCGTGGCCCCCTTTACGACGAGTCTCGCGCCAACTTACCGTTCTGGCCAGGAACAGGAGAGGCGCTTACGCGCTCTTCGTCCCCCAACTCCGGAACGGCGGGCAGGCGGGGCGGTTCCTCGACCATGGCCGGGCTCTCCAGCGCGGTGTCCGTGAGGCCGAGGTCGCTCATCTTCCTGGCGCTCACCAGCACGCGGCTCTCCAGCGAGCCGACCGTCCTGTTGTACGCGGTGACGGTCCGGGACAGCGCCCGTCCGAGGCCGTCGATGTGCCGGCTCAGCCCGCCGAGCCGGTCGTGGAGCTCCTTGCCCAGGTCGAAGACGGCCCGCGCGTTCTCGCTGAGCGCCGCCTGCTGCCAGGCGTACTGGGCGGTGCGCAACATCGTGATCAGCGTGGTCGGCGTGGCGATGTGCACCCGCCTGTTCATGGCGTACTCCAGCAGGCCGGGGTCCCGTTCGAGTGCCGGGGCGAGGAACGCCTCCCCGGGGATGAACAGGACCATGAACTCCGGCGCGGGGCTGAACGCCTGCCAGTAGGCCTTGGCGGCCAGCCGGTCCACGTGGTCGCGCAGGTGACGCGCGTGCGCGTCGAGTCGCGCCGAGGCCAGATCCGGGTCGCCCGCCTCCGCCGCCTCCAGGTACGCGGCCAGCGACACCTTCGAGTCCACGATGATGTTCTTGCCTCCGCTGAGCCGTACGACCATGTCGGGGCGGACGAGACCGTCGGGAGTGGCCGCGCTGACCTGCTCGTCGAAGTCGCAGAAGCGTGCCATGCCGGCGATCTCGGCGACCCTGCGGAGCTGCAGCTCGCCCCAGCGGCCCCGTGCCTCGGGCCGCTGGAGTGCCCGGACCAGTGCGGTCGTCTGGCTCCTGAGCTGCTCGGAGCTCTGCCGTACGAACTCCATCTGCTTGCCCAGCTCGGCGCGGGCGGCGCGGGCGCCGAGCTCGCTCTCGCGCAGCTGGTTCTCGACCTTCGCGAGCGTGTCCCTGAGCGGCCCGACCAGGTTCTCGACGGCCTGTCTGCGCTGGTCGAGGTCGCCCGTGGCCTCGGCCCTGGTGGTGTTCAGCCGGTTCTCCGCGAGTTCGAGGAAGCGCAGGTTGTTGAGATCGAGGGCGCGGGCGCTGATGGCCTGGAACCGTTCCGCGAGCTGCCCCTCGACGTAGGCGATCTTGTCCTCGGCCGCCCTTCTTCTCGCCTCCGCTTCGGAGATTCTGGCCCGTGCCAGCAGGAACCCGATCAGGAGCCCTACGGCGATACCTACGGCAAGCTGCAGGACGAGAGCCACGACATCCACGGTTCGGGATGATCCCAGGCAATCCGGCTCGGGAGGGGGAGGCGCGCGGGTGTCCTCCCGCCTGCCATGCCGGTCCGGCGGTGCGGGATCCCCGTGACCCGGCCCTCGGCGTAGGGAGCCCCGGCATCGCGTTCGGCTTGTGCGAACAGCGCTCATCACCCAGAGTCGTGTTGTGACTACGTACGGCTTGCGCCCCCAGATAGCCGGGATAACGGCCGGGGTTGTGATCGCGCTCGTCGTGGGGTTGGGCGCCGTCGTCGCCTCCGGCCGGGAGGCCGCACCGTCCGCCCCGGCGCCGCTGGCCTGGGCCGACGGCGCGTGCGTGCGGCGGACCGGCACCGCGGTCGGGCTCGTGGTCTGCGACCAGGCCACAGGCCGGGTGAGCCGGATCACCGCACGTCCGCCTCACTGCCCGTCCGACACCGACGAGTTCGTCTCCCTCGGCTCCGGCCGTACCGCCTGCGTCCGCAACGTGGGGGGCCGTCACCCCGGGGACGCGGGGAACGGCGGCGGCGTGCTGCGCGCCGGTGACTGCGTCGCGATGCGCGGCGGGGAGCGGCCGTGCGCCGAAGGCGACTGGTACGGCCGGGTCACAGGAGTCACCGAGACGGCCAGGCAGTGCCCGTTGGGGACGATCGAGGCCCTTCCTCTCAAGGGAGGGCAGGTGGCCTGCCTCGGCAAGGACGGCCGGGTCGTCGCGGCGGGGGACTGCGTCGAGCGTCCGGCCCTCCCGACCTCGGTCCGCCTGCTGGTGAAGGTCGCGTGCGGGTCCGAGCGGGCGTGGGCGAGGGTCACCGGCCGGGTCGAGTCCCCGACCCGGTGCGCGGAGGGCTCCGACCACTACCTCCGGTCCCTGCGCGGAACCGAGGTGATCTGCCTGTCTGGTGTCGGAGCAACCCGTGGCGGCCCGTAAACTCGGCCTACGTGAGCCTGAGCATCGGCATCGTCGGCCTGCCCAACGTCGGCAAGTCCACCCTCTTCAACGCGCTGACCAAGAGCGGCAACGCACTGGCGGCGAACTACCCCTTCGCCACGATCGAGCCCAACGTGGGCATCGTCGGCGTGCCCGACCCGCGTCTCGCCAAGCTGGCCGAGATCTACGGCTCGGCGCGCATCCTGCCGGCGAAGGTCGAGTTCGTCGACATCGCCGGACTCGTCAAGGGGGCGTCCGAGGGCCAGGGCCGGGGTAACCAGTTCCTCGCCAACATCCGCGAGACCGACGCGATCTGCCAGGTGATCCGGGTGTTCTCCGACCCCGACGTCACGCACGTCGACGGCGACGTCGCGCCCGAGCGCGACATCGAGACGATCAACACCGAGCTGATCCTCGCCGACCTGCAGACCATCGAGAAGGCGCTGCCCCGCCTCCAGAAGGAGGCCAGGACCAACAAGGACCGCAAGGCCCAGCTGGACGCCGCCGAGGCCGCGGCCAAGCTGCTCGACTCCGGGACCACCCTGTACGCCGGGGCCAAGGCGGCGGGCATCGACCCCGCCGACCTGCGTGAGCTGCACCTCCTCACCGCCAAGCCGTTCCTTTACGTCTTCAACCTCGACGCTGACGAGCTGGTGGACGAGGACCTGCGGGCGCGGCTGTCCGCGATCGTCGCGCCGGCCGAGGCCGTGTTCCTGGACGCCAAGATCGAGTCCGAGCTGGTCGAGCTGCCGGACGAGGAGGCCCTGGAGCTGCTGCAGTCCGTGGGCCAGGAGGAGTCCGGCCTGTCCCAGCTCGCCCGTGTCGGTTTCGAGACGCTCGGGCTGCAGACGTACCTCACGGCCGGGCCCAAGGAGACCCGCGCCTGGACGATCCGCAAGGGCGCCACCGCTCCCGAGGCCGCCGGTGTGATCCACACCGACTTCCAGCGCGGCTTCATCAAGGCCGAGGTCATCTCGTTCGACGAGCTGGTCGAGGCCGGGTCGATGACCGCGGCGCGCGCCGCCGGCAAGGCCAGGATCGAGGGCAAGGAGTACGTCATGCGTGACGGCGACGTCGTGGAGTTCCGCTTCAACGTCTGATCGCCGCCCCGTTACGTCTCTGAGCTGCGAGGACAGCAATACCTGGCGGTTAGGTAATCGATGGTGCCGCTGGCCAGGCGTAACGTGCTTTTCCGGCAGAACGGATAGGCGTGGGGCGTGGGGCCGGGATGAGACCCGGTTTGCTCGGTCGCGGCGATGCTTGCACCATGGGCGTGGCTTTCCTGGAACAATTGGCCCGACCGCTAGGGTGAAAACTTCAATGCGGATAACCGGATCGAGAGTAAGACGACACCGCGCCAGCCGGGGGGATCGGCGCGAGCGGAGGCGTGATGGCTCGCAGGTCAACCGTCCAGCCGGATCCTCGGATCGCTGGCGACCCCGAGTCGTACCCTCCGCAGGGCCCTGAACGGGTGTCGGTCTCGAGCGGGAGTGCCCGCAGACGCGGGGGTTGGAGCGGTGGCGGGGGCCGCTGGCTCGTCTGGACCGGCCGCGCGATCCTGTGGGCGTTGATCATCGTCATCGTCGTCAACGGGGTGCGGGCGCCGTTCGAACGGTTCACCCAGGAGAGCACCTCGACCGGGGCGACACCCGAGCCGAGCGATTCCGGTTTTCCGGTGACACAGGCCGCGGCATTTGCCAATCAGTTCGCGGCGGTCTATCTGAATTTCGACGCGTCTAATCCGCAACAAAGAGCGGAACGATTGAAGGCATTTCTGCCCGAGGGCGCCCAGGAGCAGTTCGGCTGGAATGGATACGGCCGGATGTCCGCCGGTGCCTTCCAGTTCGCGGGCATCAACGTGCGCGACGCGGGCAACGCCGTCGTCACCGTGACGTACCAGGCGGGCAGCAAGCGCGGCCTGCTTTCCGTGCCGGTCTATTTCGACGGGTCCAGGTTCGTCGTGTCCGCGCAGCCGGGGCTGCTGCCCGCACCCGACCCGGCGGGGCTGCCGCAGCTGGCCGAGCCCGACCGCGACTCCGCGACCGAGGCCGAGCTGCGCCCCCAGCTGGAGGGCTTCTTCAAGGCGTACGCGGCGGGGGACCAGGTCGACCTGCAGCGGTACGTCGCGAACGGCGTGACCATCGAGGGCTTCGACGGAGCGCTGACGCTCGCCCAGCTCAAGGACGTCGTGGTCCCGGCGGGCGCGGAGAGCACCAGGGAGGTCACCGCCGTCGTCGTGTGGGCCGTGTCGTCGGGCGGGGCCGCCGCCACCCCGCGTACGGACGATCCGGCGTCGCAGCCGGCCGGGCTGGAGCAGGCATACCGGCTCACCGTGGAGAAGCAGGGCGGCAAATGGTTCGTCGAGGCAGTCCAGGGCGCGAGCCGCCCCGTGGGGTAGCGCATGACCGGACACGACGCCGCTGATCCATACCCCGGGAGGGCGTGAATTGATTCTGAAAACCATTGTGGAGATCGCGTTCGATCCATCGACTCCACCTGCCACGGGGATCAACACCGAGGGGCTGGCGGACTTCCTGCGCAAGTTCTTCGCCCCGCTCTTCTTGGTCGTGGTCTCCGTGGTCGCGCTCTTCTTCCTCTTCACTCGAGAGATCACCAGATTCATGCAGTTCATCATTCTGGCGATCGCGATCGGCGTGATCTTCTACGTGCCCAACATCATCGAGGTGACGGCGAAGGCGATCGCGGGGGCGCTCGGCATCAAGTGATCAGGCAGAGAGGAGGATCGGGTGGATCTGCCCACATATACCAATATTTGGCGAATTGAGAAGCGGCTCTACAAGCTGTACGACCTGAAGCTGCCGACACCGCTTCCCATCGTCTGGATCGGTGTGTTCGTGGGCGTCCTCGTCCCGTGGTGGACGTTCCTCTTCTTCGTCGGGCTTCCGTTCGACGCGCCCTGGCACGTGGTCTATCTGGTCCCGCCCGGGATCGTGACCTGGCTATCGACCCGGCCCGTGATCGAGGGCAAGCGGCTCACCGAACTGCTCCAGTCGCAGGTGCGCTATCTGGCCGAGCCCCGTACCTGGTGCCGCATGGCGCCGGTCAGCGAGCCGGACGAGATCACCCTCACCGTGCGGGTCTGGCGATCCGCTCCCGCGGTGAAGGGCAAGGCCAGGAGCCGGCAGCGGCGCGCCGCCGCCTCCACCGTGCGGCCGGCGGTCGCCGCCGCGGCGAAGGGGGCCGCCGCGGTCCCCGCCGTCGCCGAACCCGTCGCCGTGCCCCCGCCCATGCCCCTGCCCGCCCCGGGTGCCGCCTCCGCGACCGCCCAGGGCGCCGGGTCCGCGCCCGTGCTGGGTGTCGGGTCCGCGCCCGCCGCAGCCCGGAGGGGTACGACGGGCGCCGCCGCGCGGCCCGCCGCCGACCGCGCGCTTCCCAGAGGGGAGCGGACGGCCGCCGGAGCCGCCGGATACGGCGAGCCCGCCGTGCCGCCCATCGGCCCCGACGCGCTGCGCAAGCTGCGCAGGCTGGCCGCGTCCGCCCAGGACGGTACGGGGGAGCGGGAGCGGGAGCGCCGCGTACGGGAGCAGCCCGTGCGGGAGCTGGGCCTGCCGGCCGCCGATCCACCGACGTATGGCGCCGAGCGTGGCGCCGTTCCGGAGAGGGAGGCATCCGAGGGCGCCTCACCCCGTCTCCCACAGAAGGTCTGGTCCTCGACGGCGACGTCCGCCACCGACGGCCACGCGACCGACGGCCGCGCCACGGACGGCCCTGCTTCCGGCGCTTGGGCGAGTGACGGTCCCGCTTCCGGCGGTCCGGTGTCTGGCGGTTCGGCGTCCGCGTTCTCCACGTCTGGCGGTTCCGCTCCTGACAGCCCCGTCAGCGATGGATCTGAGGCGGAGCGGCCCGCGCATGAGGCCCCGAGGCACGCTCGCGCGGAGCCCGTACGGGAAGAGCCGTGGGATGCCGCGCACGAGCCACCGAGACACGCCCGCGCGGAGGCCGTGTCCGAGGCCGGAGAAGCACGGGAGTCCGAGCACGAGCCGCGGACGCAGGCCGACGAGGAACCGGCGGTGCGGCCCGCGCCGGAACCGGTGACGCGGCTCGCCGAGCGGCGAGCGGAGCCCGCGCGGGAGCCCGCGCGGGAGCCCGCGCGGGAGCCGGTGGGGCAGGCGGCCGAGGAGACCGCGACAGCGCCTGCCGTCGAGCCTATGACGCGGGCGCGGGTGGAGATCGCGCGCGAGAGGGCGGCGCAGCCGGTGGGCCGATCCGAGGCCCTTCGCGAACCCGTCAGCGAGCCCGCCAGAGAAGAATCCGTCAGCGAGCCCGCCAGAGAATCCGCCAGCGAACACGTCAGGCAGCCTGCTCGCGAACCTGTCCGCGAGTCTGTTCGTGCGCAGGTCGGCGAATCTCCCAAGGAGCACGTCAGGGAGCCGGTCCGCGAACCTGTTCGTGAGCCCGTCGGTGAGTCTGCCAAGGGGCACGTCAGGGAGCCGGTCAGGGAACCCGTCCGCGAGCCGGTCAGGGAACCGGCGGACGCCCCGCCGGTGCCCGTCTCGATCAGGGCGGTGGCGCCGGGCGACGAGCCCAAGGTACGCCGGGTCGAGTCGGTGGTCGGCAGGGACACCTCGGGCGGGTGGCGCAGGATCGCGCAGGTCGTCGTGGGCGGCGGCGGAGGCCGTACCGACGGGATGGAGATCGACGAGGCGCGGGCCCGCAGTGTGCTCACGGGAAGCAGGCGGATCCTGGTCCTCGGTTGCACCGGCGGCGCGGGCCAGACGACGACGACGCTCATGCTGGGCCACACCTTCGCCAAATACCGCGAGGACCGGGTGCTCGCCCTGGACGCGAGCACGGGAGCCCAGACGCTCACCACGAGGATCACGGCGGACTCGCCAGAGACGCTGAGCTCGTTGCTCGCGGGCTCCGGAGGGGTGAGCGGCTACCTCGGCATGCGGTCGTACACGACACGTTGCGACTCGGGGCTGGAGGTGGTCGGCGCGGACTCCGACGCCGGAGCGGCGCAGCGCCTCGAAGCCGGATGGCCGCGGATGCTCTCGGCGCTGGACCGCCACTACCGGCTGATCGTCGTGGACCCGGCGGCGGCGCTGGCCGCGCGGCTCCTGCCGTACGCCGACCAGCTCGTGCTGGTGGCCCCGGCGAGCGAGGACGCGCCGGACGCGGTGGCCATGACGTACGAGTGGCTGGACGGCCACGGCTGCTCCGAGCTGCGGCGCAGGGCCGTCATGGTCGTCAACGGCGTGAGCAGGCGCAGCGCGTCCGACGTGGAGCAGGCCGAGGCGGTGGCCAGGGGACGCTGCCGGGCCATCGTTCGCATCCCCTGGGAGGACGAGCTGTCCCGTCAGGGACCGGTCGATCCGGCCCGCCTCCGGCCCGGGGGGCGTAGGGCGTACGTGGCGCTGGCGGGTGTGATCGCGAGCGGGCTGGCGGCGAACCAGCACAAGCAGGAGGTGGCCAGGTGAGGGAGCAGTGAGCGCCGAGCGAACCCGACGAGCGAGTGGAGCGGCCCGAGTGGGACGGGCCGCCCGCATGGCGATCGAGGAGTGGTGAGCGACCTATGAGCGCGGCGCGAACCCGACGAGCGAGTGGAGCGGCCCGAGTGGGACGGGCCGTCCGCATGGTGAGCGACCTGTGAGCAGAACGCGCAGCCGTCTCGCGGTGCGGTACTTCGACGATCGTGTCCTCCTCACCGACTCCTCGGCGTGGGCGTACTTCCGGCTTCCGACGGTGAGCTACGAGTTCGTCACGCCCGAAGAGCGCGAGGCGCTGGCGACGAACATCACGATCGCGCTCGCCGCGATCAGGATGCCCGACGCCGAGGTGCACCTGCGGGTCGCCCACCGGACCTACCCGGCGGCGGAGTGGGCCATGGCCCTGAACGCCACGTCCGACGAGGGGTCGGGCTGGCGCGACTACCTGGAGGAGATGTACCGGCACGTCTGGGCGAAGGACTTCTGGAGCAAGGAGATCTACCTCGGCGTACGGCTCGGCCGGCGCGGGGCCCAGCTCGGGACGGGGGCGCTGGCCCAGCTGTTCGGCTTCTACCTGCGCAGCGAGAAGGCGCTCGGGATGGAAGACGACCACGTGCCCGATCGGGAGGTCGAGCGGTGGACCGAGCAGGCCGAGCGGCTCGGGCGCGCGCTCGCCTCCAGCTCGCTCTACGCCCGGCACGCCACCTCGACCGAGATCGCCTGGTTGTTCCAGCACGCGGTGTCCGGCGCGCTGGGCGATCCGCCTCCCTCGGCCACGCCGCGACGCAGGTGGGGCAAGGGCGAGATCGAGTCCCTGGTCGAGGGTCAGATCCACAACGGCCGTTCCCTGCTGCGGATCGAGCAGCCGACGGGCGACTCGTTCACGGCGCATCTGTCGTTCGCCAGGTTCCCCGACCTGATGCCGTTCCCGGATGGCGAGCCGTGGCTGCACTTCGCCGACCAGATGCCGTTCCCGGTGGAGATCTCCAGCAGGATGCGGCTGATCCCTCCGGTGATGGCGAGCAAGGACGTGGCCAGGAAGCTGGCGCACGCCCGTGACATGGACATCCACATCCGTGAGGCGGGAGCGGAGGCGCCGCTCGCGCTGGCCGAGCAGATCGACGCGGCCCGGATGCTGGAACACGGCATCACCAAGGAACGGCTCCCCTTCGTGTACGGCTGGCACCGGCTGAGCGTGAGCGCCCCCACCGAGGAGATCTGCGTCCAGCGGGTCGAGGCGATCGTGGAGCACTACCGGGATCTCGGCATCGACGTGGTGAACTCCACCGGCGACCAGTTCTCGCTGTTCTGTGAGGCGCTGCCCGGCGAGAAGGTACGGGTCAACGCGTACGCCCAGCGGCAGCCGCTCCGCACGATCGCGGGCGGGATGGCGACCGCCACCGTCGACCTGGGCGACCGGGTGGACGAGTCGGGCGCGGGCTGGCTCGGGCCGTACGTCGGGGAGACCTTGGGGCGGGCGCGCAGCATCGTCCACTTCGACCCGCTGGTCGCGGCGACGAGGAACCGCCCCACGGCCATCGCGATCACGGGGGAGCCGGGCGGTGGCAAGACCACCCTCGCGCTGCTGCTGATCTATCAGATGGCGCTGCGCGGCGTGACCGTCGCCGTCATCGACCCGAAAGGCGACGCCGAGTCGCTGGTGCGGCTGCTGGAGGACCGCGGCCGCCGGGCGCGGATCATCCCGCTCGGGTCGGCGGCGCCCGGCCTGCTCGACCCGTTCTCGTTCGGCGACGACATCGCGGCCAAGAAGACCATGGCGACGGAGACCCTCCGGCTGCTGCTGCCGCGGATGTCGGAGGAGCGGGAGTCGGCCATGATCCAGGCGGTGGCGGCGGTCTCCAACCAGCCGGACCCCTCGCTGGGCAAGGTCGTCGACCATCTGGAGCGGTCCGAGGACCCCGCCTCCAAGAACCTCGGGGCGGTGCTCCGCTCGATGTCCGAGATGCATCTGGCGCAGCTCTGCTTCGACCCCTCGGGCGGCGACCAGATCGACACCGAGGGATGGACGACGGTGTTCACCCTGGGCGGGCTGACCCTGCCCGACGTCGCGACCGCCCGTGACGACTACTCGTACGAACAGCGGCTCTCCGTGGCCCTGCTGTACCTGGTGTCCCAGTTCGCCCGGCGGCTGATGAACGGCCTGGACCGCCGTACACCCAAGGCGATCTTCCTGGACGAGGCGTGGGCGATCACCTCCACGCCCGAGGGGGCCAAGCTGGTGCCCGAGGTGTCGCGGATGGGCCGATCCCGCAACACGGCACTGGTCCTGGTCTCGCAGAACGCCGGTGACCTGCTCAGCGAGCAGGTGACCAACTGTCTCTCTTCGGTGTTCGCGTTCCGCTCCACGGAGCGGGTGGAGGTCGAGCACGTGATGGAACTCCTCGGGGTCGACGCGTCGGAGGAGCACAAGGCGGTGCTGCGGTCCCTGGGCAACGGGGAGTGCGTCTTCCGGGATCTGGACGGGCGGGCCGGCCGGATAGGGGTGGACCTCATCTCGGAGGAGCTGCTCCGCTGGCTCGACACGAATCCCACCCACGACAAACCGAACGAGAAAAGGCATGATCTTCTTGGCGGGGGCGCCGACAAGTCAGGGGTCGCGCAGGAGGTGCGGTCTTGAGAATGCGCGTGAACGGTCGCGCTCGCTCTGGTACTCGGCGCAGGCTCGCCCTGCTTCTCGTGGTGTTCGCGGCGTTCCTGACGCTGCCCCTGGTGCTCTCCGGCACGGCCAGTGCCGCGGGCCCGTGTGATCTCTCCCCGGCCCTCGCTCCGGAGATCGTCGACGGCGGCGTGGACGGTCTCGTCAAGGCCCCGCCGCCGGACACCGGCGACACCGGCGCCGCGACCGGCGCCAGTGCCGGGGCGGGCGCGGAGCCGGCCGCCGCGGCCGAGCAGGCTCCGGCCACCAACTACGCCCGGTACGGCATGGCCGGCCAGTTCTGGCACACCTACGACCTGGGCTGCTCCGACGTGACCGCCGTGCTCGGCAACTCCTGGGCGAACGCGATCTTCTCCTGGGCCAAGGCGATCGACCGCCTGACGATCACCACCTACCAGGCGGCGGCGTCCGAGGGGCCGATCCAGCCCATCAAGGACGTGGTCGACGACATCGTCACCAACCTCGCCAACGCGATGTACTGGCCGTACCTGCGGCCGATCGTCATCCTCGGCGCGATCTGGCTCGCGTGGTACGGACTCATCCGCAAGCGGGCGACGACGACCACCGAGGGCGTCATCTGGATGGTCCTCGCGGTGACCGTGGCGATCTGGTTCTTCAGCCGTCCCGGGGACTTCACCGGACTCGGCAAGGTGGTGACCGACAAGACTGGGGAGATCGTCAACTCGGCGTTCTCCGGGTTGCCCGGCGCCGGGGGCGCGTCCTGCCTGCCCGCCAAGAACGCCGGTGACGCGGAGCCCAAGGCCGGAGGGTACGCCCAGCCGGGTACGCCGGGGGTGGACCAGAACGCCGACGCGCTCTGGTCCACGCTGGTGTGCAAGCCCTGGCTGATGGGCGAGTTCGGCACGGCGGACGCGAACGCGCCGATCGTGCAGACCATGGCCCCCAAGCTGCTCGACCTCCAGGCGATCGACCGCGAGGAGCAGGCGGCCAGGCAGATGCCCGGCACCGACGCCCACCAGAAGCGCTTCGAGGAGGAGATCGCCAAGCCCCTGGAGAACACCTCGGTGTTCTTCCTCTTCCAGGGGAAGGACTGGACCAGCCGGCTGGGCATCGCGATCGGCGCGTTCATCGCGGCCATGGTCGCGGGCCTGCTCATCTTCCTGGTGGCGGTGTCCCTGCTGGCGCTCAAGGTGGGCTTCCTGCTGCTGTTGATCCTCGGGCCGGTCTTCCTGCTGATCGGCGTCCATCCCGGGTCGGGGCGGATCATCGCGATGCGGTGGGTGGAGATGGTCGTCGGCACGCTGCTCCGCCAGGCCGTACTGGCGCTGGTGCTCGGCGTGCTCGTGTACGGCTACTCGTTGATCATTTCGACGAACCTGCCGTGGAGCATGCAGATCCTGTTCATGGCGTTGCTGACGATCGCGGTGTTCTTCTACCGGCGGCCGTTCCAGCACCTGTTCGCCTCGATGGACGGTCACACCCTCACGACCCGAATGCTCGGCGACGCGGCCAGCGCGCCCACCCTCTCGCGTGCCGCGAACGCGCTGCCTCCGGTGGCGGCGAGCCGGGTGGGACGGTGGGGCCTGCGCAAGGCCGAGCCGGTCATCGGCGCCGCCGCGATGGCGGGCACCGCGGGCACCGCGGCGGCGGTCGCCGCCTCCTCGGTGGCGCAGGGCAAGGTACGCGGCGAGGAAGGGGCGGCCACGGCTGTTCCCTCCGGGGTCAGGGCCGGGGGGCAGCCGGTGCCGCTGGAGACCGACGCGCAGGGGCCGGGGCGGCGCAAGGCGACCACGGTCCCGCGCCAGGGATCGGCACCGCCGCTCAACCTTTCCGGTGTCCGACCGGCGACGCCTGTGCGCATGTCGTCGGGTTCGAGCTCCGGCTCGGGTTCCGGCTCGGGGTCGGGGTCGGGCGGCGGCTGGTTCAGCGGCCGTTCCGGCGGCTGGGCCTCGCGGCCGTCGAGCGGCTCCGGCGGGTCGGGCGGGTCGAGCGGGTCCGGTGGGTCGGGTGGCCGCAGGTCGGCCAGGACGGGCTCGTCCGGCGGGTCGGCCCCCAGAGGCGGCTCCGGCGGTTCGGGCGGTTCGGGCGGGTCGAGCTCCCGAGGCGGCTCCGGTGGCCGGTCGTCGGGAGGGGGCCTGTTCGGCGGGTCGAGCGGATCACGGTCCTCCGACGCGCCCCCGCTGTGGTTGTCGAGCCGAGGCGACAGCGGGCGCAGCCCCGATGACGCGCCCGGTCCCTTCTGGGCGAAACCCTCCAACCCCGACAAGGAATGACCATGAAGGGTAGGGACGGCCGGCGGGGGCTCGCCTTCGCCGGGATCGTGGTCGTCCTCGCCGTCGTCGGCGTCTATCTCACGTCCGCGGGCCCGTCGGGCGGCGACGCGTCCGGCCAGGACCCGGGCGGGCCGACCAGGGCCACGGGCCAGATGCCCGGCCGGGGTCCGACCACCATCCCGAGCCGGGTCCCGAGCCAGGTCGCCACCACGCCCGCCGCCTTCGACGTCTACTCCTATCTCCCGCTGTCCAAGGCCGAGCTCGGGGCGGCGGCCGATCTCGCCCGCCGCTTCACCGAGTCGTACGGGACCTTCAAGCACGACGACGACCCGGAGGCGTTCGCGAAGCGGCTCGGGGGGTTCTCGACCGTGGAGTTCGGCGCGGACCTGACCCGCACGCTGACGTCGCCCGCGCTGGTGAACCACAACCGGTCCGACGAGATCGTGTCGCGTTGCTCGGCGACGGTGAGGTCCATCCGGGACATGACCGCCAACATGGTCACCCTCGTGGTCGGCTCCGTCCGGCAGATCACCGCCAAGAGCGGCGACAAGGAGCAGCGTGACGAGTTCGCGGTGACCGTGATCAAGGTCGGCTCCGACTGGCGGGTGTACGACCTGCAACCCGCGGACGCCGGCCAGGACGGGGACACGTCGCCGTGATGCCGCCCAAGGCTCTGGCGGGGAGGCTCTCCTGGCGAGGGCTGGCCATCGCGCTCGCGGTCCTGGTCCCGTTCACGCTCTTCGGCTCGATCATGCTGATGACGCCCTCGCCGTCCATCCTGCTGGGCGGGGGCCTGGGCGGCGCGGACTGCGCCGAGGCCGCCACGGCCACGGACCTGTCCGACGTCGCCCGCGAGGACATCCCCTCCGACTATCTGGAGCTGTACAAGAAGTACGGCGAGCAGATCGGCGTCCAGTGGAACGTGCTCGCGGCCGTGGGCAAGCGAGAGACCGACCACGGAAGGTCCAAGCTCCCCGGGGTGCGGGACGGCACCAACTACGCGGGCGCCGCCGGGCCCATGCAGTTCCTGATCAGCACCTGGGGAGGCAAGTCCAGGATCAAGATGGGGACCGAGTTCAACGGCTACGCCTCGGACGGCGACGGCGACGGGTACGGCGACGTCTACGACCCCGCCGACGCGATCCTGGCCGCGGCGAAGATGCTCAAGCGCAACGGTGCTCCCGACGACCTCAGACGGGCGATCTTCGTCTACAACCGCGCGGACTGGTACGTCGACCAGGTCCTGGCGATCGCCAGGCGCTACGCCGCCACGGGCGGCATCGACACCCCCAACCCCGCCTGCGACACGGCCGACGCCCCGAGTGACGTCGTACGGAAGATCCTGGAGTACGCCCTCGCCCAGCGCGGCAAGCCGTACCTGTGGGGAGGTACCGGGCCGGACGCGTTCGACTGCTCCGGGATCATCTACATGGCCTACCGCAACGCGGGCCTGACGATCCCCCGCACGACCTTCGGCCAGTGGCCCTTCGGCGTACGCGTCGAGCCGGGCAGTGAGCAGCCGGGAGACCTCGTGTTCTTCAACGCCGGGCCGGGCACCGGGCCGGACCGGCCGGGACACGTCGGCATGATCGTGTCGGCCGGGAAGATGATCGAGGCCCGCTGCACCCGATGCGGGCCCATCAAAGTCACCACATATGCCGATCGTGGGAATCTGGTCGGGTTCACCCGTCCCCTCCAGAACGCGGATGTGCTGGAGCAATTGAAAAGAGCCGCTCTAACGTAAGGACCATGGACCACATCGTCGTCGGGGCAGCGATCATCGAGAATGGCAGACTCCTGGCCGCGCAGCGGGCCGATCCGCCCGAGCTGAAGGGCGGCTGGGAGTTTCCCGGCGGGAAGGTCGACCCGGGCGAGAGCGACCACGACGCCCTGGTACGCGAATGCGTCGAGGAACTCGGCGTCAAAATCGCCGTCGGCCGCAGGGTCGGCGGCGAATGGCCCCTCTCGAACGGCTACATCCTGCGGGTTTGGCTCGCCACCATCGCGTCGGGCGTTCCGGAGCCCCTGGAGCACCTCGCCCTGCGCTGGCTGGGCCCCGGGGAGTTCTACGACGTCGCCTGGCTCCCCGCCGACCTGCCGATTGTCGGCGCCGTCGAGGGTTTGCTCAATGGTTCCTCGTAAGATGTCTTTACTGTTCCTTTTGCCTAAGTAGAATTCCGCTTTAGTCAAAGGCGGATGTGACGGAGGCGGCAGTGAGCGGAAGCGCACGACTGAGGGCCGCCCTCTCCGCTGTGATCATCACGCTTTCCGTGCTGGTCGCCGTGCCGGTCATCGCCGCGCGCGCGGACGACAAGATCGAGCCGTGCGACGTCGGCCAGACGTGCCAGCCGGAGGTCACGGTGACGGTCACCGAGACGCCGGGAGGATCGACCCCGAGCCCGACCGGCAGCCCGGTGGTGACGGCGACGGTCACCGTCACACCGACACCCAGCCCGTCGCCCACCCCCTCGCCGTCCCCCTCACCCGTGCCGAACACGATCGAGACCACCTCGGCTCCGCCGATCATCGACCCCGTCGAGACGACGCCGGAGCCGACGCCGGAGGACGAGGAGCCCCAGGTCTCCCTGCCGGAGGCGAGCAGCAGCCCGACCGAGTTGTCCGTCCCGCAGACGGACTTCGGGGACCCGACTCCTGATGGCGCGGCGTACGAGCTGCGTAACGCGGCCCCCGAGTTCGACCAGGTCACGCTGAGTCACAAGCTCGCCGTGCCGGCCGCGCTGCTGGTGCTTCTCGCCCTGTTCGGCTGGCTCGTCTTCGAGGGCAGGCTGCGGCGGATGGCGCACGCGGCGGCTGTGAAGAAGGCGGGCCCGGTGAGCGCGCCCCAGCCGGGCCTCGCCGCCGCGGGCCCGGCGTACGCGCCGATGGTCGGCTTCGTGCCCGTCCCGGTGGCGTATCCGCCGACCTACGGCTACTCCTACATGGGCGAGCAGCCGTACGGCTACCCGCAGGGCTATCCGATGGCCGCACAGCAGCAGGGCTACGGCGTGCAGCCGGCGTACCCCGCTCAGCAGGCGTACCCCGGTCAGCCGGCGTACCCGGGTCAGCAGGGGTACCCGGCTCAGCAGCCGTACGGCGTGCAGCAAGGCTACGGAGCGCCCCAGGGTTACCCGCAGCAGGGTTATGGTGCCCAGCAGGCGTACGGGGCGCCACAGGGCCAGCAGGTGGACGCCTGGAGCTTCGCGGTGAACGAGCCGGACCCGGCGGCGGCCCCTCGCCCGGACGTCCCCGGCGGTGCGGCCCCTCGCCCGGATGTTCCTGGTGGCGCGGTCCCCGGTGCGGCCGGTCCTGACGGGACCGCGGTGTATCCGATGCCGTGGCCGGAACAGGGCGCCCAGCCGCCCGGCCAGGGCGCCTGACCCAGGCGGCCGTACCCTCCGGGCGATGACCGGTGCCGGAGCGTGAAGGATTAGATGCCGCCGGGCCCGCGTGCGCTGGTCACTGGTCCTGCGGGTCTTCGGGGGACGTGGCGGGAACGACGCAGGACAGGGCGCGGCGCAGGATGGCGGCGAAGGATTCGGTGTTGCCGGGCGCGAGCCAGTGCCGCCCCGCCACGCGGATGGCGCCGGCGACCGCGGCGGCCGTGACGGCGGGGAACAGGTCGCGTCCGGCGTCGGTGCCGGTGCGTGCCGCGATCGCCTCGGCGAGCGGTCCCTCCGCCATGGTGAACGCCTTCAGCGCCTCGCCCTCCAGCTCGGGCGTCGACATGATCATGCGTAGGCCCGCCTTGTCGGGCTCAGGATCGGTGTAGAGCTCGATCACGGCCGCGATGACGGCCTGATCCAGCGGCTCGTCGGCGGGTCGGGAGCGCAGTGCCTTCCCCGCGCGCCTGGACTGATCAGCCTGGAAGGAGCAGATCGCCTCCTCCCTGCTGGAGAAGTAGTTGTTGTAGGTGCGGGGGGAGACTCCCGCGGCCGTGGCGATGTCGTGGACGCGCACCAGCGCTAGCCCGTGGGGGCCCTGCTCGATGGCCAGGCGCAGCGCGGCGTGGCTGATCGCCTCCCGGGTGGCCTGCTTGTTGCGCGCCCGGAGGTCCATGGCATCGTCACTCATGAGGAGACTCTATCCGACGTTGCGCGTTGCGCACTATATGCGTGACGCGCATGTTGTGAGCAGGGTGCGACGAGACGCCTGGCGATCACGCCTGGAGAGTGTCAACCATCTGGCGTGCGCCGGGGCGGCGATTCCCTCGTATCTCCGAGCCAGGAAACTCCGACACCGCCGGCTTCGGCATCGTCACGATCCTGCCCACATGGCGACGGCCGTCCGCGCGGGGCGCGCGGACGGCCGGGTTCGGCGCCGGAGCGCCCCCCCGCACCAGGGAAGCGGGAAGAAATT
>NZ_JBFALK010000004.1:332129-460930 GCF_040656155.1 Microtetraspora glauca
GGTGTACCGGGGCCCGGGGGGGGGGGTCGGGGGGCCCGCCGGGGGGGGGGCCCACCCCCCACTGGGGCCGCCCCCCCGGGGGCCCCCCCCCCACGGCCGTGTACGGCTCCGGAGAGCCCCCGCTCAGCTGGAACGCTTGAAGATCTTGTTGCCCAGCCAGACCAGGGGGTCGTACTTCCGGTCGACGACGCGCTCCTTCATCGGGATCAGCGCGTTGTCCGTGATCTTGATGTGTTCCGGGCAGACCTCGGTGCAGCACTTGGTGATGTTGCAGTAGCCCAGGCCGTGCTCGTCCTGCGCGGACTCCTTGCGGTCGGCCACGTCGTACGGGTGCATGTCGAGCTCCGCGATCCGCATGAGGAAGCGCGGGCCGGCGAAGGCCTGCTTGTTCTCATCGTGGTCACGGATGACGTGGCAGACGTTGTTGCACATGAAGCACTCGATGCACTTGCGGAACTCCTGGGACCGCTCGACATCGACCTGCTGCATGCGGTACTCGCCCGGCTTGACGTCCTTGGGCGGAGTGAACGACGGGATCTCGCGCGCCTTCTGGTAGTTGAACGAGACGTCGGTCACCAGGTCCTTGATGACGGGGAACGTCCGCATCGGGGTGACCGTGATCGTCTCGGACTCCTCGAACGTGGACATCCGCGTCATGCAGCCCAGCCGCGGCTTGCCGTTGATCTCCATCGAACACGAGCCGCACTTGCCCGCCTTGCAGTTCCAGCGGACCGCGAGGTCGGGAGCCTGTGTGGCCTGCAGCCGGTGGATGACGTCGAGGACGACCTCGCCCTCGTTCACCTCGACGGTGAAGTCCTCCAGGCGGCCCTCGCCGCCCTCTCCGCGCCAGACGCGGAACTTGGCCTTGTATCCCATCACGACTCCTTGACCGCGTCGTACTCCGCCAGCTCGTCCTCGGTGAGGTACTTGCTGAGCTCCGTCCGATCGAACAGGGCCAGCAGGTCACCGCGCATCGACGGCTGGATCCGCTCCTCGACGCTCACGGCCGCGCCGTCCGGCGTCGCCGAGCAGACCAGGAGCCTGCGCCGCCACTCGGGCGACATCTTCGGGTAGTCGTCCCGGGTGTGCCCGCCCCGGCTCTCCTCGCGCAGGAGAGCGGCGCGCGCGACGCACTCGCTGACGAGCAGCATGTTGCGGAGGTCGAGGGCGAGGTGCCAGCCGGGGTTGTAGATCCGGCCGCCCGGAGAGGCGGTGTGCGTCGCCCGCTCCTTGAGCTTCTCGACCGCCTCCAGGGCCTCGGAGACCTCCTCGGCCTTGCGGATGATGCCGACGAGCTCGTTCATCGTCCGCTGCAGCTCGTGGTGGACCTCGTAGGGGTTCTCGCCGCCCGACCGCTCCAGGGGCGCGAGCGCCTCGGCCCGCGCGTCCTCGACCGCCGTCTCCGCCACGACCGGCCGCTTCGCCAGGCCGTTGACGTACGAGGCGGCGCCCTCACCGGCCCGGCGGCCGAAGACCAGCAGGTCGGACAGGGAGTTGCCGCCGAGGCGGTTGGAACCGTGCATGCCGCCGGAGACCTCGCCGGCCGCGAACAGGCCGGGCACGGACGCGGCGCCGGTGTCGGCGTCAACCTCCACACCGCCCATGATGTAGTGGCACGTCGGGCCGACCTGCATGGGCTCCTTGGTGATGTCGACGTCGGCCAGCTCCTTGAACTGGTGGTGCATCGACGGCAGCCGCTTGATGATCTCGGCGGCGGGCAGTCGGCTGGAGACGTCCAGGAAGACGCCGCCCTGCGGTGAGCCGCGGCCCGCCTTCACCTCGGAGTTGATGGCCCTGGCCACCTCGTCACGCGGCAGCAGCTCCGGAGGGCGGCGGTTGTTCGCCTGGTCGGTGTACCAGCGGTCGCCCTCCTCCTCCGTCGTGGCGTACTTGTCCTTGAACACGTCCGGCACGTAGTCGAACATGAAGCGCCGGCCCTCGGAGTTGCGCAGCACGCCGCCGTCGCCCCGGACGGACTCCGTGACGAGGATGCCGCGCACCGACGGCGGCCAGACCATGCCCGTCGGGTGGAACTGGATGAACTCCATGTTGATCAGCTTCGCGCCCGCGAGCAGGGCGAGCGCGTGGCCGTCACCGGTGTACTCCCAGGAGTTGGACGTGACGACGTAGGACTTGCCGATGCCGCCGGTGGCCAGCACCACGGCCGGGGCGTCGAAGAGGATGAACTTCCCGGTCTCCCGCCAGTAGCCGAAGGCCCCGGCGATCGCGTCGCCGTCCTTGAGCAGCCGGGTGACCGTGCACTCGGCGAAGACCTTGATGTACGCCTCGGGATCGCCGTGCAGCTTCTCGTCCTCCTGCTGGAGCGCGACGACGCGCTGCTGCAGGGTGCGGATGAGTTCGAGGCCGGTGCGGTCGCCGACGTGCGCCAGCCGGGGGTACTCGTGCCCTCCGAAGTTACGCTGGCTGATCTTGCCGTCCTTGGTGCGGTCGAACAGCGCGCCCCACGCCTCCAGCTCCCAGACCCGGTCCGGGGCCTCCTTGGCGTGCAGCTCGGCCATCCGCCAGTTGTTCAGGAACTTGCCTCCGCGCATGGTGTCGCGGAAGTGCACCATCCAGTTGTCGTCGGGGTTGACGTTCCCCATCGCGGCCGCGGCGCCGCCCTCGGCCATGACGGTGTGCGCCTTGCCGAAGAGCGACTTGCAGACGATGGCCGTGCGCTTGCCCTGCTGCCGCGCCTCGATCGCCGCGCGGAGTCCGGCGCCTCCCGCGCCGATGACGACGACGTCGTATTCGTGACGCTCGATTTCCACTGTGATCCCTCGTTAGGCGAACGGGAAGTTGATGATGCCCTTGGCGACCAGCCGCACATAGAGGTCGGCGATCATGACCGAGAACATCGACGCCCAGGCGAATTGCTGGTGCTTGGCGTTGAGTTTCGAGACGAAGGTCCACGCCTTGTACCTGAGCGGGTGCTTGGAGAAGTGGTTCAGGCGTCCCGCCGTGATGTGCCGGCAGGAATGGCAGCCGAAGGTGTAGGCCAGAATCAGGATCGCGTTGACCAGAAGGATGATCGACCCAAGACCCACATGTCCCCAGTTGCCCTCTTTATCCCTGAACGCGAGCACCGCGTCATAGGTGAGGATAAGTCCGATGATCACCGCGAAGTAGAAGAAGTAGCGGTGGATGTTCTGGATGATCAGCGGCAGGCGCGTCTCACCGGTGTACTTCCCGTGCGGCTCGGCCACCGAGCAGGCGGGCGGCGACAGCCAGAACGAGCGGTAGTAGGACTTGCGGTAGTAGTAGCAGGTGAGACGGAAGCCCCCGGGCAGGCCCAGGATCAGCAGCCCGGGGGGCCAGGTGTACCAGTCGCCGATGGGGGCCAGACCGAACAGGCGTGCCCCTTCGGGACACGCCGTCGCCAGGCAGGGCGAGGCGAAGGGCGCGATGTACGGCTCCGCCAGGTAGCTCTGGTCGAAAATCGCCCAGAACCCGTAAATAAGGAATGTCAGCAGCCCGGTGAATGTCAGCGCGGGGGCGAGCCACCATCTGTCGGTGCGCAGGGTGCGTACCTTGAGCTGGGCGCGCTGCTTTCTGGCCGGGTTTTCGGCCGTTGTCTGGGTCATCAGAGACCTCTCCACCTTCCGCGGACCCTGTTGTACGCCGAGGGGGTCCGGGTGTTCATTCGTGTCGCGCCGGCCGATGCGCCACAGGTGTAACAGCGAGGTGTGTAACAACGCCGACGCGTGTTGGTGGGGGATACGTTACGACGCTGACAGGGCAAAATGTGAGAAGGGTCACCCCCTATTTCGGCAAGAGAGTGTGATTGTCGTCACGTCTCGGGGGTGCTCCGGCAGTATTCCCCCACTTGTCCGGATTTATCGGGCGCTCTGGAAGACTGTCCCCTGACCAAAGGGGAGGTCGAGGCTGGAGTGACCCGAGAGAAACCGTCGCTCGCGGGGGCCGAACCGGTTCCGCGGCTCGCCCGGCTGACCGTCGCCGTCACGCTCACCGGTTTCGCCGCCGTGTACGTGCTGGCCGCCGACGGCGTGGCGGAGGCACTGCTGGCGGTGGCGATCCTCGTGCTCCAGCTCGCGTACGTCGTTCCCCGGTGGCGGCGCTTCCGCGGCCCGGCGTTGCTCGCCGTACAGGCGGTCCTCGCGGCGGTGGCGGTGCTCGGTCTCGGCGTGTCCGTCGGCGTGCTGGGGTTCCTGGCCGGTTCGTTGCTGCTGGTCTCGGCGTGGCCCGCGGCGGTCCTCGTCGTGGCCGGTGCGGCCCTCGTCCAGGCCGTGCGCTCGGCGGACACGCTCATCATGATCGACTCTACGATCAGCACGCTCCTCACCGCCCTGGTGATCTACGGCCTGACCCGGATGGCGGACCGGGTGGACGACGTCGCCGCCGCCCGGCTCGGGCTCGCGATGGCCGCCGTCGCCGAGGAGCGCCTCCGGATCGCCACCGAACTGAACGAGGGGATCGGCCGAGGGCTCGACGCCATCGAACGCGGCGCGAGCCGGGCCATGGGACGTACGGAATCGAGCGGCCAGGAGGCCGGGAGCGCGGAGGCGATCGACCCCGCGGCGAACAGCATCCCGGGGAACAGCTCCGCGAAGATCGGCCCAGTGGCGAACAGCTCGGAGGCGGACGGCTCCGAGGAGATGAAGGAGACGATCGGGGAGGTCGCCGCGACGGCCCGGCGCTGCCTCGCCGACGCGCGGTCGGCCGCGGCGGGATACCGCGCGCTGTCGCTCGCCCCGGAGGTGGCGACCGCGCGGGCGCTGCTGTCGGCGGCGGGGATCGAGGCGGTGGTGCGGATCGGCCACACCGAGCCGCTCGGGCCCGCCGGTGCCCTGCTCGCGACCGTGCTCCGCGACGCCGTCACCGACGTCGTACGGCACGGCACGGCCGGGCACTGCGTGATCGAGACCGCCCACCGCGACGGCATGGTCCGGCTGCGCGTGACCAACGACGGCGTGCGCACCGCGGGCGCGGGCGTCGAGGGACTCGACGACGTCATCGACCAGATGGCGGCGGCCGGGGAGGTGCGCGCCGGGCTCGATCCGGACGGCCGGTTCACGGTCGAGGCCGCCATCCCGGCCACGCCGCCCGCCCCACCACCGCCGGACACCGCCTACCGGCTGTCGATCGGCCTGCTCGCGACGGTAATCGCCGGATTCTGCGTGAAGGCCCTGCTGCTCGTCCCAGAAGAGCTGGTGCTTCCGGCGGCGGCGTGCCAGGCGGTGATCGCGTTCCTCCAGTTCCGGTCCGTACGCGGGCGACGTCCGTACGCGCTCGTGGCCATGGCCCTGCTCACCTATCCGCCCCTGTTCGTGTTCGACCGGGTCTGGCTGGGGGTGGCCGGTTTCCTGGCGGGGCCGCTGCTGCTCGCGTTCCGCCCGGCGGTGGCGTGGCCGCTCGTCATGGCCGTCATGGCGAGCGTGGCGGCGATCGGGGCCGCGTTGGGGTTGCCCGCGGGGATGGTGGTCAACTACACCGTCAGCACGCTGGTCACCGGGCTGGTGATCCATGGTCTGGTGCGGCTGGCCCGGTTCGTCAAGGAACTACAGGACTCGCGGGAGGAGCCGGCCCGCGCCGCGGTCGTCCAGGAGCGGCTGCGCGCGGCCCGTGACCTGCACGATCTCCTCGGCCACAACCTGGCGGCGATCCTGCTCAAGTGCGAGCTGGCCCGCCGCCTGGCGGACGCCGACCCGGAGCGGGCCCGGCGGGAGATCGCCGATGTCATGGCGATGGCCGAGCGGGCGGAGGCCGACCTGCGGAGCGCGTCGGGCGACCACCGCGAGATGTCATTGGAGGAGGAGGCGGACTCCGCCCGCTCCGTGCTGACCGCCGCCGGAATGGAGGTCCGGCTCTCGCTCGGCCACGGACCGCTGCCCGGCCCCGCGGAGACCGTACTCGCCACGGTCCTGCGCGAGGCGGTGACCAACGTGCTCAGGCACAGCTCCGCGCGGCGATGCCACATCGAGTCCGGAGCCTCCGAGGGCGTCGTACGGCTCGGCGTGGCGAACGACGGGGTGGGCCCGAACGCCGGGCGGACCCGGCCGGGCGCGGGCATCGGCAACCTCACCACCCGGATGGCCGCGCTCGGCGGGGAGCTGACGGCCAGGGCGGACGGGGACGGCTGGTTCCGGCTGCTGGCCGTCCTCGATGTGAGTGCCCTCCTAGATCCAGCCGGACTCCTGGGCGACGCGGACGGCGTCCGTGCGGTTGCGGGCGCCGAGCTTCGCCACGATCGCGGTGAGATAGTTGCGGACGGTCCCGGCGGTGAGGAACAGTTCCGCCGCGATCTCGGTCGCCCCGGCGCCACCGGCGGCCAGCCGTAGCACGTCCGCCTCGCGTGGCGTGAGGGGGTTGTCGGCGAGGTCCCAGGCGGCGACGGCCAACGAGGGGTCGAGGACGCGGCCTCCCGCGGCGATCGCGCGGATCGCCGCGATCAGGTCGTCCGGCGGCGCGGTCTTCAGCAGGAACCCGTTGACCTGGGCGCTCAGCGCCCGGCGCAGCTGGCCCGGCCTGCCGTGCCCGGTGAGCATGAGCGTGCGGCACTCGGGCAGCTTCGCGCGTAGCTCGGCCGCGGCGGCGAGGCCGTCCAGGCCGGGCATGTCGATGTCGAGCACGGCGACGTCCGGCCGGTGCCGGAGCGCGGCGGGCAGCACGGCGTCGCCGGAGCCGACGGCGTCCACCACCGTCAGGTCGTCCTCCAGTTCCAGCAACGCGACGAGTGCTCCGCGTACGACGTGCTGATCTTCGGCCAGCAGAACCCTGATCACGGCAACATGTCTATCAGTGTCCGACTCATGACGTCGTCATGGTCGACTGGTGATCGGCTCTCTGGTTCGCGTTCTCCCGCTTCAGCAGGCTGAACACCATGGACGACGCGGTACGGCTGGACGCCGTGAGCAAGGTGTACGGCAAGGGGCAGGGCGCGGTGGCCGCCCTGCGCGAGGTGACGATCGGCATCCCCCGCGGGGGCTTCACCGCGGTGATGGGGCCGTCCGGCTCGGGCAAGAGCACGTTCCTCCACTGCGCGGCCGGACTGGACCGGCCGACCTCCGGTTCGGTACGGCTCGGCGACATCGAACTGGCGGGGATGGACGAGACGCGGCTGACCGAGCTGCGCAGGGAGCGGGTCGGCTTCGTGTTCCAGGCGTTCAACCTGGTGTCGTCGCTCACGGTGCTGCAGAACATCACGCTGCCGCTGCGCCTCGCCGGGACCCGGGTCGACCGGGCCTGGCTGGACGAGGTGGTCCGCCGCGTCCGGCTCGACGGCCGTACCGGGCACCGGCCCGCCGAGCTCTCCGGCGGGCAGCAGCAGCGGGTGGCGATCGCCAGGGCGCTGGTGACGCGGCCCGAGGTGGTGTTCGGCGACGAGCCGACGGGCGCCCTCGACATGATGACGGCGCGAGACGTGCTCACCCTGCTCCGGGAGGTGGTGGACGGTCTCGGCCAGACGGTGGTGATGGTGACCCACGACCCGCTCGCCGCGTCGTACGCCGACACCGTGCTGTTCCTCGCCGACGGGCGCGTCGTCGACACGATGAGCGCCCCGACGGTCGACAGCGTCGCCGACCGCATGACCCGGCTGGGAGCGTGGGTGTGATGATCGGGTTCGCGCTGCACACCATGCGGAACCGCACGGCCGGCTTCGCCGGAGCGTTCTTCGCGCTGCTGTGCGCCGCCGCGCTCGTCTGCGCCTGCGGCGCCCTGCTGGAGACCGGACTGCGCGGCCAGGTTCGGCCCGAGCGGTACGCCGGCGCTCCCGTACTGGTCGCCGGGGACCAGAACGTGCGCGAGACGATCCTCAAGCAGAAGGGGGAGGGCGAGGTCAAGACGAAGGTCAAGGCCAAGCCGCTGTCCGAGCGGGCCTGGGTGCCCGCCTCGCTCGCCGGTCGGCTGGCGGGCGTCCCCGGAGTTCGTTCGGTGGTCGCCGAGGTGACCTTCCCCGTCCACGCGGGTGGTGCCCGGTACGCCGGCCACGGCTGGGAATCGGCCGCGCTGACCCCCTTCACCCTGCGTGAGGGACGCGCCCCGGCGGCGCCCGGCGAGGTGGTCGCCGACGCCGCGTCGGGGCTGGCCGTCGGCGGGCGGCTCACCGTCGAGACCGGGGGCGCGTACCGCGTCGTCGGCGTGACGGCGGAGGCGCTGGACAGCCAGGCCACCCTGTTCTTCGGCACGGCCGAGGCCCGCAGGCTGGCCGGGCTGCTGGGCGGGCGCGCGGACGACATGGTCAGCGCGATCGGCGTGTTCCCCGAGGGCGCCCCCACGGTTGTCCTGGAGGGCGTGAACGCGGTGCTGGAGGGCACGAACGCGCTCGCCTACACCGGGGACGACCGCGGCACGGTCGAGTTCCTCGACGCCGAGAAGGCCAGGGTCAAACTGATCAGCCTCGGCGGCGCGCTGGGCGGCACCTCGCTGCTGGTCGCGGTCCTCGTGGTGGTGGGCACGTTCGCGCTGTCGATCCAGCAGCGCCAGCGAGAGATCGCGCTGCTGCGCGCGGTGGCCGCCACGCCCCGGCAGATCAGGACGATGCTCGGCGGCGAGGCCCTGCTCATCGGCCTGGTCGCGGGCCTTCCCGGCACGGTGCTGGGGGTGGGGCTGGCGTTCTGGCTACGGTCGCGGTTCGTGGACCTCGGCGCCATGCCGGCGAACCTCGACCTGGTGCTGAGCCCGTTCCCCGCCTTCGCCGCGTTGGGGGCGACCGTGCTGGCGGCGTGGGCCGCGGCCAGGATCTCCGCTCGCCGTACCGTCAGGATCCGCCCGGTCGAGGCGCTGGGCGAGGCCGCGCTGCGCCGGTCCGGGCTGCCGTGGGGCCGCCTGGTCGCCGGGCTGCTCTGCCTCGGCGGCGCCGTCACGCTCACGCTGGTGCTGTCCACGCTGTCCAGCGAGGCCGCCTCCAGTCCGGTGACCATGCTGACCGCGCTGGTGTGGACGATCGCGGTCGCGCTGCTCGGCCCCGTCATCGCCCGGGTCGCCGTCACCGTGCTCGGGGCGCCGATGCGCGCCTTCCGGGTGGGCGGCCACCTCGCCGCGGCCAACCTGCGCGCGGGCACCTGCCGGCTCGCCGCCGTCGTCACCCCGCTCAGCCTGATGGTGGCGATGACCTGCACGATCCTGTTCGTCCAGACCACCATGGGGCACGCCGCCGAGACGCAGGCCCGAGCGGGGACCCGGGCCGACCACGTCCTCGGGCCGCGCGTCCCAGAGGCGGCCGCCGACGCCGTACGGAAGGTGCCCGGCGTGGTGGCGGTGACCGAGGTCCTGCGTACCTCGGTGCGGGTCGGCCTGGCGAAATACGGCGCGCAGGGCGTGACCCCCGCCGGTCTCGCGTCCACCATGGACCTCGGCGTGCTGAAGGGCTCCCTGGATCGCATGGGCGACGGCACGCTCGCGGTCAGCGAGACCGCGGCGGACGGCCTGGGCGTGTCCGTGGGCGACCGGGTGGCGCTGACGCTCGGCGACGGCACACCGGCGACGCTCACCGTCGCCGCCGTCTACACCCGCGGCCTCGGCTTCGCCGATCTCACGCTGCCGCACGACCTGGTCGCCGCGCACGTGGACGACCCCCTGGCCCGGACCGTGCTCGTGGCCGCCCCGTCCGTGGAACGGGCCGTGCTGGCCGCCGCGCTGCGCGACCATCCGGGCGTGAGCGTGCTGGACCGGGTCGAGGCGATCGTCACGCCGGCGGGCGCCGAGGTCAACTACGTCGCGATGGGCCTGATCATCGCCTTCACCGCCATCGCGGTCGTCAACACGCTCGTGATGGCGACCACCGACAGGGCCCGCGAGTTCGCGCTGCTCCGCCTCGTCGGCACCACCCGGCGGCAGATCATGCGCATGCTCCGCTGGGAGACCTTCGCCGCGGTGCTTGTCGCGGTCGCACTCGGTACGGGCGTCGCCCTGGTGACGCTCGCCGCGTTCGGCGCGGGGATGACCGGATCGGCCACGCCGTACGTGCCGCCGGTGACCTACCTGGCGGTCGTCGCGGCGGCGGCGGCGCTGGCCCTGGCCGCGACCGTCGTCCCCGCCCGGACGGTGCTTCGCGACCGGCCGGCCGACGTCATCGGGGCGAGGGAGTGACCGGGATCAGAACCGGTTCGCGGTGGAGGGCAGTTTGACCACGGTGACGAAGAAGTCATCGATCTGACGGACTACCCGGATGAACTGGTCGAAGTCCACCGGCTTGGACACGTACGCGTTGGCGTGCAGGTGGTAGCTGCGCATGATGTCCTCCTCCGCCTCGGACGTGGTGAGCACCACGACGGGGATGCTGCGCAGCTCCGGGTCGTCCTTGACCTCGGCCAGCACCTCCCGGCCGTCCTTGGCTGGTGGATTGTCCGCTTCGCTCAGCAGTTCCTCAACGAGGAAGGCGTCACCAGGATCGTCCTCTATCAGCAGCAGCGTCAGCATTTGGGGCAATGCCGCAACCATGCCTGGTGAGAGCGCGGTCACAAAACGCCTCTCTATTGCTATGACGGATAAATCTTGCCAAGAGCATGAACATTATCCGGTCAATGATTGCGGTCGAGTCTGCTATCAGACAATTTGTCAGTCCGAGCTGATGAGCTCGATGCCCTGGGGGAGGCTGCCGTCGTGGGCGGCCTCCGCGAGGTAGTAGAGCAACGTCGCGCGGAACGCCTCGGCCGCGCGGGTGGGCTCGACGTCCTTGCGGTGGGCCAGCGCGATGGTGCGGCGCAGGCCGGGGGGCGCGAGCGGCGTCCCCGCGAGGCCGGGCCGCCCGTCCAGCACCATGGACGGCACCACCGCGATCCCGAGACCCGCCTCGACGAAGCGCAGCACGGCGTCCATCTCCCCGCCCTCGACGGCGAACCGCGGCTCGAACCCCGCCTGCCGGCAGGCGGTCAGCGTCGCCTCGCGCAGGTCGTAGCCGCGCCGGAACATCACCAGCGGCCGCCCGCGCAGGTCCTCGATCCGCATGTACGGCCTGCGCCGGCCCGGGGGAGAGGCGACGACGAGGTTCTCCCTGAGGATCTCCTCGGTCACCAGGGAAGGGTCACTGCTCTGCAGCGGCAGGATGATGAGCGCGAGATCGAGCTGGCCCCTGGCCAGGTCGCGGACGAGGTCGCGTGAGCCGCTCTCCTCCACGAGCAGTTCCACGCCGGGATAGTCACGATGGAACCGGGCGAGGGCGTCGGCCAGCAGCCCCGCGCACAGGGACGGCGTGGCGCCGAGCCGTACCCGGCCCCGGCGCAGACCGGCCAGCTCGGCGACCTCGCGGCGCGCGGTCTCGGCGTCGGCGAGCATGCGGCGGGCGAGCGGCAGCAGCGCCTCGCCCGCGGGCGTCAGCGTCACGTTGCCGCGGGCCCGGCTGAACAGGGGCGCGCCGAGCTCGGTCTCCAGGGTCCTGATCTGCTTGCTGAGCGAAGGCTGGGCAACCCGCATCCGCTCGGCGGCATGGGTGAAGTGCCGGGTCTCGGCCACCGCCACGAAGTACGCGAGTTGCTGGAGCTGCACGCCTCCCTAGCGTACGGCTGTGAGATTTGTCGCATCCGGCCGAGGTCGCCGGAACGCGTAAGCCGTACGGGCCACAGGTCATAGCCTGCGGCTATGGGGACGACGCCCGCCGCGACTTGGACTCTCCTCGGAACCCGAACCTAGCGTGAGCAGCTGTGACAGCCACGATAGACCGGGGAGCGGCCACCAAGCCGGTCGCACCCCACGCAGCGCAGACAAGTCCCCCCACACGCCGCCGCCCGGGCCTCTTCGCCTCGTCGAACGGCAAGAAGGCCGTCATGGCCGTCACGGGTGCGATCCTGGTGCTCTTCCTCGTCGGCCACATGGTCGGCAATCTCAAGTCGTTCTTCGGAGCGGACTCCTTCAACCACTATGCCGAATGGCTGCGGACCGTGGGCTCGCCCGCCGTGCCCAACCGCGTGCTGCTGACCGTCGTCGAGATCGCTCTCGTACTCGCGGTGGCCCTGCACATGTGGTCCGCCGTGTCCCTCGCCCGCCGCGCGTCCAAGGCCCGGCCGGTGAAGTACGCCGCCAAGCGGAAGTCCCAGGCCAACGGGTACGCCACGCACACCATGCGGTACGGCGGCGTCATCATCGTGCTGTTCGTCGTCTGGCACCTGCTCGACATGACGTTCGGCGCGGTGAACCCCGAGGGCTTCGACGCCGAGCCGTATGACCGGCTGGTCGCGGGCTTCGACCCGTCGCGCTGGTGGGTGACCCTCTTCTACGTCGTGGCGATGATCATGGTCGGCCTGCACCTGCGGCACGGCCTGTGGAGCGCGTTCCAGACGCTGGGCCTGGCGAGCGGCCGCAGCTACGGGAAGCTGAAGGCGGCCGCCGCTCTGGTGTCGCTGGTTCTCGTGGTCGGTTTCCTCGCCGTGCCCGTCGGGGTGATGATCGGAGTGATCAAGTGAGCGAGCAGGAGACGCACGGCTACAAGGTCGGCGAGCCCATCAAGGACACGAAGGCGCCCGAGGGGCCGATCGAGGGTCGCTGGGACAAGCGTCGTTTCTCGGCGAAGCTGGTCAACCCGGCGAACAAGCGCAAGATCAACGTCATCGTGGTCGGCACCGGGCTGGCCGGAGGGTCGGCCGCCGCCACCCTCGGCGAGCTCGGCTACAAGGTCAAGTCGTTCTGCTACCAGGACTCGCCCCGGCGCGCGCACTCCATCGCCGCGCAGGGCGGGATCAACGCCGCGAAGAACTACCGCGGTGACGGCGACAGCATCTACCGGCTCTTCTACGACACGGTCAAGGGCGGCGACTTCCGCGCCCGCGAGTCCAACGTGTACCGGCTGGCGCAGGTCAGCGTGAACATCATCGACCAGGCCGTGGCCCAGGGCGTTCCCTTCGCCCGCGAGTACGGCGGCCTGCTGGACACCCGCTCCTTCGGTGGCGCGCAGGTGTCCCGTACGTTCTACGCCCGCGGCCAGACGGGCCAGCAGCTCCTGCTCGGCGCCTACTCGGCCCTGGAGCGCCAGATCGCGGCCGGGACCGTCGAGATGCACACCCGGCACGAGATGCTGGACGTGGTGGTCAGCGACGGGCGCGCCCGTGGCGTCATCGTCCGCGACATGGTGACCGGAGAGATCGAGACCCACCAGGCGGACGCGGTCGTCCTCGCGACCGGCGGGTACGGCAACGTCTTCTTCCTGTCCACCAACGCCAAGGGCTGCAACACCACGGCGATCTGGCGGGCGCACCAGCGCGGTGCGATGTTCGCCAACCCGTGCTACACGCAGATCCACCCGACCTGCATCCCCGTCAGCGGCGACTACCAGTCGAAGCTGACGCTGATGTCGGAGTCGCTGCGGAACGACGGCCGCGTGTGGGTGCCGCTGGCCAAGGGCGACGCCCGCAAGCCGGCCGACATCCCCGAGGATGAGCGCGATTACTACCTTGAGCGGATTTATCCCGCTTTCGGAAACCTCGTTCCGCGTGACATCGCCTCCCGCGCCGCCAAGAACGTCTGCGACGAGGGCCGCGGCGTCGGTCCCGGCGGCCTGGGCGTGTACCTGGACTTCGCGGACGCCATCACCCGCCTCGGCCGTGACGCGGTCGAGAAGAAGTACGGCAACCTCTTCGAGATGTACGAGCGCATCACCGGGGAGAACCCGTACGAGGCGCCGATGCGCATCTACCCCGCCGTGCACTACACGATGGGCGGCCTGTGGGTGGACTACGACCTGCAGTCCACCATCCCCGGCCTGTTCGTCATCGGTGAGGCGAACTTCTCCGACCACGGCGCCAACCGCCTCGGCGCGTCCGCGCTGATGCAGGGCCTGGCCGACGGCTACTTCGTGCTGCCGACGACCATCGGCGACTACCTCGCGGGCGCGACCGCGTTCGACGAGGTGGACGAGGAGGCCGTGACGCAGGCGCGCGAGGCCGTCCAGCAGAAGATCGACAAGCTGCTCAGCGTCAACGGCACGCGGACCGCCGACTCCTACCACCGCGAGCTCGGCAAGCTCATGTGGGACTACTGCGGCATGGAGCGCACCGAGGAGTCGCTGCGCAAGGCCCTGGAGCGGATCCCCGAGCTGCGTGAGGAGTTCTGGAACAACGTGAAGGTGCCGGGCGACCCCGAGGGCCTCAACCAGGCTCTCGAGCGCGCCGGTCGGGTCGCGGACTTCTTCGACCTGGCGGAGCTCATGTGCATCGACGCGCTTCACCGTACGGAGTCCTGTGGCGGCCACTTCCGCGCCGAGTCCCAGGACCAGGACGGAGAGGCCCTGCGCGACGACGACAACTTCGCCTATGTCGCCGCCTGGGAGTGGGGCGAGGACGGCCCGACCCTGCACAAGGAAGTGCTCGACTACGAGTACGTCAAGATGACCCAGCGGAGCTACAAGTGAGCGCACCCGACGCAGTGAGCGGAGTGAAAAGCGCCGCGCAGCAAGCTTTTCGCGTAGCGAATGAGGAGTGGTGAGCGAACGATGGGCATGAACCTGACACTGAAGGTCTGGCGTCAGAACGGCTCGTCCGACGAGGGTCGGATGGTGACCTACAAGGTCGAGGACGTCTCGCCGGACATGTCGTTCCTGGAGATGCTGGACGTACTCAACGAGCGGCTCATCCTGGAGGGCGACGACCCGGTCGCCTTCGACCACGACTGCCGCGAGGGCATCTGCGGCATGTGCGGCATGGTGATCAACGGGGTCGCGCACGGCGAGCAGCGCGCGACCACCACCTGCCAGCTCCACATGCGGCACTTCGAGGACGGCGCCGAGATCACCATCGAGCCCTGGCGCGCGGCGCCCTTCCCGGTGGTGAAGGACCTCGTCGTGGACCGGTCGGCGTTCGACCGGATCATCCAGGCCGGCGGCTTCATCAGCGTCCCGGCGGGTTCGGCTCCGGACGCGCACAGCGTCCCGGTGAAGAAGGACGACGCGGACGCGGCGTTCGACGCGGCCACCTGCATCGGCTGCGGCGCCTGTGTGGCCGCCTGCCCGAACGGGTCGGCCTCGTTGTTCACCGCCGCGAAGATCACGCACCTGGGCCTGCTGCCGCAGGGTCAGCCGGAGCGCGACTCGCGGGCGAAGGCCATGGTCGAGCAGATGGACATGGAGGGTTTCGGCGGCTGCACCAACACCGGTGAGTGCACCGCGGTCTGTCCGAAGGGCATCCCCCTCGACACGATCGCCCGGATGAACGCCGACTACCTGAAGGCGTCCAAGTAACGAGACCGGAGTGCCGGGGTGACGGTCCGCCGTCGCCCCGGTCCGTTCCCGCGGGGCGCGAGCCGTACAGACGATGTACGGCTCGCGCCTTTTCGCGTTCCAGGGGACGCGCGGCGGTTCTTCGGTGCGGGTTCATGTCGGTCGTCCTCTGTTCACGGATTTCTCAGGCCAGATGATTATCGGATGTGAAACTTCCCCTTGGGGAAGGCTGTGGAGTGCGCATTTCTGCCGATCTTGAATGCTCTGACCTGCGGCGATGAATATTTCATGAGCCGGAGGCGTCGTTCTCTGAGGAATTAATGAAGAATGTGGGTGGCGCTTTTCCCAGTCCTGTGGATGTACGTTTTTCGGCGAGCGAGACCGGCGGCACCTGGAAGGCCGACTTCTCCGGTACCGGCACGAAGGCGAAGTCCTCGGGGACCGCCTATGTGAGGTGACTCCGCCGTCTGGAGCGTCAGCAGGGGATGGACGCGGCCCCGGCTCCTTGAGGGGGCCGGGGCCGCGTCATTGGTCTCTGGCGTCCGGGCCGTAGCGGCCCGCTGTAGGGGCGGTTGGATCAGCGGGTCGGCCACAACTTCACCGTGTCGTCGTCGCTGCCGGTGGCGATGGTTCTGCCGTCCGGGCTGAAGGCCACCGTTTCGACAGTGCCTGTGTGGCCGGTGAGGGTGGCAGTCGTCCTAAGGTCGGCCACGTCCCGCAACTCCACCGTGTTGTAGCCGCCGGTGGCGAGGATTCCGCCGTCCGGGCTGAAGGCCACCGTGTAGACCCCTCTGGTGTGGCCGGTGAGGGTGGCGATGCTCTTACGGCCGGCCACGTCCCACAGCCGCACGGTGTTGTCCTGGCCGGCGGTGGCGAGGGTTCTGCCGTCCGGGCTGAAGGCCACCGAGAAGACCTCCCTGGTGTGGCCGGTGAGGGTGGCGATGGTTCTACGGCCGGCCACGTCCCACAGCCGCACGGTGCTGTCGTCGCCGCCGGTGGCGAGGGTCCTGCCGTCCGGGCTGAAGGCCACCGAGTAGACCCAGCCGGTGTGGAGCGTGGCGATGCTCTTACGGCCGGCCACGTCCCACAGCCGCACGGTGTTGTCGTCGCTGCCGGTGGCGAGGATTCCGCCGTCCGGGCTGAAGGCCACCGACAAGACCCATCCGGTGTGGCCGGTGAGGGTGGCGATGCTCTTACGGCCGGCCACGTCCCACAGCCGCACGGTGTTGTCGTCGCTGCCGGTGGCGAGGGTTCTGCCGTCCGGGCTGAAGGCCACCGAGGAGACCCATCCGGTGTGGCCGGTGAGGGTGGCGATGCTCTTACGGCCGGCCACGTCCCACAGCCGCCCAGTGCCGTCGCGGCTGCCGGTGGCGAGGATTCTGCCGTCCGGGCTGAAGGCCACCGAGGAGACCCATCCGGTGTGGCCGGTGAGGGTGGCGGTCGGTGCGAAGTCGGGGATGCCGGTGGAGAGAGCGATTGTGACCGGTACGCCGATGGCGGTGACGGCACCGAGTCCGGCCAGGAGCAGGACACGGCGCCGGGGCATCCGCCGATCCGCGGCGGGGGTCGGCGCTGCCGCAGTTTGAGAGGTCACCTGGCTGCTACCTCGGCCTTCGGCCCGGACGTTCCGGCGTCGCCCGGCCGCGTCCGCGCCAAGATCGTCACGGACGTGGTTCCGCCATCGTCGGTACGGCTGACCGGGGCACCGAGCACGGCCGCCAGGTAGTGCATTGTGTTGGCGCGCATGCGGACCAGCTTCATCGGGGCGTCTTGGACGCCACTTGTCTCGTGCTAGAACGCCTGCTCGGCTGTTGTCCGGAAGCCATGGCCCGCTACCGGATTCGTCCGCAGTGCCCCGGCCCGCGCCCGGTCGGTGCTCACGCCTCGCGTACGGGAGCGTCCGGGGTCAGGATGCGCTCGACCGCGTCCGCGACCAGATCATCGACCTGTGATCCGGGAAAGATGTCGGGCAGGGTGAGCCGCTCCAGGATCAGCCAGTTCAGCGCCATGTAGAGCAGCACCACCGTGGTGGCGTCTCCCGGCATCCCGGACTCCAGGTGGAAGCCGATGTTGGCGTCCAGGTCGGCCCGGATCCTGCGGGTGAGCACCGCGCGTAGTTCGGGGCGGCGGGTGGCTTCCAGGCGCAGCTCGATCAGGGCCAGGTAGCCCGCCGGGAAGTCGGTCAGGCGGCCCACCATCTCGCGCATCAGCGCGGTGAGGTGGGCGCGGTCGCGTGGCCCCTCCACCACCTCGGCGAAGGCCGACGCGTCCGGCTGCCACCGCTCGTAGACGCGTGCCCCCGCCTGTGTCAGCAGGTCGTCGCGGTTGGTGAAGTAGTTCGACGCCGTGCCGTTCGGCACCTTCGCCTCGCTGTCCACGGCGCGGAAGGTCAGTCCGCGCGCGCCCTCGCGGGCCAGGACCTCGATGGCGGCGTCGACGAGCGCCGCCCGCCTGGCCGGATTCTGCCGCATCGCATCTCCAACGATCTCGGTTGACACCACTCTGGATGTAGTACTACGGTCTAACCACTCCAGGCAGAGTACTACATACGTAGCGACGAAAGGCCCCGTATGCGAGTCGAGTTCACCGCACTGTCCACCGCTTCCGCCGCGATGGCCGCGCCGGGTTGGAGGGGGACACCGACGCCAATCCCGCCGCAGCCCCGGCACGACCGCCGCCAGGCTCCGAGGCCGCGATCCGTACCCCGGCCGAGGCCGCTGCCCAAGCCCGGCGGAGCCAGGTGAGCGGCGGTCGGGTCCACCGCTCACGCGACCGCTGAGAACGCCACCGAGAACGACCCAGGAAACGACGTCGGATTCGGCACAGAGCCCCATATGGGGCTCCACCAGAAGACGACACCTGACACGACACCAGAACGACACGGAAAAGGATCAGATGCGAAAGCTCACGTACTACGTCGGCATGACCATCGACGGCTTCATCGCCGCCCCGGACGGCAACGCAGACTTCTTCCCCGTGACCCAGGACGTCGTGGACTTCATCCGCGACGACTATCCGGACACGCTGCCGAGCCATCTCCGGGCCCAACTCGGCGTCGACGACGGCAACCGGGACTTCGACACCGCGGTGCAGGGACGCCTCACCTACGAGCCCGCCCTGGCAGTCGGCGTGACCAGCCCGTACGCGCACCTGCGCCAGTACGTGGTGTCCCGGAGCATCACCGACAGTCCCGACCCGGCGGTCGAGATCGTCACCGGCGATCCGCTCGCCAAGATCCGCGAACTCAAGGCCGAGGACGGCAAGGACATCTACCTGGCCGGCGGTGGTCGCCTCGCGGGCACCCTGCTCCCAGAGATCGACGAACTGGTCATCAAGCTCTACCCGGTCGTCGCCGGGTCCGGCATCCCATTGTTCACCGCCGACTTCTCCCCGGCGTACTTCGACCTCACCGGTACCCGCGTCCTCGAAAGCGGGATGGTTGTCCTCACGTACAAGAGGAGGTGATCGGGGCTCATCAACCCCGGCCCGTCAGAGGGGCATGACCTGGCACGGGACCAACCGGCACGGCCCCTTCGCGGGTCCCGCCCGTCCGGCGCACATGATCCCGGCCGCGTCCCGGCTGCTAGGGTGCCGGACATGGGTTGCACATGCTTCATGAGGCTGCGCCGCGCCTAGCGGCGGGCTGACCTCACTGTTCACCAGCTCCGCCGCACATCGGAGTCATCGCCGGTGCGGCACCGCATGCTGCCCGGCTCCGATCTTCCAGCGCGGAGCAACCCATGTCTCACCCCTATCAGGGCGGCCGGCACGAGCTCGGTCAGAACTTCCTCGTCGACCGTTCGGTGATCGCCACCGTCGAACGACTCGTCGCGCGTACGAGCGGGCCGATCGTGGAGATCGGCCCCGGAGACGGCGCCGTGACCCTGCCGCTGAGCCGATCCGGCCGACCGATAACGGCGGTGGAGATCGATCCGAAGCGCGCACGGCGGCTGGAACGGCGCACCCCGGAGAACGTGGTCGTCGTCAACTCGGACATCCTGCGTTTCCGGTTCCCCAGGCACCCGCACGTGATCGTCGGCAATCTGCCCTTCCACCTGACGACCTCGATCATGCGGCGGCTTCTCGCGGAAGACCGGTGGCACGCGGCGGTGCTGCTGGTGCAGTGGGAGGTCGCCCGGCGGCGGGCGGGAGTGGGAGGAGCCAGCCTGCTGACCGCGAGTTGGTGGCCGTGGTACGAGTTCGAGGCGCACTCGCGGGTTCCGGCCCGATCGTTCCGGCCCGTGCCCTCGGTCGACGGCGGGCTGCTCACCATGGTCCGCCGGGCGTGCCCGCTCGTCCCCGACCGCAGGCCGTACCAGGACTTCGTCAAGCAGGTCTTCACCGGACGAGGGCGCGGACTGCGCGAGATCCTCGACCTGACGGGCCGGGTCCACCGTACGGCGCTCCGCGACTGGCTGCGGGCGGATCGTGTGTCCCCGTACGCGCTGCCGAAGGATCTCACCGCCGACCAGTGGGCCTCCCTGTGGCGTCTCACCCTGGCCGATGCCGCCGACCGCCCATCGCCGATACGGCGCGCACGACGCTGATTCCGGTACGGAGGCGTCTGCCGCCTCACGTCGTCCGGTACGACCACGATCCCCTAGGACGGGCCCCGCCGGCTTCGGTCGGCGCGGGCGCCTTCGCCATCGCCCCGATGGAGGACCATGGTGGGCCGGGTCTCGCATCGCTAGGGTGAGGAGATCACCGCGCATGGAGGAGCCGATGCCCGCTGGCCCGCTGGAGCCGGGAGACCCGCGCGTGCTGGGGGAGTTCGAGGTCGTCGGGCGTCTGGGCGAGGGCGGGCAGGGGATCGTCTACGAGGGGCGGACCCGGTCCGGCGAGCGGGTGGCGATCAAAGTACTTCGCAGCGGCGCGGATCCCGCCTCGCGCCGCCGGTTGGCCAGGGAGCTGCAGTCGGCACTGCGGGTGGCCCCCTTCTGTACGGCCCGGGTGCTGGCGGCGGAGACCGACCGGCCCGTCCCCTACGTCGTGAGCGAGTTCATCGCGGGCCCCTCACTGCAGGATCGGGTGCGTGAGGAGGGCCCCCTGCGTGAGGGCGACCTCGATCGCCTGGCGGTCGCCACGGCTACCGCGCTCGCCGCCATCCACAGCGCGGGAGTCATCCATCGGGATTTCAAACCGGCCAACGTGCTGCTCGGCCCAGACGGCCCACGGGTGGTCGACTTCGGCATCGCCCAGTTGCTCGACGCGAGCACGATGCCCTCGGCCCTGTCCGGCACCCCGCCGTACATGGCTCCCGAGCAGTTGGGCGGCGTGCACGGATCGCCCGCGGCCGACGTGTTCTCCTGGGCGGCGACCATGGTCTACGCAGCCACCGGCCGTGCGCCGTTCGGCAGCGACACCGTCGCCGCGGTCTTCAGCCGGATCCTCAACGCCGAGCCCGACCTCACGGACGTTCCGTCGCCTCTGCGGGAGACGCTGGCCGTCTGCCTCGCCAAGGATCCCGGGGTACGCCCCTCCGCCCGGGAGCTCATGATTCGCCTGGTCGAGCCCGGAGCCCCGACCGTCACGGTCCCCGACGTCGGCCCGGTGCCCACCGCCTACCTGCCCGCTGACTGGGGTGACCGGGCGGATCAGGTTCCAGCTGCGGCCGGTCCTGGGCCGACCGGACCGCTTTTAACCGATTCGTCCGGAACGCAGAGTCCGGCCGGCTCCGCGTACGGCCTGGCACCCACCCGCCATCTCGGCCGTTCCGACACGGCGGTGCGGGAAACGGCGCCGCGGCACGGCGAGCCGGTGCCCCGACAAGGGCGGCGGCCTGCCGTACTGATCGCGATCACCGGTACCGCCGCGGCGCTCGTGACGGCGGTGGCGCTGTACGCCACAGGGACGCTCGGTGGCCCCTCCGACCGCGACGGCGACGGCAACGGCGCGGCGAGGCCGGAGGCCGCTGCCGACACCGGCGGGGACTCCGGATCACGCTCGGTCGCAGGCGGGCAACCGGCTTCCGCGCCACCGTCGACGCCGCCCTCGGCCCAGCCGGGAGGCGGAGTCCCGGAGGCGTTCGCCGGAACGTGGACGGGCCAGGTCGTCTCGCAGGACGATCGGCAGAAGACCGCCGACGTCACGCTCACTCTGCTGCGTGACCAGCCGACGGGGACGTGGCGGGCCGGCGCGTGCGAGCAGCAGGTCACGCTGACCCGGGTCAGGACCGGGAGCGTGCTCGACCTGACCCGCGTACAGCGGAATCAGTGTGTGGGGGGAGACATGACCCTCACTCTGAAAGACCGGGCGACCCTGGACTTCGTGGGCCAGGAGGGCGCGAGCGCGCTGGAGTATCGCGGGAACCTGTACCGGTCCTGACGCGGGACCGGCCCAGGCACGTGACCACGCTTCGCACCGCCACCGGACGCCCGGTCGACGCTCAACCCGCCCGCGCGATCTGGAACGAGTAGGCCCCGGTCTTCGCCGCACCTGATCTGACCACGAGCGCGTACCGGCCGTCTCCATTGGAGAGCGGGATGTCCGACTCGTATCCGCAGAGTGGGACGGGCTGCCGTGGGCCGGCGATGTTCTTCTCCGCGGCATCCGTGAGCTCCAGCTCGATGGCCGTGCACGCCCCGGCCCCACCGAGGATCTTGATGGCCGAGGCGCCGTCCGCGTCGAACTCGAAACGGTCGATGCGTCCTGGGACGTCCAGCCGTCCCGCGCCGTCCGGGCTGCCCTCGCCGATCTTCAGGCCGATCGTCGCCGGGAACGTGCGGACCTTCACCGTCGCGATCCTGAAACTGTACGGCCCGATGACGTTCGTGTTCCCGAAGACCTCCAGCCGGTGCTTGCCCGCCTTGGTCAACGTGACGACCGACGTGCCCCAGCTGAGAGCGATGCCGGACGGGCTGACCGGCTGGTCGTCGACCTCGGAGAACACCTGGAACTGGATGTCGCCGCCGTTCATGTCGGTGACGTAGAAATCCCTGGCGTCGCCCAGGTCCAGGGTGAACGTGTCCCTCTGCCCGGCGCGGGTGAGCTCGGCCGCGACGGTGCTGCCGTCGACGAGGGCCCCACCCGGCCGAACATCCGTCTGGGCCTGGGCCGGGTCGCCCGTCTCGGTCGTGGTCGCGGCCGGCTCGCTGTTCTCCGTGGGGCGGGTGGTCTCGGTGGTCGGGGTGGTCTCGGTCGCCGTGCTGGTCACGCGCTCCGGAACGGCCTGATCGCTCCGGAGCGCGTCAACGCCGGAACCGCATCCGGTGATGGTCAGGAGCACGAAGGTCGCGCCGGCGGCAAGCCGGCGGGGCACGCTGAGGCGTCCAGTGGGGGAGGCTTTCATGCCAGCCATTGTGCGAAGCCTGCTTGCAGCCAGCTTGCCGTTGTGGATTCCGGTTCTCGAAACCCGCTGGCGCATCGCTGCTCCGGAGCGCGCAGACCGGGATAAAACGGATCTTCCTCCCCTCGCCGACACCGCGGGAAGCTCGGGTGCGGCGGATGGGGGACACGGCCGCGGCGACCGGTTTTCCACACAACCGGCGTTCTCCACAGAACGCGACTCGGGAAGGGAGGGCCGGCCGCCGCGCTGCCAGCCTGGGCCTTCGTCGTCCAGTGGAGGTGCCCATGACCGCCAAGATCCTGCTGCCGGTGGCCGCCTCGGTGAGCGTCGCCTATGTGGTCGCCGCTCCCGATGAGCCCGTTCCCGCCGCTGCGGTCACCGAGCTGGTGGAGGCCCTTCCTCCTGGCGTCGAGCTGCGGGTCGAGGAGATCGACGGCGCTCATCCGTCACTCGCCCACGCGATCCGGGTGCTCTCCTGCCCGGACTGCTCGCCCGACGTCGATCCGCTCGTCGCTGTGCTGCTGGAGATGGCGAAGGGGCATCTCCAGATCACCTGCACGGCTCCGCCGGGGTGGCCGCCCGACCACCTGCACTGGTGTGCCCTGGCGACCGACCGCCTCGCGGACCTCACCCGAGGGATCCGCCTCGATCCGCGCCCCCCGCGGTTGCTGCCCGATCAATGGCGTTCTGAGCCGTTCCTCTCCCGCGAGGATTTCGCGGTGGCCACGTGGGTCTCCGTCAGCTTCACCCCCGGCGACGACGACCGGTTCGGCATGCGCACGACGGGGCTGTCCCTGCTCGGCCTGCCCGAGCTCCGGACCACACGGCTCTCGGAGAGGCATCTTCACGGCTGGTTCCATCTCTTCCACGGCCTGGCCCACGTGCTCGCCTCGACGCTCTTCGCTCGGCCGCCCGGTCGCCGAGACATCGAGATCCCGGTGGAAGAGGTGGTGACGACCACCGACGCCAGGGCGGCGCATCGTCTGCCACCGCCCGCGCGCCGGAGGCGGGTCGTGGTCCGGCTGCGGTACGACCCGCGCACCCGTGATCTCTCCGTTCTGGCTCCCGCCGAGTTCGCCGGCCGGGAGGTTGAGTGGCGCGACCAGGTTGCGGCCGCGATGTGCGGCTGATGCGGTGATGGAAAAGATCACGGGCCTGCCAGGTGCTGTGGCCCGCTCGTCCTTGGGGTCCCGGGCCTACCAGCCCAGACAGGGGCCCGGTCGCCGCACTGGCGACGGCCCCCGACAACCGGTCAGGAGGCGCGGGGTCGGCGAGCGCTCGGCGCGAGCAGCCGTTCCAGTTCGATACGTAGGGTGGCGATGTCGATGCCCGAGGAGCTGATCACCCGCGCACCGAGCCCCTCTGCCTCCCGTAGCAGGCCGAGGAGGATGTGGCCGTCGCGGATCTCCTTGCTTTTCAGGGCGATCGCCTCGCGCAGGGACAGTTCGAGGGCCTTTTTCGCGCCCCGGTCGAAGGGGATGTGGCGGCCGCTGAGCAGCAGGCCGCGATGGTTTCGGCTGGGTGCCCGGTCGAGGGCGCCGGGCCCGAAGGTCGCCTCGACTCTTTCCCGTACGGCCGCCAGGTCGATGCCGATCGTCTCCAGAGCGTCGGCGTCCAGGTCTCCGCCACGTTGGTCCGGTCCGGGAAGGGCGCGCAGTGTCGCCGTCTCGGCCCGGTCCAGGGTGAGGCCGTGCTCGTTCAGGATCTGTGCCGACAGTGTGTCCGGATTCCCGAGGAGGCCGAGCAGCAGGTGCTCGGTGCCGATGTGCCGGTGCTGCAACCGCCGGGCGTGCTCCTGCGCCTGGGTCACCGTCTGCCGCGCGTCGTTGGTGAACCGTTCGAACATCGCTACTTCTCCCGTCTCAGTAGTCCACGTCCGCCCGCGTACTTCTTGTGGACGGCCTGCCTGGTGACGCCCAGCAATGTGGCGATCTCCTGCCAGGACCAGCCCTGGGTCCGTGCGTTCTCCACCTGAAGTGCTTCAAGTCGCTCGACCAGCACCCGCAGGGCCCGGACGGCCCGCAGTCCGATGCCGGGGTCGCGGCTGCCGGCATCGCTGGCCAGCTGCGCCGTATCGTTCATGATGTCAACCTAGGTTTACATCGTTCGCGTGTCAACCCAGGTTTACATCCGGCCTCGCGACACGCGGGCACGAAAATCGATTGCCGAGCCTGGGACCGGCCTGTGAGCCTTGAGGACGTCATGCTCTCCTTGCCTGTCGCCGACCCCGGCATTCCCGACGCCCGAAGTCCCCTCCGCTACCTGTGGTGGGTCGCCCGTGCCCAGCGCGCCCCGCTCCTGATCGGCATCAGCCTCGCCATCCTCTGGTGGCTGGGGCAGGCCCTCGTGCCCGCCGCGCTGGGCAGTGCCATCGACGCGCTGCTCTCCGCGGACACGGGCGGTCTGGTGCGCTGGTCCCTCGTCCTGCTCGGGCTGGGCGTCGTCCAGGCCGTCGCCGGCGCGATGCGGCACCGGTTCGCCGTGTTCACCTGGCTGGCCGCCGCCTACCGCACGGTCCAGGTCACCTCACGGCAGGCCACCCGGCTGGGCGCGACCCTGCCGAAACGGCTCTCGACCGGTGAGGTGGTGAGCGTCGGCAACTCCGACATCGCTCACATCGGCAACGCGATGGACATCCTGCTGCGCGGCACGGGAGCGGTCGTCGCCGTCGTCACGGTGACGGTCCTGCTGATCACGAGGTCGCTGCCGCTCGGTCTCATGGTGCTGATCGGCGTGCCGGTGATGGCGGCCGCGGTGGGCCCGCTGCTCAGGCCGTTGCACCGCCGCCAGCACCAGCAGCGCGACCTGCAGGGCGAGCTGGCCACACGGGCGGCCGACATCGTGGCGGGTCTGAGGGTGCTTCGTGGCATCGGCGGCGAGCGCGTGTTCGCCGACCGCTACCGCGAGGAGTCGCAGCGGGTGCGGCGAGCCGGGGTCGGGGTCGCGTCGGTCGAGTCGGTGCTCGAAGGCGCCCAGATCCTGCTGCCCGGACTGCTCATCGCCTGCGTGACCTGGCTCGGCGCGCGGTTCGCCCTTGCCGGCGAGATCAGCGCGGGTGGGCTCGTCGCCTTCTACGGCTACGCGGTGTTCCTCATCGCGCCGCTCCGGACGCTCACCGAGGCCGCTGACAAGATCACCAAGGGGCACGTCGCGGCCCGCAGGGTCTGCCGGATCCTGTCACTGGACCCCGAGCTCTCCGGCGGCGACGCGGCCGTGCCTTCGGGCGGCGACCTGCACGACGAGGAGTCCGGTCTCACGGTGCGGCGAGGGCTGCTGACCGCCGTGGCGGCGGCGGTGCCCGAAGACGCGATCACGATCGCCGACCGGCTCGGGAGGTACGCGCCCGGAGAAGTGACGCTGGGCGGCAGGCCGCTGGCCGATCTGCCGATCGCGGAGGTCAGGCGGCACGTCCTCATCGCGGACAACGCGGCCAAGCTCTTCACCGGCCGCCTGCGCGACGAGCTGGACGTCACCGGCACGGCTTCGGACGAGTCCGTGCACGAAGCCCTGGCCGCGGCGTGCGCGCAGGACATCGTGGAAGCGTTGCCCGACGGTCTGGACGCTCACGTGGCCGAGTCCGGCCGCGAGTTCTCCGGCGGCCAGCAGCAGCGGCTGCGCCTGGTCAGGGCGCTGGTCACCGATCCCGAGATCCTGGTCCTGATCGAGCCGACCAGCGCGGTGGACGCCCATACGGAGGCGCGGATCGCCGAGCGGCTGGGCCGGGCGCGCGCGGGTCGCACCACCCTCGTCTGCACGACCAGCCCCCTCGTCCTCGACCACGCCGACCTCGTCCTCTTCGTGGAGGACGGCAAGGTGCGGGCCGAGGGCACCCACCGGGAGTTGCTCGCCGGGGAACCCGCATACCGGTCCACGGTCACCCGAGGGGAGGAGTAGTCGATGGCACGCGAGATCCTGCCGGTCGCCGACCAGGCGCAGGTGCGCGCCTACGCGCGGCGACTCACACTGAAGTACCCCCGCGAGCTCACGCTCGCTCTGGGCCTGCACGCCCTCGCCGCCGTGGCGGGGCTGGCCGCGCCCCGGCTGCTGGGCGGGCTGGTCGAGGCCGTCAAGGACGGCACCGACACCGTCAACGTCGACACGGTCGCCCTGGCCATCGCCGGATTCGTGGTCGCGCAGGCGATCCTGGTCAGGTTCGCCGTCTACGCCTCGTCCCGGCTGGGCGAGAAGGTGCTCGCCGAGCTGCGTGAGGACTTCGTCGACAAGATCCTCGCGCTGCCGCTGTCCACCGTCGAGCGGGCCGGGTCCGGTGACCTGCTCACCCGCACGTCCCGTGACGTGGACGCGCTCTCCCGCAGTGTGCGGCACGCCGTCCCCGAGACGCTGATCGCGATCGTCACCGGGGCGTTCATGGTGGGCGCGGTCCTCGTGGTCGGGCCCATCCTCGCGGTGCCCTCGCTGCTCGCCGTGCCGCTGCTGTGGATCGCCACGCGGTGGTACCTCAACCGCGCCAGAGATGGCTACCTGCGGGAGAACGCCGCGTACGCCGATATGACGGAGGGGCTGGCCGAGACCGTGGACGGCGCGCGGACCGTGGAGGCCCTGGGCCTGCGGGACCGCCGCCACCGCAGGACGGACGGCGACATCGCCCGCTCGTGGAAGGCCGAGCGGTACACCCTTGGCCTGCGCATGGTGTGGTTCCCCGCCGTGGAGTTCGGCTATGTGATCCCGGTCGTGGCCACCCTGCTCATCGGTGGTCTGTTCTCCATGGAGGGCTGGGTGTCGGTGGCTCAGGTGACCACGGCGACGCTCTATGTGCAGCAGCTCATCGACCCGCTGGACCGGCTGCTGTCCTGGGTGGACGAGCTCCAGGTCGGTGGGGCCTCGCTGGCGCGCCTGCTCGGCGTGGCCAACGTCAAGGAGGACCGCGTGGCCGGGGCCGAACGGCCCGACGGTGAGGAACTCCGGGCGTCCGACGTCCGGTACTCCTACCGAGAGGGACGCGACGTGCTGCACGGCATCGATCTGAACGTGCGCCAGGGCGAGCGGCTCGCCATGGTCGGCCCGTCAGGCGCGGGCAAGTCCACCCTGGGCCGGCTGCTCGCGGGCATCCACGGCCCGCGCACCGGCACTGTCACCGTGGGCGGGACGCAGCTGGTCGAGCTGCCGCTCGACGAACTGCGCGGCCACGTCGCGCTGGTCACCCAGGAGCATCATGTCTTCCGGGGAACGCTGCGTGACAACGTGCTGATCGCGCGTCCCGACGCCTCCGACGGCGAGGTGCGGCGCGCGCTGGCCGCGGTGGACGCGTGGGAGTGGGTCGAGCAGCTCGATCAGGGACTGGACACGATCGTCGGCTCCGGCCGCACCGCGATCTCACCGGCGCAGGCGCAGCAGCTCGCGCTCGCCCGTCTCGTGCTGGCCGACCCGCACACGCTTGTGCTCGACGAGGCGACCTCGTTGATCGACCCGCGCGCCGCGCGCAACCTGGAGCGCTCGCTGGCGGCCGTCCTCGAGGGGCGGACCGTGATCGCCATCGCGCACCGGCTCTACACCGCGCACGACGCCGACCGCGTCGCCGTCGTCGAGGACGGCCGGATCAGCGAGCTGGGCTCGCACGACGAGCTGGTCGCGGCGGGCGGTGCCTACGCCGCGCTGTGGCAGAGCTGGCATGGCGGAGGCGTCGCCGGGCCGGTCAGGGAGCCTTCCTGAGCCGGTCAGCGCCCCGCCTTCCATCGGTTTCCGCGGCGACCTCGCCGTCGTCCTCGGACTGTTGGAGCTTGGTCAGAGTGAGGACCTGTCCGGCGACCGACCGTGCGGTGCGGGAAACCCGCCCCGCGGCGTTCACGTACGCGCCGCCGTTCCGGCCGGGGGTGTGAACGACGACGTCGATGCCGCCGAAGGTGGACTCGGCGGTGTCGAACAGTGCGGCCACGGCCCGCTCGTCGGCCACGTCGGCCACGTCGGCACTGAGTGTCCGCGCGGCCGGGCCGCGCCGTACGGCATGGCCGCGGGCCGGGGCACGCCCCGAGGACGCGGCCATGCCGTCAGGTCGACGCCGCCTGGTCAGCCCAGGGCCTTCTTGAGGAAGTCGACCTGGAGGAGCAGCAGGTTCTCCGCGACGACCTCCTGCGGCGTCATGTGGGTCACGCCGGACAACGGCAGGACGGTGTGCGGGCGTCCGGCGGCGAGCAGCGCCGACGACAGCCGCAGCGTGTGCGCCGCCACCACGTTGTCGTCCGCGAGGCCGTGCACGAGCAGCAGCGGCCGCTCCAGCTTCTCCGCGTCGGCGAGCAGCGAGGACGCCTCGTAGTGTCCCTCGTCCGGGTGGCCGAGATACCGCTCGGTGTAGCAGGTGTCATACAGCCGCCAGTCCGTCACCGGGGCCCCGGCGATCGCCGCGTGGAACACGTCCGGGCGCCGGAGGACCGCCAGCGCGGCGAGGTAACCACCGAACGACCAGCCGCGGATGCCCACCCGCGACAGGTCGAGGTCGTACTCGGCCGCCGCGCCGTGCAGCGCCTCCACCTGGTCGTCGAGCGTGACGGTGAAGTCGTGCAGCACCTCGCGCTCGAAGGCCGGGCCGCGACCGGGAGTGCCCCTGCCGTCCGCCACGATCACCGCGAAGCCCTGCTCGGCCCACCACTGGGACTCCAGGAACATCCGGCCGGAGGCGAGCACGCGCTGGGCGCCCGGGCCGCCGTACGGGTCCATGAGGACCGGCAACTTCCCGCTGCCCGGCTCGTACCAGGAGGGGAGCAGCACGGCCGTGGCCAGATTGCGCTTGCCGGTGGGGACGAGCGAGACGCGCAGGTCGATGCCGGGCCGCTCGGCGTGGGAGTCGATGTGGCCGCACGGCCGGCCGTCCCGGAAGATCCGGGTGACCGAGGTCTGGCTCTCCAGCGTGGCACCGATGATCACCGTCGTGCCTCCGGCGGACGTGCCGCTGTAGACACCCGGCTCCTCGGGGCTCACCCGCGCGAGCACGCCCGCCGAGCAGGTCCACACCTGGACTTCGGTGGGGTCGGCGCTCGCCTGGAACAGGATCGTGTCCCCGTCGACGGCCAGCACCGAGCGCACCTGCAGGGTCGGGGGCGTGACCGGACGGTCGCCGACGATCAGGCGCCGCCCGCCCTCGGAGTCGGCCACCCAGACCAGGGTGCCGTCGGACAGGTGGTCGGGGACGCCGGGGACGATGTCCACCCAGGCGGGGTCGACGTCCTCGCGGACCGGCGCGAGGCCGTCCGTGACCGTGAGCAGGCGCAGGGCCTTCTGGTCGCGCGGCATGGTGACGATCGCCAGGCCGTGATCGTCCCAGAGCGCGGTGACGAGGTACTCGTCGTCGAACGGGACCGGGGTGCGCGAGCCGTCCAGCCCGAGAACGAAAAGCTCGGTCCGGGCGTTGGGCGTGCCCGCCGCCGGATAGGCCACGGTCACCGGCTCGGACGCCGGGTTGGCCGGGTCGGCGATGTGCCAGCGCGTGACCGGGGCCTCGTCGACCCGCTCGACCAGCAGGGCGTCACCGTCGGGGGACCACCAGTAGCCGCGCATCCGGTCCATCTCCTCGGAGGCGATGAACTCGGCCAGGCCGTAGGTGACACCTTCCTCGGCGGCGAGGACGACGTCCTCGTCCGCGCCCAGGTCGCGCACGTGCAGCGCGCCCCCGGTGACGTACGCGACACGGGTGCCCGAGGGGTTCAGCCTGGGGTCGATCACCGGCCCCGGGGTCTCCAGGTGGCGTACGGCTCCCGCCGCCAGATCGACCAGGTAGAGAGCTCCGGACAGGGCGAAGACGGCCTGCTCGGCCGCGGAGTCGGTGGCGTAGGCCACCACGCCGCCCGCCGCCTCGCGGGACCGCTCACGGCGGGCGCGCTCCTCGGGCGGGAGGTTCTCCTCTCCGGCGCCGAGCGAGAGGGGGTCCACGACGAGCCGCTCGGCGCCGGTCGCGACGTCGAACTCCCACAGGCACGTCACCGGGTCGGTGCCGGACCTCGACCGGAGGAAGATCACCCGACCGCCGTCGGGAGAGATCGTGAAGCCGCGCGGGACGCCCAGGGTGAAGCGCCGGGTCCGGGCAAACAACCGGGGAAAGCTCTCAGTCATAGCTCCCCATCCTGCCAGCTAGGCTCGGAGCATGACTGACCGGCGATTGCTGCTCGTGCACGCCCATCCCGACGACGAGTCGATCGGCTCGGGGGCGACCATGGCCAAGTACGCCACGGAGGGCGCCCATGTCACGCTGGTGACCTGCACCCTCGGCGAAGAGGGTGAGGTCATCCCGCCGGAGCTGGCGCACCTGGCCGCCGACAGGGACGACACGCTCGGGCAGCACCGCATCGGCGAGCTGGAGTCGGCCTGCCGGGCGCTCGGGGTCAGCGACCACAGGTTCCTCGGCGGCCCCGGCCGCTGGCGCGACTCCGGCATGATGGGCGCCCCCACCAACGACCGGCCGGACTGCTTCTGGCGGGCCGATCTCGACGAGGCGGCCGCGGAGCTGGTCGCGGTGATCCGCGAGGTCCGGCCGCAGGTGCTCGTCACCTACGACGAGAACGGCTTCTACGGCCATCCCGACCACATCCAGGCGCACCGCGTGGCCCGGCGGGCGTTCGAGCTGGCGGCCGACCCCGCGCACCCCGGCGGGGAGCCGTGGCAGATCGCCAAGTTCTACTACACGGCCATGCCGAAGTCGGTGATGAAGCGCGCCGCCGAGGCGATGCGCGAGGCCGACATCGAGTTCTGGGGCGAGGACGTCGACGCCCTGCCGTTCGGTTGCGCGGACGAGGAGGTGACCACGGAGATCGACGCCCGCGCCCACATCACGGCGAAACTGGACGCGATGCGCGCGCACGCCACGCAGATCGCGGTCGACGCCCCGTGGTTCGCGCTCTCCAACAACGTCGGCCAGGCCGCGCTTGGGATCGAGCACTTCATTCTCCACGCCGGCGTTCCCGGCCGCCCCGGTGTCGGCGCGCCGTACGAGGTGGGAGGCATCGGCGAGCCGTACAACCGTGAGGATGATCTCTTTGCAGGCATCGACTAGTCCCCCGCCGGAGCAGGGGGAGTCCCCCGCCGTCATCGGCGCGGCCTACGGCATGCTCTTCGTGCTCGGGGTCGTGCTCGGCGTGGTCGGCGGTTTCGAGCACTCCTGGTACGCCGGGGACGTGCCCGTCGCGGCGATCGTGTGGTTGCCGATCCTGTTCGCCGTGCCGTACGCCATGGGGCGGCTGATCGGGGGCAAGATGGGCGCGCTGCTGCCCGCCGCCGGCTGGATGTTCGTCTCGTTCTTCCTGGCCAGCAAGCAGGCCGCGGGAGACCTGGTCATCGCCGCCGATCCGGCCGGATACTGGTATCTCTACGGAGGGACGGCGGCCCTCGTGGTCGCCATCATGGTCACGCGATCCCAAGGTTCGTGGCTCCTGAGGCGCTGAATGAGACCGTATGAGATGGCACCGGTTCCGGCAGGTCGTCAACGTCGTCAACCTCTCCACCCCCGTCGGCCTGCTGATCGCGCTGATCGGCGGGGCCACTCCGCGTAAGGGCGAGCACGGGCTCATCCTGGCGCACGGCTACCGCATCCCGTTTCCGGTGGCCGGCGCGTTCACGGTCGGCAATGTGGTCCTCACCAAGAACCAGGACGGCTACCTCGTGGGCGAACTGCTCGCCCACGAGTCCCGGCACGCCACGCAGTACGTCCTCTGCGCGGGGTTGCCGATGCTTCCGCTCTATGTGATCGCGGCCGCCGTCTCGCTGGTCGTCTGCGGTGATCCCGCCTCGTGCAACGTCTTCGAGCGGCTGGCCGGACTCGAGGACGGAGGCTACGCCCGGCGCCACCCCTGGTGGCGCCGGCCGGCTCGATGAACGCCGGCGTGATCCCGCCCGCGCCATCGCTCAGGCCAGCGCCCGCTCCAGCGCTCAGGCCAGCGCCCGCTCCAGCGCTCAGGCCAGCGCCCGCTCCAGCGCGTCGAAGGAGCGGTTGAGCAGGGCGATGTGGTCGTCGAGGACGTCCTCCGGACGATCGCCGGCGAGCGTCCGCCGGAAGCTGATCGCGTAGGTCGCGCGGAAGGCGGCGACGACGAGCGCCGCGGCCACCCGTGACCAGGGCCCCTTCGGGTCGGCCTCGTCCAACAGCGTCGTGAGCAGGGCCTCGACCTCGTCGAGGAACTCTCTGACCCGGGCCCGCAGGGCGGGAGAGTCCACCACGACCCGCAGGAAGTGCTCGTATCCCTCGCCGATCCCGCCCAAGGGATGGCGTTCGCGCGGCAGACGCAGGGCGGCTTCGCGTAGCGCGGCCAGCGGCTCCACGCCCGCCGGACGCTCCCGGACCGTTCGGACGATCAGGTCGGCGGCCTCCGGCAGCCGGTCGAGGAAGAGGTCCTCCTTCCGCGGGAAGTAGTTGAAGACCGTCTTCGTGGAGACCCCGGCCGCTTCGGCGATCTCGGCGACGGTGACCGCGTCGAAACCCCGCTGCATGAAGAGCCAGGACGCCATGTCGGAGATGTGCTGCCGCGACTCCTGCTTCTTCCGCTCCCGCAACCCGCTCATGCGAGAAACTATAGTTGAAGGAAAATTTTAGTGAGAGTATGTTTTTAGTCACGGTAGCAACCCATCGAGGAGGGGCACATGCTGTACGACGCGGACGTCGTGGTGGCCGGGGGCGGCCCGGTGGGGCTGATGCTGGCATGCGAGCTGCGGCTCGCCGGGGCGTCGGTCACCGTGCTCGACCGGCTGACCGCGATCGACCCCACCATCAAGGCCGGATCGCTCACGGTCTCCACTGCGGCGGCGCTCCACCGGCGGGGTCTGCTGCCGCAGCTTGAGGAGGCACAGCGGAACAACCTGCGGGGGTTCGCGCCGAGTGCGAAGGCGGGGCCGAAGTTCATCGGCCACTTCGGCGGGATCATGCTCACCTCGGAGCATCCCGACAGGTCGCGTGACGCCGGGGAGCACGGCCCGGCGGCCGGCATCACCTTGGTCGCCCAGCAGCAGGTGGAGGCGATCCTCGCAGAACGGGCCGCGGAACTCGGGGTGGACGTACGCCGCGGTGTCGAGGTGACCGGCATCGCCCCCGACGACGACGGCGTCACGGTGACCACCGACCGGGGGCCGGTCCACGGCCGGTGGCTGGTCGGCTGCGACGGAGGGAGAAGCACCGTCAGGAAGCTCGCCGGGTTCGACTTCCCGGGCACGGAGCCGGAGATCACGGCCTACCAGGCCCTGGCCGAGATGGAAGGCACCGAGGCGCTGGCGATGGGCTGGCACGCCACCCCGACCGGCGTCTACGCGTACGGCCCGCAGCCGCGCCGCATTCTGGTCGCGGAGTTCGGCGGCACGCCCGCCGACCGCGACGCACCCGTGACCGCCGCCGAGCTGGAAGCGTCGATCAGGCGCGTCACCGGAGTGGACGTCGTGGTCACCGCGGTCGACACCGTGACCCGGTTCACCGACAACACGCGCCAGGCGAGCACGTACCGGCTCGGGCGGGTGCTGCTGGCCGGGGACGCCGCCCACGTCCACCCGCCCTTCGGCGGGCAGGGGCTCAACCTGGGCGTGGGGGACGCGGCCAACCTGGGGTGGAAGCTCGCCGCGGTGATCCGGGGGGATGCCCCGGACGGGCTGCTGGACACCTACACCACCGAGCGGCACCCCGTCGGCGCCTGGGTGCTCGACTGGACGCGCGCCCAGATCGCCATCATGCGGCCCGACCCGCACGCCAGGGCGCTCCGGCAGGTGGTGGCCGATCTGGCCCGGACGACCCACGGCACGACCTTCCTCGCCGGCAGGCTCTCCGGAGTCTGGCAGCGCCACGACATTCCGGGCGACCATCCGCTGGTGGGCACGAACGCGCCCGACCTCGAACTGGCCGACGGCTCCCGGCTCGCCGACCACATGCACGACGGCCGGGCCCTGCTGCTCGACCCGTCGGGCGAGCTGCGCGCCGTCGCCCACGGGTACGACGACCGCCTGAAGGTGACCGAAGGGCCGCTCGGCCTGCTCGTCCGGCCCGACGGGATCGTCGCCTGGGCGAGCGAGGACGGTGCCGAGCCGTACGCGCTGGAGAAGGCCCTGTCCACCTGGCTCGGCGCCCCCCGCTCACCGGCCGCCGCCTGACGAAGCGCCCGCCGGGAACGGACCCTCCAAGGGACACGACCACGACACCGATCGAGGTGGACGGCGGTTGTCAGACCTTCCCGATGTCGGAGGACAGGTCCAGGCCCAGGATGTGGTCGAGGTGCAGGAAGGTCTCGAACCGCGAGCCCGGCGCCACCGAGTCGTCGATCTCCAGCTCGCGTACCAGCCGCACGGCGAGCGGCGTGTCGAGGTCGTCGTCGAACGCCTCCCGGATGCGGGCGGCCCGCTCCCTGGCGATCGGCCCGCTGGGCGACTCCGCCCACCGGGCGACGCGTCCCCGCCACCGCCTGACCGTCCGGTCGGCCGATCGCAGCAGGTCCCAGGTCAGGTCCACCGGACCGCGGTAGTGATGCTCCAGGAGCGCAAGCCGTACGGCCAGCGGGTCGAGGCCGGCGGCCTCCACGTCGGAGACCAGCGTGTCCGCGGGCTCGCCTCCCTCGAACAGCAGCGGCCCGCCCACCACCCGGTGCCGGCCGTCAGGACCGCCGGGGCCGAGCACGAGATCGACGGGCTCCCCGGCGTACGGCAGAGGCGTGGACAGGTGGATGTTCAGCGCGAGCGGGCCCGGCTCCCCGGCGTCGCCGTGGGTGAGCACCCGCAGGCCGTGTCGCTCGATCACCCGGCGTACGAGGTCGGGCAGCAGGTAGGACAGCGGGCCCGGCGGTGTGGAGACGTACATCCGCAGCGCCCGCGCCCCGGCGGGGGCGACCCGTTCGACGCTGTCCCGCAGGGTGTCATGGAGCCGCAACATGCTCCGAGCCTAGCCAGGCGGGCGTGATCGACCAATCCGCTGTGATCGTGCTACGTATTTGCGGTGAAATTTCGCAATACCGTGGCCATCGCCGCCCTGACGGCAGCGGCGACTGCCGCGATCCCCGCCGCGGCCCACGCTTCGAGCGCGGCTGATCCCGCCGACGCTGTCGCGAAGCAGTTCGGGACAGGCCGTGGGGTGAAGCTCTCCGAGACCTCCACGATCACATTCGGCAGCGAGATCATCTCGTACCGGGTCAAGGGGGCTTTCGGGTTCGGGAAGTCCGGGATCGCCGCGGCGGACGTCACCCGGGTCCCGACCGTGGACGGCAAGACCGGGGACAGATTCCACTTTCGCGTCGTCGGTGGCGTGACCTACGCGTACGGCGGGGTCTGGGGCGACGAGTGGACCAAGGTGAACCAGAAGTACAAGCCGCAGGAGTTCTCCGAGCAGAACATCGACGTCTTCGAGCGGGCGACCCTCAGGAAGCTCCTCACGACGGCCACCAAGCATGCGCCCGGAGGGAAGGTGGGCGGCGTGCGGACCACCGCCTACTCCGGCACCGCCGATTTCGGCGCGATGCATGCTGTCTCACCCGCCTTTCGCGCCGAGTTCGGCAAGCTCACCGCGAAAGAGAGGAAGACCAGGATCACCTGGCGGCTGTGGGTGGACGGCAAGGGCCTGCCGCGCCGCCTGACCACGTCATGGAAGCGCGGCCCCAGTGACGACTTCCCGATGGACACCGGCTCCGCCGTCACCACGAACTACGACGCCTGGGGCTCGAAGGTGACGGTCGCCTCACCGCTGGAGTGATTCAGGAGTCGAGGAAGTTCAGGATGTCCCGGTCGCCGCGGTCTCGCAGCCTGGCCATGATCTCCTCGCGCGCCGCGCCCTCGGGGAGACCGATGCGGGCGCCGATGAGCCGCAGGCCCTCCGCCTCGGAGGCGACCGGCGCGGTGTAGCCGATGAGATGCAGGGCCCGGTTGAGCGCGGCCAGCCCCGGCGTGGCGGCGGGCAGGAAGCGGGTCAGCAGCTCCCCGCCGTCGGAGACGGTGAGGAAGACGTGATCGCCCTCCGAGGCGTTGTAGCCCGCGAGCACCGGCCGGATGGACCCCATCGTCGGCTGGTTGTGCCAGCTGATCACCACCTCACCGGACGGCGTCGAGGCGGTCAGCTGCCCGCCCGGGGCCATGCCCAGGTGCGCGGCGAAGCCGGTCGGCAGCGGCGACCCGGAGCCGCGCAGGTGCTCGGGGTTGACGTCCACCCGGTGCCACCAGCGGCCGTCCCTGCTGCGGAAGCAGCGACGGGTCATCGACACGTCCCGGCGCGGTTGGTACGGCTCGGCCTGCTCCTGCCCGGCCACCCGGATCCAGCCGCGCTGCGTGCGCTCGAACCCGGGGCCCCCGGCGTACGCCCGGACGGAGCTCTCGCTCACCTCGTACCGGGAGGTGAGGCTGCCGACGATCGTGCTGACCGACGCCTCGCCGCCCGCCCGCTCGATCTCGCGGGTGATCATCTCGCGGATGCCGAGGTACTCCTCCCCGCCCCAGCGCCGCAGGCCGTACTTGTTGCGGTCGAGGCGCAGGAACCGGTCGTCGGCGGTGAGCTGGTTGCGGATCCCGACCAGGCTGTAGTCCTCGCCGATCCGCGACTGGATCTCCTCGGGCGAGAGCGCGGTGCCGGCCACGGCGAGCACGGCCTCGGCCTTGTCGTTGACGCTGCGCGGCCACGGGACCACGTGTCCTTCCAGCACCCGCAGGTGCGGGACGGCGGCGAGCCAGCGCTCCGCCACGTCCTCGCGGATGCCGAGCTGGGCGACCAGGGACACCGCCTCGCCCAGGGGACGCGGGCCGTCGGCGAAGAGCTGCCGGGTCTTCTCCCGTAGCTCGTCGGCCCCTCCGGCGACCAGCCAGCCGTCCACCTGGTCGTAGCCGGTGAGCAGGGTGCGCAGGAAGCGCCATGTGGGGATCCCCAGCGTGGCGAGCTCGGCGCGGTGCCACGGGACCGCCGCGGCGAGGTCGTCGGCGGGTACGGCGGAGCCCAACCGGCCACGGAGCCAGGTGAGGTGCGCGGTCAGCGGGCCCGCCTCGGGTGAGGTGAGCCACGACTCCACGTGGTCACGCAGGTCGCGCTCGATCTGCCGGATGCGCTCGCGGGTCACCGAGAACCGCTGGGCCAGCTCGTCCAGCGTCACCCGCTGCTCGGCGTAGAGCCGGTCCCTCGCGATGGCGCGCTGCCGGTCGTCGAGCCGGGCGAAGACCTCGTCGATGATCTCGGGGATCGGGCGCTCGGGCAGCGCCGGCGCGACGGGGGCGCCGGACGGCTCCTCGGCCGGCTCGGTCTCCAGGAGCCTGCCGATGACGTCCGCGAACAGCTGCTGGACGGCCTCGCGCGGGCCGGGCGTCTGCAGGCTCTCCTGCGGATTGGTGAACCTCAGCAACGGCAGGATGTCGCCGAGCGCCAGGTGTCCCCAGCAGGCCGTGGTGAGATCCACCAGCCGGGAGACGACCCGCTCGATCCCCACCGCCGCACAGGCCCGATCGAGGGGAATCGCCTGCCACCACGCGTCTGGAAGACCGGGGTCGCTCGCGATCGGCTCGACCTGACTGGGTGCGGTCCAGCGCAGGGGAGGCACGATGTCGCTCAGGCTAAGGTTCATGCAGGTCCAACCGGCAAGGGGAATATATCCGCAGTTCAGACTAGGGGATCAGGCAGGTAGGAAGGGACTCGCTCGTCCGGTGTGGGAGACGTAGAGCATCTCGCTGGCCCGTGTGCACGCCACGTAGAGGAGCCCCCGTTCGCGTTGCAGGTCGTGCGCCCGTGCCGTCGGATCCTCGGCGGCCGGGGTCAGTGCTTCGGGTGCCGGCACGATTCCGTCAGCCACGCCTATCACGGCCACCCGCCGGAATTCCAGTCCCTTCATCCCGTGCAGCATGGTCACCTTGACGCTGATCCCGGCCTCCTGCAGCGCCGTACGCGCGGCTCTGACGAGGTCGGTGGTGCGGGCAGCCACGGCGATCTGGTCCTCGGGGACGCCGTCGGCGAGCCACGAGGAAAGGTGGGACACCAGCCCGGCCAGCTCCGCCTCCTGGGAGACGTATCCGAGGACCGTGGGGCGCGGCCCGTGCTGCAGCGCCCGGTAGCCGTGCAGTTCGGCGATGCCCTCCACGAGGCCGTCCGCCGGCCCGCCGCCGCGCAGCCGGATGCCGAAGGACAGGATCTCGTGCGGCAGCCGGTAGGAGATCTTGAGGTGGAATCTCCGCGTGGGGATGCCGAGCCCGGCCAGTGCGACACGGGTGTCGAACATGCGCTGGTGGGGGTCGCCCACGATGAACATGTCGTTCGGCGCGAGCGGCACCGCCGCCCGCAGCAGGCGCCACTGCGCCGGGTGCAGGTCCTGCGCCTCGTCCACCACGATGTGCCGGTACGGCTCCCTGCCCGGTGCCTCGTCGCCCAGCATGTCGCCGGTGGACCGGCCGAGCAGTTCGGCGGCCTCGGACGCGAGCTGAAGGAGGGTCCGGCGGCCGGACTCCCGCAGCCGCTCGGTGACGTACTGGACGGCACGCCAGACGGTGGCGCGGATCTCCGGTGACAACTCGACCGTACGGCCGGAGCGCGGGGCGGCGAGGTACTCGTCCAGGGTGCGCAGGTTCTGGGAGAGGATCACCTGCTCCCATTCGCGCAGCAGGAACGCGGCGGCGAACCTGCTGCCCGCCGCCTCCTGCCACAGCGCGGCCAGGTCGCCGGTGCCGACCAGGGTCGGCGGGCGGCCCTCGGCCTCGGACACGATGCGGTGCGCGAGCCGGTCGACGTTGCGCACCTCGATGCGCTCGCGCACGGTCTCGTCGTCGACGATCAGGTCCAACCGGGCGGCCAGCTCCGAGGCCAGCGCCTGGGAGAAGGTGACCAGCAGGACGGGTCCGGCCGCCGCGCGGGCCAGGTACGCGGCCCGGTGCAGGGCGATGACCGTCTTGCCGGTGCCCGCGCCGCCGGTCACGAGCGTAGGCAGGTCGTACTGCGGCCAGTTGGCGTACGTGTGCTGCGGCGGATAGAGGAATGTGGCCCAGTGCGGGGCGTTGAGGATCCGGTCGAGTTCCTGCTGGCTGGTGGCGAAGGCCGCCCTGCCGGGGCTGCGCCGCAGCGCGGCGAGCAGGTCGTCGGGGTCGATCTCGCCCGGCTCCATGCAGCGGCAGCCGTCCAGCTCCGACCAGGCCGCCGCCAGCGACCCGCCCTTGGCCAGCGCCATGAGCGGGGCCAGCTGGCTCTCCGGCAGGAACGGCTCGATCCCGGTGAGGTGCACCTCGGAGGTCATCAGCCGCAGCAGCGGGAGAAGCGTCTCGTCGATGCCGATCTCAAGCAGGTCGTTGTCGCAGAACGTGCCGAACAGGCGGCGGTCGGTGCCCCGCGACGCCCGGCGCAGGGCCGCCTCGGACTGGTCGATCGCCTCGGCGTCCCACACCTCGACGACCCCGATGGCCGTGTTGACGCCGACGCGGTGCCGCTGGGCGTAGGACCACGCCTCGTCGTCGGGCAGCACGGTCAGCAGCCAGTAGGTGTCCTCCTGCCGTACGACGACACCCCGGTGGCCGGCGGACAGGCGCAGGGTGGCCACGCGGGGGTCCCGGCCGTTGCGCACCCGCTCGGGGTGCGGCGCGGCGAGGGAGTTGTGCAGGAACCGCCGCAGGGCGACGGTGGCGTCCCGGCGGGCCGGGGTGTCGAGGGCGCCGAGCTTCTTGACGAAGTCCGGTGAGATCGCGAGCCTGGGCATCTCCGGCTAACCCAACAGGGACAGGAGGTCGCGGTCCCCTCGCTCCCGGAGGCGGGTGAGGAGCTCGGTCTGGCCGACGGGACCGGCGAGGCCGATCCTGGTGGCGATGACACGGCCCGCCTGCTCGCGGGTGCCTCCCGGCGCGGTGTAGCCCACCAGCCGGAGTGCCCGTGAGGTCTGGTCGCCGCCGCTCGCCGCCGGCAGGTGCCGTACCCGCAGCATCCCCTCGTCGGAGAGTGTGAGGAAGATGTGGCTTCCTTCCTTGGCCGCCATCTCCGTGAGGATCGGTTGGAGTGATCCGAGAGCCGGATGGGCCTGCCACGAGAACGTGACGTCCCCTGTGGCGCTTCGCACGGTACGGCTGCCGCCCGGGGAGAGCCCGAGATAGGCGGCGAACCCGCTGGGCAGGGAGATCTCCGCTCCTTCCAGATGCTGCGCGCTCACGTCGACCCGCAGCCACCAGCGCCCGTCGGGCTGGCGGAAACAGCGCCGGGTGAGCGCGACGTCCTTCAACTGGCCTTGCTGTTTCGCCGGTGAGTCCGGCGGGGATCCGGGCGGTGTGCCCGGAGAGAAACCTGGAGAGAACCCCGGCGAGAAGTGTGGTGCGAGGCCCGGGGCGGGATCCGGAACCGGCCCGGGGACGAGCGCCGGGACGCTCGGCGGAAGGCTCGGGGTCGGGCCTGCGGCCGATGCGGGCGGAAGGCCCGGGGTGGGGGCCGGGCGGGAGCCGTTGCCGCTCTGGATGCGGAGCTGGGGCACGTTCTCCAGCCACTCCTTCGCGACCTCGGGATGGATCCCGAGCGAGGCGACCAGTTCGAGCGCGCGGGCGATCGTGGGCGGACGCTCGGCGCCCAGGATGAGGGCGCGCGTCCTCTCGTGCAGATCGTTCAGGTCACCGGCCACCACCCAGTCTCCGGAGACCCGGTGGTCCGGCAGCGTGGCCAGCACGAACTGCCAGGCGGGCACGTCTAGGGAGGGCAGGTCGTGCCCGTGCCACGCCGCGGCCTCGATGAGGCGGGACTTCGGCGCCGCGACGCCCAGCGTCTCCGCGACCCGCCGAACGTGCTCGCCGTACGGCACGGCGTCCGGCCCGGCCAGCCACGCGGCGAGCTGCTCGCGCAGCGACGCCTCCACGGCGCCGATGGCCTCGACGGGGACGGCCAGCAGCTTCGCCAGCTCCTCGACGGGGGAGGGTGTCTCGCAGAAGACCCGGTTCTGGGCGACCATCCAGGTCCTGTCGTCGAGACCGGCGAACGCCGCGTCGATCAGGGCGGGGTAGTCGGGCTCCTCGGCGGGCGGGCTTGCGGAGGAGGCCTCCGCGACGGCGGGGTTTTCCCGCAGCGCCGGGCTTTCCAAGAGGACGGGCTTTTCCGGGAGGGCCGGGTTTTCCGGGAAGGCGGGTGCGACAGCGCCTCCGGGACGGATGCCCTCCGGCTCCGGCAGAGCGTGTGTGCTCTCGGGCAGATCGCCCGGCCCGTCGACCGGGGGGAGCGGGCCCTCGGCCGGAGGGAGTTCGGCCGGAGGGGCCGTGTTCTCGGCCGGAGGCGTCTCAACGAGAGGGGTCTCGGCCGGAGAGGCTTCGTTCTCGGCCGGAGTGGCGTCGACGGCAGGAGTCTCGACCGGGGAGGCCGTGTTCTCCGCCGGAGCGGTCAGAGGCGGCTCGCCCGGAGGGATCGTGTTCTCGCCCGGAGGGATCGTGTTCTCACCCGGGGGGACCGGGCTCTCGGGCAGGGCCCGCGCCACAGGACTTTCCGGGACGGCCACCGACGCGGCGAGGACCTCGGGCACGGCACGCGCGGCGGCGGCGACCGTCCGGCCCGGTGGCGCGAGCCGTACGAACACGGCCGTGAACAACGCGGTCAGGACCGGGCGGGCCCTGATGAACGCCTGGTCGGACAGCTGGCGGGCGGACAGCGAGAGCAGGCCCGGCCAGGACCCGGCACGATCCAGGGCGATAGCGACCTGGGGGTCGTCCGCCTCGTCCGGGTCGAGCACGTGGAGTGCGGGGAGCACATCACCGACGGCCGCGGCCGGCCACTGCTCCAGGGCCAGCTCCGTGACCAGCTCGCCGAGCGCCTCGGGACCGAGGACGGCGAGTACGCGGGAGACGGGCAGGCTACGCCACCACGCCTCCGGCAGCGCGCCCGCAGAGGCGTCCTGCGCGGCGTCCGGAGGGACGTCCGGCGAACGGGGCGGCGCGGTCAGCGTTCCGATGCGGGCAGCGTCACTCCAGCGCAGCGGTGGCACAAGGTCACTCAGGCAGAAGTTCATCGCTTTCCCATCAGTCTGTACAGCCAGACCATAGTCTGACAAATCCCCTGCCACAGCGGGAGTTTCGTCAGCGACGAACAGCGGCGAAACGGAGACGTACGTAGTCGGCCACCCATCCGGACTCCCGCCTGAGCGCGGGGGCGGCGAGCTCGTTCACCCTGCGCAGAAGCGGTTCCACGAGTGCGGGCGGCACCCCGTCGAGCAGCGATCCGGCGAACATCCGCACCCAGTCGGCCGCGCCGCCCGGACACTCGTCCAACGGGGTGGGGCGGTCGACGTACTCCAGGATGCGCACCGTGAAACCGCCCTTCTCCAGCCGGAGGGCGTACTCGGCGGGGGTGGGGAAGTACCACGGGAGCTCCGGCTCGCGCAGCCCGTGCTCCCGCCAGGCGGTGCGCATCGCGGACGTCAGCGTGGCGCAGTTGCCCGCGCCGCCCAGCTCGGCGACGAACCTGCCCCCCGGGCGCAGAGCCATCCGCACACACGAGATCACGGCGTCGGGGTCGCGGCTCATCCAGTGCAGCGCCGCGTTCGAGAACACCGCGTCGTACGGCTGGGCCACCGTGAAGTCGTCGCCGTATCCGATGGTGAAGTCCAGGCCGGGATATTGCGCGATGGCCGTCTCGATCATGGCGGTGGAGCCGTCGATGCCCAGGACGCTCGCGCCCCGCTTGGCGATCTCGGCGGTGAGCACGCCGGTGCCGCAGCCGAGGTCGAGGACACGCTCACCCGGCTGCGGGTCGAGCAGCTCCACCAGCGGCACTCCCTGGGCCGACACATAGCCGAAGGAGCTGTCGTAGGCGCGAGCGTTCCACCGCGTGAGACTGGGGGTTTCGTATCGCAAGATCGGCTCGCATTCTCGTGTGTGACACACTTTACGGCGTCGCCGAACTCGCGACCGCTATGAGCCGATTTGCCGGGCCCAGTGCTTCTGCAGGTAGGTCTTCGCGGCGTCCTGCTCGGGAATCGTGAGGATCACCGGTGTCCCGACCGCCTTGGGCAGCTTGCCGGCGGCGTCGCGGTCGAGCGTCTTGCGCATCTCCATGGCCTCCATCCGTACCGGGCGGGCGTACCCCCGGAGATAGAGGTTCTGGCCGTCGTCGGACAGCAGGAACTCCTGCCAGAGGCGGGCGGCGGCCGGATGCGGCGCCTTCTTGTTGATCGCCTGGACATAGTAGGAGGCGAGGACCGCGTCGTGCGGGATCGTCACCAACCAGGTCGGCTTGCCGTTCTGCGTCGTGGCCGCGGAACGCGCCAGGTTCAGGTAGTCCCAGTCGACCACCGCCGTGGCCTGGTCGGGGGCGGCGAGCGCGCCCGACTTCTTGATCCCGGCGAAGAAGTCGACTCCGCGGGCGGGGTTCGTCTTGCCCTTCCTGAGTGAGGTCGCCATGACCCCGCTGAAGGCGGACGCGGTGCGCAGCGGGTCACCGGGGAGGGCCACCGTGACGCCCTGCTTGTTCAGCGCCGCGTAGGACGCGGGCGCGGCCATCTTGCGCGGGTCGTAGCCGATGGACATGTAGCCGCCGTACGCGGCGTACCAGAGCCCCCCGCCCTCCTTGAGGTCGTCGGGGATGTCCTGCCAGCCCGCCACCTTGTACGGCGCGAACTTCTCGGCGTTGGCCACCGCCACGTCCAGGTTCAGGTCGAACACGTCAGGGGGCGTCTTCGTGGCCGCCGCGGCGACCTGCTGCTGGCTGTTGGCGTCGGGCCGCAGCTCCGTCACCTTGATGCCGTACTCCTCGGAGAACCGCTCGATGATGTGCCCGTAGTTGACCCAGGTGTGCGGCAGCCCGATGACGGTGAGCGCGCCCTCCTTGCGGGCGGCGGCGACCAGCCCCTCCATGCCGCCGAAGCCGCTCAGGCCGGCGGCGTGCACGTTCGCGGGCGGCAGTTGCTTGGGCTCCTGCGCCGAAGCGGAGCAGGCGGCGGCGACGGCCGAGACGAGGAGGATCGCGGCAACGCTGGCACGTTTGGTCACCCGCCGAATACTGTACGTGGTGCTCCCGGTGGTCGAGGAGGCACGCGCGGGGTTTACCGAGCACGCGCGGGATTTACCTGGGCGGTACCACTTTGGCCGCGACCAGGCTCTCCTCCGCGATCTCCACGAGGGTCCCGTCCCGCTTGCGCACGGCCAGCACGCCGCCGCTCCACGCCTCCAACACGCCGACGGCGTCGCCGAAACCACCGGGCACCACGCGCCGCGTGGTCACCCTTTTCCCCACGTCAGCCGGGGTTATCGCGACGACGAACCGGGCTCCGAACCGAGGGGTCACGCCGATTGTCCCCCTCCCGTTTCAGCCAGTGGGTGGGCAACGCAATACTAGGTCTGAACAACCCGCGGTCGAATCGTGCCAACCAGAAGGAGCCCGAAGGTGACGTACGTCATCGCGCAGCCTTGCGTGGACGTCCTGGACAAGGCGTGCATCGAGGAGTGCCCCGTCGATTGCATCTACGAGGGCAACCGGATGCTCTACATCCACCCCGACGAGTGCGTGGACTGCGGAGCCTGTGAGCCGGTCTGCCCCGTCGAGGCGATCTTCTACGAGGACGACCTTCCCGAGCAGTGGAAGGACTTCTACAAGGCCAACGTGGAGTTCTTCGAGGAGCTCGGCTCCCCGGGCGGGGCCTCCAAGGTCGGCAAGATCGAGAAGGACCACCCCGTCGTCGCCGCGCTTCCGCCGCAGGGCGAGGACCACTGACCAGGGGAGACTCCGCCCATTGAGCGTCCAGGCTCGATGGGCGGATTCGTGATGACTAGGGGGCACCTTTGATCTCGTTGCCGGACTTCCCCTGGGATCGGCTCACGCCGTACAAGGAGAGGGCGCTGGCGCACCCGGATGGGATCGTCGACCTCTCGGTCGGCACTCCGGTCGACCCGGTGCCCCTCGTGGCGCAGAAGGCTCTCACCGAGGCGGCCGACAGTCCCGGCTACCCGCTGACGTACGGCACGCCGCGGCTGCGCGAGGCGGCCGCGGGCTGGTTGGCGCGCAGGCACGGCGTCCGGGTCGACGCGGCGGACATCCTGCCCACCATCGGTTCCAAGGAGCTGGTGGCCTGGCTGCCCACCCTCCTCGGCGTACGGCCCGGCGAGCACGTGCTGTTCCCCGAGCTGGCCTATCCGACCTACGACGTGGGCGCCCGGCTGGCCGGGGCCACGCCGTACGCCACGGACGGCCTGCTGGCGCTCGGTCCCGAGCGGGTCCCGCTCGTCTGGGTGAACTCCCCGTCGAACCCGACCGGCCGGGTGCTCCCGGCGGAACACCTCCGCAAGGTCGTCGACTGGGCGCGCGAGCGCGGCGCCGTGGTCGCGTCCGACGAGTGCTACCTGGAACTCGGCTGGGAGGAGAGCCCGGTCTCGATCCTCCACCCCGACGTCTGCGGCGGCTCGCACGAGGGACTGCTCGCGGTGCACTCGCTGTCGAAGCGATCCAACCTGGCCGGTTACCGCGCGGGCTTCGCCGCGGGGGATCCGGCGCTGATCAAGCGGCTCCTGGAGATGCGCAAGCACGCCGGGATGATGATGGCCGCTCCCGTCCAGGCCGCCATGGCCGCGGTGCTGGACGACGACGCGCACGCCGACGAGCAGCGGGAGCGGTACGCCCGCCGCCGCGCCGTGCTGCGCCCCGCGCTCGAAGGCGCGGGCTGGCGGGTCGAGCACTCCACGGCCGGGCTCTACCTGTGGGCGACGGACGGCAGGGGCTGCTGGGACCAGGTGGAGGCCCTGGCCGGGCTCGGCATCCTGGCCGCGCCGGGCGACTTCTACGGCGTGGCCGGTGCGAAGCATGTCCGGATCGCGGTGACCGCCACAGATGAGCGGATAAATGCGGCTGTGCTCCGCCTCCAGTAGGATCGCCCGGCATGACGGCGACGGCAGTGGTGGTGCTCACCTTGAGCGTCGTGACACTCGTCGTCGTGCTGGGCGCGTTCCTCACCACGACGAGGTCCGGGCGGACGCGGACGCCGCCGGCCAGAGCGGTCCAGGCCCCCGGCCCCGCGTACTTCGATCCCCGCACCATCAAGGTGACCGACACCGTGCACTGCGCGGGTGTCCGCTTCCGCGCCATCGGCGCACTCCATCTGTCCCGGCAGGGCGAGCAGCGGACCGAATACCTCCTCGACGAGGGCAACCGCCGCTACCAGTGGTTGTCCGTGGAGGAGCGCCGAGAGCCGGGCGCCGACGGAGCCGGACATCTGGAGGTCCTGCTGTGGACCACGGTCCCCACCGAGGGCATGGTGCCCGCCAAGAGCACGCTGATGATGGAGGGTGCGGAGTTCTCGCCCGTACAACGCGGCACGGTCGCGTTCCGCGCCGAGGGGACCACTGGCCTGCCCGACCGCGGCCTGCTGGACTTCGCCCACTACCGCGCGAACGACGGACGGCTGCTGGCCTTCCGGCGGGTCCAGGGCGGCACGTGGGCCGCCTCGTACGCGCATCCGCTGCCGCCGGGGTCGATCACGGTGGAGCGGCCTTCGTGAGGTCTGTCGAGTGACGGGACATGTCTCACGTACGGCGCTGGCCATCGTGGCCATCGTCGTCGTCCTCGGGGGAGGCATCTTCTTCGGCGCCTACTACCTGCTTGGGCGCGCCAAGCCGTTCGCACTCGGGGAACACTGCAAGATCACCACATCGGACGGCACGCTCGACCTGGACATCGACCAGTCGGAGATCGCCGCCACCATCGCCGCCGTCGCGGCGCGGCGCGGACTGCCCGAGCGGGCCCTTCAGATCGCGTACGTGACGGCCATCCAGGAGTCCAAGCTCGCGAACCTGCCCTACGGCGACCGCGACTCGGTGGGCGTCTTCCAGCAACGGCCCTCTCAGGGATGGGGCACCCCCGCGCAGCTCCAGGACCCCGTCTACGCGACCAGGAAGTTCTTCGTCGCCCTGGAGAAGGTCAAGAACTACCGCAGGATGTCGCTGCACGAGGCGGCGCAGGCCGTCCAGCGTTCCGCGGACGGCTCGGCGTACGCCCAGCACGAGATGCAGGCCAGGATCCTGGCCGGCGCGTTCTCCGGGCGTGTCCCGAAGGCGGTGCGCTGCTGGTACCCGCCGCCGGAGAAGCCGGTCGACTTCCGTCCGGAGGAGGCGCGCAAGCAGTTGCGCCGCGAGTTGGGCGACGACACGGCGGCCAAGCGGGCCTGGCTGGTCGCCGGCTGGTACGTCACCCACGCCCAGCGGTACGGCCTGCGCGAGATCCGGTACGACGGACTGTCGTGGACGGCCGCCGACGGACACGACGGCTGGCTGGCGTCGGAGAAGGCGTCCGGGGCCAGCAAGGTCCGGGTCCTCTGAGGGATAGGCTCGGTGACCATGCGGCTGGACATGGATGTGGACCTGAACGACGACGTGACCGCGCTGACGGCGCGTCTGGTGGACATCGAGTCGGTCAGCGGAGACGAGAAGGCGATCGTCGACGCGATCGAGGAGGCGCTGCGTCCCCTGGGGCACCTGTCCGTCGACAGGGACGGTGACGCCCTCGTCGCGCGTACAGCCCTCGGCCGCGCGGAGCGGGTCGTGATCGCCGGGCACGTGGACACCGTGCCCGTGGCGGGCAATCTGCCCTCGCGGGTGGAGGGCGACCTCATCTATGGATGCGGCACCTCCGACATGAAGTGCGCCGTCGCCGTCATGCTCAAGCTGTGTCTGCTGGAGACGCCGAACCGCGACCTCACCTTCGTGTTCTACGACTGCGAGGAGATCGAGGCCGAGCGCAGCGGGCTGCTCAGGCTCACCCGCAACCATCCCGATTGGCTGACCGGCGACTTCGCGGTGCTGATGGAGCCGACGCACGGCCTGATCGAGGGCGGTTGCCAGGGCACGCTGCGGGCCGAGATCTCCACGCACGGGGTGCGCGCCCACAGCGCCAGGTCGTGGCAGGGCGCCAACGCCATCCACGCCGCCGCGCCGGTCCTCGACCTGCTCAACGCGTACGGACCGAGGCGTCCGGTCGTCGAGGGCCTGGAGTACCACGAGGGCCTCAACGCGGTCGCGATCCGCGGCGGGGTGGCGGGCAACGTGATCCCCGACGAGTGCGTGGTGACGGTCAACTACCGCTTCGCCCCCGACCTGTCGGTCGAGCAGGCGCAGGACCACGTCCGCGAGGTCTTCGCCGGGTTCGAGGTGCGGTTCACCGACGCGGCCCCCGCCGCCCGGCCGGGGCTGACCCATCCGGTGGCGGCCCGCTTCGCCGAGGCCGTCGGCGGCGTCCCCAGGGCCAAGTACGGCTGGACCGACGTCGCCCGTTTCTCGGCGCTCGGCATCCCCGCCGTCAACTACGGTCCCGGCGATCCGAACCTGGCGCACCGGCGCGACGAGCACGCCGAGCTTTCCAAGATCATCGAATGTGAAGCGCGGATGACCGCCTGGCTGTCCTGATCCACCCGCGCGGATCTGTTCGCGCGGATCTGTTCGCGCGGATCTGTTCGGCCGGATCGGCGCCGAAATGAAGAAAGTGGCTTTCCTCGCCGGCCATTTGGCGGGGAAAGCCACTTTCATCCCGAGCAGCACCCTCGCCTGTTAGACGTGGCCTGGTTGAATCCCGGTTCCGCGATTTTTCAAGATTATTTTGACTGCTGGGCTAGCGTGATCGACATGACTACGATCCGCCGGGAACGCCGCCAGGGCCCCTCCGTCCTCCGCGGCAGCATGGTTACCGATTCCACCTATGACCAGCGGCTTCTCGACCGCAGAGGGCCCACGGACTGGCTTCACATGGACCCGTGGCGGGTGCTGCGCATCCAGTCGGAGTTCGTCGAGGGTTTCGGCGCGCTCGCCGAACTCCCGCCGGCGGTCACCGTCTTCGGCTCCGCCCGCACCGGCCGTGATTCCAAGGAATACGAGATGGGCGTGCGGCTCGGCCGGGCGCTCGCCGAAGCCGGTTTCGCCGTGATCACCGGAGGCGGTCCCGGCGTGATGGAGGCGGCCAACAAGGGCGCCCTGGAGAGTGGCGGGGTCTCGGTCGGCCTCGGCATCGAGCTGCCGCATGAGCAGCACATGAACGAGTACGTCGATCTCGGCGTCGAGTTCCGCTACTTCTTTGTGCGCAAGACGATGTTCGTCAAGTACTCCTCCGGATTCGTGACCCTTCCCGGCGGGTTCGGGACGCTCGACGAGCTCTTCGAAGCGCTCACCCTGGTCCAGACGCGCAAGGTCACCTCGTTCCCTGTGGTCCTGATGGGCACCGAGTTCTGGGCGCCGCTGATCGACTGGATCCGCACCACGCTCGTCACGGCCGGCAAGGTCTCCCCGCACGACGTCGACCTGATCCAGATCACCGACGACCCGGACGCGGCGGTGGACATCATCGTGGCGGCCGACCGGCAGCAGCAGGCCGGTACGGCGCGGCGCGAGGAGGTCGCCGCCCGCCACACGGTCGGCGACGCCCAGTAGCCGGGCCCAGCAGCCGGGCACAGTACCCCAAGCCCAGTAGCCGCGCCCGTGCCCGGCCCAGTGAGTCCGGCCCAGTGAGTCCGGCCCAGTGAGTCCGGCCCAGCCACGGGTTCGTCCCGAACTCGGTCCGGCCCCTGGCTCTAAGGTGGAGTGATGTTCATCTGCGTGTTCTGTTCCTCCAGTCAGAAGATCGACCCCAAATACGTGGATCTCGCGACGGAGGTGGGAGAGGAGATCGCCAGGCGCGGCCACGGGCTGGTCAGCGGGGGAGCGATCGTCTCCTGCATGGGAGCCGTCGCGCGGGCGACGCGGCGGGGCGGCGGCCGCACCGTCGGCGTGATCCCCAGGGTGCTGGTGGACATCGAGATCGCCGACACCGACTCGGACGAGCTGATCGTCACTGACGACATGCGGCAGCGCAAAGGCCTCATGGACGCCAGGTCCGATGCCTTCCTGGTCCTCCCCGGAGGCATCGGCACGTTGGAGGAGCTCTTCGAGATCTGGACCTCCCGCGTGCTGGGGATGCACGAGAAGCCGCTGGTCCTGCTCGACCCGTGGGGGCTCTACACGCCGCTGCGCGAGCTGGTGGACGGCCTGTACGACCAGGGCTTCACCCGGCCGGGCGTCTTCGACGCCATCTCCTGGACGGCGGACGTCCAGGAGGCGTTCGACCTCCTGGAGAAGCCGGGCCTGGAGCTCCGCCCCACTCCGGAGGAGCTAGGCGAGGCCACGCCGAGTTAGGGCCGGAGGCCGCCGTCCGGCCAGAGAGTCGGTCATCTCGACCGCGAGCCGTACGTCCCGGGCCGTCTCCGGGGTCGTGCGGAACACCCGCGCCCCTGCCCAGGCGAAGACGGCGGCCGTCGCGACCGCCTCGGTCGCGTCCTCGGGCAGGGTCACGGCGACCGTAAGGCCGGCCCGGACGAGGTCCGACACCTCGGCCACGGAGCCGGCCCACGCCCATCCCGGGTCGATCGCGTCATCGGGGCCGAGTACCACCGTCATACTTTGATGCTCCCACGGATGGGACTTGTGGCACGATTCGTATGTGCTGGTCGTTCTCGTCCTCGCGGCGCTCGCCGTCGTAGGCTGCGCGGTAAAGGTTTCGCAGGGCCATGGTGGCGCGCTGGCCGAGTTCACGCCAGACACGCCACCGCTCGTCCTCCCCGCAGGGCGGATGGACGCCGCGGACCTGGCCGGGCTGCAACTGCCGATCGGTCTCGTCGGCTACCAGACGGACGCCGTCGACGCGACGCTCCAGCGGGCCGCGATCTCGCTCAGCGAGCGGGACGCCCACATCGCCGCCTTGGAGCAGCGCCTCGCCCAGGTGCTCGCGGAGCGGCTGTACGGCCGCCCTGAGGATTCCTCCGAGCCCGCCCGGCCCACTGATCACGTGGAGCCCGCGGACCCCGCCCACGACGCCCACGAGCCCGATCACGCGGACCCCGGCGAAGCCGCCGCTGCCGAAGCCGCCGGGAAGACCGAGAAGATCGGGAAGGCCGGGACGACGGAAAGCGCTGGAGAAGCCGACAGCACGAAGACATCCGACAGCGCCCACAACGCCGAAAGCGTCGAGCCCCGCCCCCAGGTCGCGACGGCGGCCGCCAACGGGGCCTGGGAGGACGCATGATGATGAGATGCGCGTGGGCCACCTCGGCGCCCGACTACATCGCGTACCACGACGACGAGTGGGGCCGAACCGTCCGCGGCGACGACGGCGTCTTCGAGCGGGTCACGCTGGAGGCGTTCCAGTCCGGTCTGTCCTGGCTGACCATCCTGCGCAAGCGGGAGAACTTTCGCGCGGCCTTCGCCGGGTTCTCCATCGAGAAAGTCGCCGCGTTCGACGAGTCGGACGTGGAGCGGCTGATGGGCGACGCGGGCATCGTCCGTAACCGCGCCAAGATCGAGGCGGCCCTCGCCAACGCGAGGGCCGCGCTGGACCTGCCCGGCGGGCTGTCCGACCTGGTGTGGAAGTACGCCGATCCGGCCGCGCCGGTGCCCCGCACCGGCGCCGAACTCCCGGCCCGTACGCCGGGATCCACGGCACTGGCCAAGGAGCTCAAGAAGAACGGCTTCCGCTTCGTCGGGCCGACCACGGCCTACGCGCTCATGCAGGCCATCGGGCTGGTCAACGATCACCTGGCCGGCTGCTGGGTGAGGGACGCCGTCAACGCCCCTCAAAGCGAGGCCGCTCCTTGTTGAGGAACGCCTTGGTCGCCGCGGCGTGGTCGGCCGTGGCCGCGCACTCCTCCTGAAGGTCCGCCTCCAGATCCAGCGCCTCCGACAACGAGTGCGAGGCAGCGTAGTCCAGCGCCTTCCTGGTCGCCGAGTACGCCCGGGTGGGCCCCTGCGCCAGCCGTACGGCCAGCTCGCGGGCCACGGTCATCACCTCGTCGGCGGGGACGACCCGGGAGACCAGGCCCAGCTCCAGCGCGCGGCCGGCGTCCACGACGTCGCCGAGCAGGAGCAGCTCACGGGCCCGGGCCGGCCCGATCAGGCGCTGCAGCGTCCAGGACGCGCCCGAGTCCGGAGCGAGGCCGATCCCGGTGAACGCCATGGCGAACTTCGCCTTGTCCGAGGCCACCCGGAAGTCGCACGCGAACGCCAGCGCGGCGCCCGCGCCGGCCGCCACCCCGTTGACCGCCGCGACGACCGGCTTCTCCATCGAGGTGAGCGCCCGCACGATCGGGTTGTAGTGCTGCCGTACCGTGTCGGCGAGTCCGAGGCCGCGCTCCAGCAGGTCCGCGTGCTCACGCAGGTCCTGCCCGGCGCAGAAGCCGCGGCCCCGGCCGGTCAGCAGCACCGCGCGTACGGACACGTCGTCCCTGGCCCGTTCCACGGCGGCGAGCAACGCGGACTTCATCGAGATGGTCAGCGAGTTCATGGCGTCCGGACGGTTCAGCGTGATCGTGGCGACTCCGTCGCCGAACTCGTAGGAAACCTCGTCGGCGACGTCATCGGTGGCGGTCATCGCATCTCCTTCGGTGTGGAGTCCCCGGCCTTCGGCCCTGAGGAGGAAACGCGGCATGGTGCCGCGGGTTGTCGGCTGTCGTGGCGGCTGTCCGGCGGCGAGAACCAGGCCGCGGGACCTACCGCCGGGCTGGCGGAAAGTGAAGCCTGTGAGGGCTGCGCGGGACCGTCGGACGGTTCCCCGTCCCTCGTCCTGACCGCGACGGCGACCGCCGGTGAAGCGGGAAACCCGACCCGTGAGGGTTGGAATGCTCCGGCTTCAGCCGTGGGGAAAGACGTCAAGTGCTCCATCCATGTTCTGGTCGATGAACGCGGTGGCGGCCGGCAGCAGCCGAGCGGCCTCCCGCTCAAAGTAGAGGCGGGCCTTCTCTCCCGGCCACGCGGGGGGCAGGAGTTCGGCGGGCAGCCCGGGATCGCGGAACAGGAAGTTCCGCCAGCCGTGCAGAAGCCTGCTCCGGACCGCGAAGACCTGGTCGTCGGACGCGCCGTCGGGCAGCGAGCCGACGAGGACCTCCGCGTCGGCCAGCCACTCCTCGTACGCCCGGCCGATCGCGTCGAGATCCCAGGCACGGGCCACCAGCTCCCGCGGATCGCCCGCGAGGGTGGCGTCGAACCTGTCGGCGCTGATCCGCAGCGTGTCCAGTTCGGGGGAGGGACGGGGGCCGATCCAGGTGGTCTCCGAGAGGGGTGCGTAGCCGAGGAACGCCAGATCCGCGCGGAGCCGCTCCCGTCGCGGCCGGTCGCGTACCGGTTCGAGAACCAGCAGGTGCCACCGGCCGGACCAGCTCACCGGGCCCACCCGGTAGACGCGCGCCACCGCCTCGTCGAGGCGGTTCACGCCCTTCGGGGTCAGCGCGTACCCGGGGCCGTGGGGCAGCCGCACCGGAGCGAGCCAGCCCTGGCGGACCATCCGCGATATCGCGGTACGTACGGCCGGAGCGGCGATGCCGAGAGGTGCGAGCAGCCGGACGAGGGCGGCCACGGACGCGCGAGCGCCGCGGGTACGGAGATGGTCTCCGTAGAGATCGAAAAGCGCGGCTCGGGCGTTCATCCCACCCAGTGTGCTGTCAGGATCTGCCGTCGACAATGCATATCCGACGTCCTTTGATCGACTGTACGGGGCACGGTCGTTACCTTTTTAAGCTCAGAGGCGGGATAATAGGCCATCACACAAGACGTGAATAAGCCGGCCACCCCCGGGCAGCCGGCGACGTGGGAAGGGATGCACGCATGGCGGCGATGAAGCCGCGGACTGGCGACGGTCCGCTGGAAGTCACCAAGGAAGGCCGGGGCATTGTCATGCGGGTCCCTCTCGAGGGTGGCGGCCGGCTCGTCGTCGAGCTCTCGGCGGATGAGGCCGGCGCCCTTGGAGACGCACTGAAGAAGGTGGTCGGCTGACTCCCAGCCGACCTGTTCGATTTTCGGCCCTGGCGGCGGGGATGTTCCCGGTGCCGGGGCCGCCTTGTTGGAGGTGCCTGTGCCGATAGAGACCACGCCGACCTTCGCCGCCGAGCCCGCCGTCGACGCACAGTTCGTCGCCGTGCCGTTCGGACGCGATCTCGCTCCTCCGGCGGAGCTTCCCCTGCCGGTGGACGCGCTGCTGGCCCATTACGAGGCCAAGGGGGATCCAGGAGAGGTCGTCGAGGTCCCGGTCGCGCTCGGCTCGGGCATCCGCCGCGTCCTCCTGTACGGCATCGGCGCTGGTTCGGCCGCTGACCTGCGCAGAGCCGGCGCCTCCGTGGTCAGGAAGATCAAGGGGGGCGCGACCGTCTGGATCCGGGTACCGGAGGTCACCGACGCCGCCGCGCTGGCCGAGGGCGCGCTGCTCGCGTCGTACACGTTCCGGATCGGTGCGAGCCGTACGCCGCCGAAGATCGTCTTTGTCGGAGGGGACGAGGAGGCGCTGCGGCGGGGTGAGACGATCGCCCGCGCGACGTCGCTGGCCCGCGACCTGATCAACACCCCCGCGTCGGTCAAGTCCCCGGCCTGGCTCGCGGAGCAGGCGCGGTCGGTCGCCGCCGATGCCGGGCTGGGGTTCCGCGAGGACACCGAGCTCGTGGACTTCGGCGGCATCCGCGCGGTCGGACGGGGTTCGGCCGGCCCTCCCAGGCTGGTGGAGATCTCGTACGCGCCTGAGGGGGCGACCCGGCACGTCGTCCTCGTCGGCAAGGGCATCACGTTCGACACCGGCGGTCTGTCGCTCAAGCCCGAAGAAGGCATGAAGACGATGAAGACCGACATGGCCGGCGGGGCGACCGTCATCGCCGTCATGGGGGCGCTCGCGACGGCCGGCGTGCCCGTGCGGGTCACCGGCCTCGTGGCGTGCGCGGAGAACGCGTTCTCCGGCTCCGCCCAGCGGCCGGGTGACGTCATCACCCAGTACGGCGGGCGCACCGTCGAGGTGCTGAACACCGACGCGGAGGGCCGGCTGGTGCTGGCGGACGCGCTCGCCTACGCCGACGCCGAGCTCGCTCCCGACGCGATGATCGACATCGCCACCCTGACCGGCGCGGCCAAGGTCGCGCTCGGGCTGCGGCTGGGCGCGCTCTACGCGACCGACGAGGCGCTGGCGAGCGCGCTGCTGGCCTCGGGGGAGGTCACCGGCGACCGGCTGTGGCGGATGCCGTTGATCGACGACTACCGCGCCGACCTGGACTCGGACATCGCCGATCTGGCCAACGTCGACAGGCGGATGTCGGGGTCGGCGGGATCGGTCGCCGCCGCCCTCTTCCTCAGGGAGTTCACGGGCGGCCGGCCGTGGGCGCATCTGGACGTCGCCGGGCCCGCGCGGTCGAGCGCCGACGACGGCGAGATCACCAAGGGTGGCACCGGGTTCGGCGTACGGCTGCTGCTGCACTATCTGACGTCAGTGAAATAGCTCACTGAATCAGCTCACTGAATCAGCTCGCTGGACAGCTCACTGGGACAGCTTCACGGCGGCGAGCAGGCCGTCGCCGAGTGGCAGCATCAGCGGGCGGAGCCGGTCGTCGGAGCGGACCAGCTTGCCCAGCTCCCGGACGGCGACGGTGTCCGGGTCACGCTGGGTGGGGTCGGCCACGCGGTCGTGCCAGAGGGCGTTGTCGAACGCGACGATCCCGCCCGGGCGCAGCAGCCGTACCGACTCGGCCAGGTAGTCGCCGTACTCCTGCTTGGCGGCGTCGCAGAAGACAAGGTCGTATCCCCCGTCGGCGAGGCGGGGGAGCACGTCGAGGGCGCGGCCGCCGATCAGGCGGATCCTGCTGCCGGAGAAACCGGCTTCCGCGAACGTCTTGCGGGCCAGGCGCTGGTGCTCCGGCTCGGAGTCGACGCTGGTCAGCGTGCCGTCCGGGCGCATGCCGCGAAGGAGCCACAGTCCCGAGACGCCGCAGCCCGTGCCGACCTCGACCACCGAGCGGGCGTTGATCGCGGTGGCGAGGAAGCAGAGCGCCGCCCCGCCCCCGGGCAGGATCGGGGGCGCTCCCACCTCGATGCCGCGCCGGCGCGCGGATTGCAGGATCTCGTCCTCGGGGACGAACTCCTCCGCGTAGGCCAGGCTGGCCGGGGTCGTCGCCATCGGCCTCTCCTTCCCTCCTGCATTTTGTCGCAGCCTAGGGGAGTCGGGGTCGAACGGGAACTCACGCCACAACGGGGACGTTGCACGCTTTGAACGGTCTTTGTAGAGACCGCTCGATCGCGGTGCGCAGGAAGGGGCGAAACCAGGCACTATGGCTGTAGCGACGATCCTGCAGAGAGGACTCCCGGTGGACGACCACGACCACCAGGCGGACGCCCCCGTGTCCGACTGGACGCCTCCCACCTGGGAGGAGGTCGTCAGAACGCATTCCGCTCGGGTCTACCGGCTCGCGTACCGCCTCACCGGCAACGTGCACGACGCCGAGGACCTGACACAGGAGGTCTTCGTCCGGGTCTTCCGTTCGCTGTCCAGCTACACGCCGGGCACCTTCGAGGGCTGGTTGCACCGGATCACCACGAACCTCTTCCTCGACATGGCACGGCGCAGGCAGCGCATCAGGTTCGAGGGGCTGGCCGACGACGCCGCGGAGCGGCTGCACGGCCGGGAGCCGTCGCCGGCGCAGGCGTACGACGACGCCCACCTGGAGCACGACATCCAGGCGGCGCTCGACGCGCTCGCGCCCGAGTTCCGCGCGGCCGTGGTGCTGTGCGACATCGAGGGACTGTCGTACGAGGAGATCGCGGCGACGCTGGGAGTGAAGCTCGGCACCGTGCGCAGCAGGATCCACCGGGGTCGCGCCCAGTTGCGCGAGGCGCTCGACCACCGCGCCCCGGGAGCGAACAGGAACGGTGACCAATTCCCCCCTTCGTTCAGCAAGGAGGGTGCATGAGTCATCTTGGCGAGCGCGTTTCCGCGCTCATCGACGGCGAACTCGGTCACAGGGAACGGGAGCGGGCGCTCGCCCATCTGACCTTCTGCGCGGACTGCCGTGCCGAGGTCGACGCCATGCGCGCGTTGAAGAGCCGGTTGCGGTCCATCGAGCCGCCGGCCATGCCGGTCGATCTCACCATGTCCCTGCTGCGCATGTCAGAGCCGGGAGGGCCGATCCCGCCGCGCATGCGGCCGTTCCCGGACCATCCGGCCTTCGCCTCCACCAGGCTGCCGGCGATGCAGCACGGCATCGCGCCGCTGGACAACCGCCCCCGCCTGGGCGGCGGGCACTCGGGTCCCGGGCGGCCGAGCCGTACACGCCGGGCGGGATACGTCGCGGTGGGGGTCGCCTCCGCGGCGGTGGCGCTCGGTACGATGTTCATCGTCGGCGGCACGGGGGCCCAGCAGACCCACAACCCTCCGGTGCAGTTCGTCAACCCGCAGCAGAACATCGCACCGCCTCAGACGAGCCCGACGCCTAGTCCGTCGCCGAGCTTGCGCTCCCACCTCGCTCGATGACATTCGAACGCAGGAGGGACCGCGCGGATGACCGACGACACGAGTGCGTTCGACCCGCCCGAGCGGCCTGACTTCCTTCCCGCGCCCTACCAGGCGACCGGCCTGGGCCCCGGCTGGGGGCCTCCGCCGCCGTATCCGCCCGTTCCGGCGCGTACGGCCGGTGGGCCCCCTGTGCGCCTGTATCTCGCCCTCGCGGTGGTCATCGCGCTGGTGGCCGGGGCGGCGGGGAGCTGCGGCACCTACCTGCTGACCAGGCCGCCGTCCGGCACCGACCCGTCGTACCGGCTGAGCGCGGTGCCCACCGGTTCGACCTCGCGGGCGCCCGAGTCCGTCGCCGGGGTCGCGTCCCGGGTGCTGCCGAGCGTGGTCTCGCTGGAGGTGAAGGGCAACCAGGAGGCGGGGACCGGCTCGGGCTTCGTCATCCAGGGCGGCTACATCGTGACGAACAACCACGTGGTCGCGGTCGCCGCCCAGAGCGGGGAGATCCGGATCCGGTTCAACAACCGCAGGTCGTCCAAGGCCCAGATCGTCGGCCGCGACCCGAACTCCGACATCGCCGTGGTGAAGCCGGAGGAGACGTTCGGGGCGCCCGAGATCACCCTGGGGAACTCCGACGGCGTGGTGGTGGGCGATCCCGTCATCGCCGTCGGCTCGCCGCTCGGCCTCACCGGCACCGTCACCACCGGCATCGTCAGCTCGCTCAACCGGCCGGTCGAGGCGGGCGGCGAGACCGGCTCCGACTACGCGCTGATCAACGCGATCCAGACGGACGCCGCGATCAACCCCGGCAACTCCGGCGGCCCGCTCGTCAACGCGTCCGGCCAGGTGATCGGGGTGAACTCGGCCATCGCCACGCTGGGCAGCGGGGCGCTGCTCGGCCAGCCGACCGGCAGCATCGGCCTGGGCTTCGCGATCCCCATCAACCACGTGAGGAGAGTCGCCCAGGAGCTGATCACGACGGGTGCCGCGCGCACCTCCCGGATCGGCATCACCATCGACCAGGAATACCAGGGCCAGGGTGTGCGGATCGCCTCCGGAGCGAACCGCGGTGAGCCCGCCGTCACCCCGGGCGGCCCGGCGGACAAGGCGGGTCTGAAGCCCGGTGACGTCATCCTCGAGGTCGACGGGCAGCCCGTGGGCGACAGCCGCGAGCTCATCGTGACGATCCGCAGCAAGGCGCCCGGCGACCGGATCGCGATCAAGTTCCAGCACGACGGCGAGGACAAGACCGCGACCGTCACCGTCGGTGCGGCTCCGGCCGTGACGGCACGGCCGTCGTAATACCACTGCGGTGCTATTAGTCTGAAACCAGCTGTTCCTGGAAAAGGAGATCACCTGTGTTCGGACTGGGCTGGCCAGAGATCCTGGCACTCGTGGTGATCGCGCTGCTCGTGTTCGGCCCGGAGAAGCTGCCGCAGGCGGCCCAGCAGGCCGGGCGTACGCTCCGGCAACTGCGCCAGATGGCCAACAACGCCAAGGCCGATCTCGAGGCCAACCTCGGGCCCGAGTTCAAGAACTTCGACCCCGCGGACCTCAACCCGAAGACGTTCGTGCGCAAGCATCTGCTCGACGACGTCGAGAACGACTGGAACGCGGCGCCGGCGGCGGCAGCCGTCCCCATCGCGGCCGGGGCGGTGTCCCCGGGCGGCGACCTCGGCTTCGGCGAGATCCCGCCGTACGACACCGAGGCGACCTAGGCCGGACGTTCCCCTATCGAACACCGGCGTACGGGCTCGGCGTACAGGCTCCGCACGCGGGCAAGGAAACGACTCGGGCCCGCTCACGGTCGTGAACGGGCCCGGGGCGGGGTGATGAAATCAGCGACCGGCGGGAGAGATGTCCAGCTTCAGCCCCTTGAGGCTGGTGGACTTCTTGCTCAGCCCGGCTGCGATCCGGCGCAGCTCTGCCGCGGCCGGGGCGTCGGGGTCGGTCAGCACCAGGGGCTTGCCCTCGTCGCCGCCCTCGCGCAGCCGCATGTCGATGGGAACCTGGCCGAGCAGCGGCACCCGGGAGCCCAGGATGCGGGTCAGCCCGTCGGCCACGCTCTGGCCGCCGCCCTCGCCGAACACCGAGATGCGCTCGTCACAGTGCGGGCAGGGCAGCCACGCCATGTTCTCGATGACGCCGGCGATCTGCTGGTGGGTCTGCGCGGCGATGGAACCGGCCCGCTCCGCCACCTCGGCCGCGGCCTGCTGCGGGGTGGTGACGACCAGGATCTCGGCGGACGGCATCCGCTGGGCCACGGAGATCGCGATGTCACCGGTGCCCGGGGGCAGGTCCATGAGCAGGACGTCGAGGTCGCCCCAGAAGACGTCGGCGAGGAACTGGTGCAGCGCGCGGTCGAGCATGGGGCCGCGCCACACCACGGGAGTGTTGCCGTCGGGCTTGAACATGCCGACCGAGATGACCTTGATGTCATGCGCCACCGGCGGCATGATCATGTCCTCGACCTTGGTGGGCCGCTGGCTCACGCCGAGCATGCGCGGCACGGAGTGGCCGTAGATGTCGGCGTCCACGACGCCGACCTTCAGGCCGGAGTCGGCCATGGCGGCGGCGAGGTTCACGGTGACGGACGACTTGCCGACGCCGCCCTTGCCGCTCGCGACGGCGAACACGCGCGTCAGTGAGCCGGGCTTGGCGAACGGGATCTCCTTCTCGGGAGCCCGGTCGCCGCGCAGCTTGGTCTGCAGGGTCTTGCGCTGCTCGGCGCTCATGACGTCCATGTCCACGTGGACGCGCGTCACACCGTCGATCTTCGAGACGGCGTTGGTGATGTCCCGGGTGATGGTGTCCTTCAGGGGGCAGCCGGCGACGGTGAGGAACACGCCGACGCGCACCACCCCGTCAGGGGAGATATCGATGCTCTTGACCATGTCAAGCTCGGTGATCGGCCGGCGGATCTCCGGGTCGTTGACCGTCGCCAGCGCCGCCGTCACCAATTCTGGGGTCGGTGCCATGGATCCATGCTATGGAGTCGGCCACTGTCCTCCGAACACCGGGAGCGGCACTTCACCGTCGCGTGTGCCGTACCGCGGGGGTGTGCTGGTGAGGCGGGGGGCCGGGGTGGCGGTGGGGCGGCAGTGAACGGGTGCCGCACGGCGGCGGCGGGACGGTGGCCTACTGGTTCCTGGAGCCGCCCAGTTCCTCCTGGAGCCGCTGGAGCTCCGACCGGATGTAGTCCCTGGTCGCCGTCTCCCCGATGGCGATCCGCAGCGCGGCGATCTCCCTGGTGAGGTATTCGATCTCGGCCTGGTTGCGCTCGGCCGCCGTCCGGTCCTGGTCGTACTGGACGCGGTCCCGGTCGGCCTGCCGGTTCTGGGCCAGCAGGATCAGCGGTGCCGCGTACGACGCCTGGAGGGAGAGCATGAGCGTCAGAAAGATGAACGGATACGGGTCGAACCGGAACGGCGCCACGGCGTTCCAGGCCATCCAGACGGTGACGAACACCGTCATGTAGACGAGGAAGCGGGCGGTGCCGAGGAAACGGGCGATCTGCTCGGAGAGCCGCCCGAACGCCTCCGGGTCGTAGTGGGGACGGAGCCGCATGGTCACGTCCCGCGGCTGGTCGAGCCGCTCAGTCATTTCTCTCCCGCCAGTCTTCCGGCAGCATGTGGTCCAGGACGTCGTCCACCGTCACCGCTCCGAGCAGCCGCCCGTGCTCGTCCACGACCGGCGTCGCGACGAGGTTGTACGTCGCCAGCAAGGAAGCCACCCCCCGAAGCGGGAGGTCGGGCCTGATCGGATCGACGGTGTTGTCTACCACGCCGCCGAGCATGGTGGACGGAGGCTCTCGCAGGAGCCGCTGAAAATGGGCCACGCCGAGGAACCGGCCGGTCGGCGTCTCCGTGGGCGGGCGGGCGACGAAGACCTGGGCGGCGACTGCCGGGGTCTGCTCCCGCTGCCGGATGTGCGCCAGCGCCTCCGCGACGGTCGCGTTGGGCGGCAGGACCACCGGGTCGGTCGTCATCATCCCGCCCGCGGTGTCCTCGTCGTAGACCAGCAGCCGTCGTACGGGCGCGGCCTCCTCGGGCACCATCAGGCGGAGCAGGGCCTCGGCCTCGTCGGCGGGCAGTTCCTGGAGCAGGTCGGCCGCGTCGTCCGGGCTCATCGCCTCCAGCACGTCGGCGGCCCGCTCGGCGTGGAGCTGGCTCAGCACGGTGACCTGGTCGCGTTCCGGCAGTTCCTCCAGCACGTCGGCGAGCCGGTCGTCGTCGAGCGCGGCGGCCACCTGGGCCATCCGCTTGCGCGGCAGCTCGTGGAGCATGTTGGCGAGGTCGGCGGAGCGCATCGCGTCGAAGGCGGCGAGCAGGTTGGCCGCGCCCTGGTCCTTCTGGACCACGCCGAAGCCCGTGACCTCTTCCCAGTCCACGATGAGGGTCTCGCCACGGCGCCTGGACCCGCGTCGTACGGCGACCTTGCCGAGCACCCATTCGGCCGGGCGGGCCTGCTCCATGGCGAGGTCGAGCACGGTGACCTCCTCGCCCTGGTAGCGCACGGTCAGGTCGAGCATCTCGCCGATGGCGAGGGTCTCGGACTCGCGCTGCTCGAACCTGCGCATGTTGAGCTTGCCGGTGAAGATGACGGCCCGGGACTCGACGCTGGTGATGCGGGTGATCGGCAGGAACACCCGGCGGCGTGGCTGGATCTCGACGACGAAGCCGTGGACACGCGGTGGGAGAGGGCCGCGAATCCCGACCACCACGTCCCGGATCCGGCCGATCTGGTCACCGGCCGGGTCGAACACCGCGAGCCCGGCCAGCCGGGCCACGAAGATCCGATCCACCTTGCCAGATTACGCCGGGATGCGCCGGACGGCCTGGTATGACAGGATCAAAAGGGGCTAATGGTAGTTACATGGGGTGGTGGGTGTGAGGGCGGCGAGCTTGGCGATCGCGGTCGCCTCGGCGTGCTGTTTCGGCTTCTCCGGGCCGATGGCCCGATATCTGGGAGCGGCCGGGCTGACGCCGATGGAGGCGGTCTGGGTGCGCATGGCCGGGGCGGGACTGCTCCTGGTCGTCGCTCTCGTGATTGTACGGCCGAAGGCCCTTCGGATCCCGCGTGACCGGCTGCTTTTCGTCGCCGCGTACGCGTTGATCGCGGTGGCCGCCGTCCAGGGCCTGTTCTTCTTCGTCATCACCCGGCTGCCGGTCGGCGTCGCGCTCCTCCTGGAGTACACCGCCCCGGTGCTGGTCGTGGTCTGGGTGCGTTTTGTCCGGGGCCTGCGGCTCGCGCGGTCGGCCTATCTGGGCGCCGTGGTCGCCGTGGCGGGGCTGGCCGTCGTGGTGGAGGTCTGGGACGGCATCCGGCTGGACGCGCTCGGGCTGATGGCGGGGCTCGTCGCCGCCGCCTGCTGCGCCGGATATTTCCTGATGAACGATGCTTTCTCGGATGACGACATGGATCCCCTCGGGCTGATCGCCTGGGGCATGACGGGCGCGGCCGTCGCGCTCCTGCCGCTCTCGCGCCCCTGGAACATCGACTGGGCGGCGTTCGGCCGGACCGCGACGGTGGGCGGTCACACCCTGCCCGTGCTGGGCGCCGCGCTCTGGCTGATCCTGGTGGCGACGGTCGCCGCCTACATCACGGGAGTGATCGCGGTCCGCCGCCTCTCGGCCGCCGTCGGCGCCACCGTCGCCACGCTGGAGGTCATCGCGGGCGCCGTCATCGCCTGGTTCCTGCTCGGCGAACGGCTCGGCGGCGCCCAGATCGTCGGAGGCGCCGTCGTCCTCGCCGGCGCCCTGCTGGCCCAGTCCGCCGCCGCACGGCCGAAGACCGACCCTGCCATACTGCTCACGCCGGAGGCGTCAACCGTACGATGACGGACCCGGCGGCCCAGCGGTCGGTCAGCGTGGTGGCGTCGGGGGCGTTGAGACGCTCCTTGGCGAGCGCGGCCACCGCCTCCGGAGAGCGGGACTGGTCCACCACCTCGACCGAGGCCGTGAACCTCACCAACTCGGCGCCGTTGTCCTTGCTGCGGAGGGTCACCTCCACCTCGGACGCCTCCGCGAGACCGGGCAGTTCCTGCTCGCCTCCGCCGGTCACGAGGTAGATCGCCCCCTCGTGCCACACATGCCAGGCCAGGCGCGGTCCGGCGGCCAGGGTCACCCACAGCACGCCGGACTTCTTCGCGCCCTCCTCGATCAGAGGGGCGTTCACCTGCCGGACCGCCCGGTGAGCTTCCAGGCGGCGGGCAGCAGCCCGGCCGCCACGGCGATCTTGACGGCGTCGCCCGCGAGGAAGGGCACCACGCCGGCGGCGAGCGCGGGCGCCAGGCCCATGCCGGTCACCGCCATCAGTACCGGGACGCCGAAGGCGTAGATCACCAGGTTGCCGAGGATCATCGTGCCGGCCGTACGCGCCGGGGTGCGGTCACCGCCGCGCTCGGCGAGCCTGCCGACGAGGGCGGCCGCGACGACGAAGCCGATCAGGTAGCCGAAGGTCGCGCCGCCGGGGCCGTGTCCGCCGCCCGTGAACCACGGCACTCCGGCGATGCCGGCCAGCACGTACAGGCCCATGCTGAGCGCCGCGCGGTTGAATCCGAGCGCCGCGCCGACGAGCACGACGGCGAAGGTCTGGCCGGTGACCGGGACGGGCGAGCCCGGAATGGGGAAGCTGAGCTGGGCGGCCAGGCCGGTCAGCGCGGCGCCGCCGAGGACGAGGGCGGCGTCGCGGACCCGGGCTCCGGGGATGAGATCGGACAGGACGGCGGGGCGCACCCCGGTGGCGATTTCAGTCATCGCTTTCTCCCTCAACGCTCGTGGACGGTGCCATTCTTCGCGAAAGACGCGCCGATGGCCGTACAAGGCCGGTGCCAAGAACGCGGCACCTCCTTTGTAGCGATCGACCATGGCCCCGCTAGCGTGTGGCCATGCGTGCTCGACGTTCGTGCCTGGCCGTGCCCGGCAGCAATCCGCGTTTCATCGAGAAGGCCCAGGGTCTGGCCGCCGACGAGGTCTTCCTCGACCTGGAGGACTCCGTCGCGCCCGCCGCGAAGGAGAAGGCGCGCGAGAACGTGGTCGCCGCGCTGCGCGACGGCGACTGGACCGGGAAGACGATCGTCGTCAGGGTCAACGACCTGACCACGCAGTGGACCTACCGCGACGTCATCGACGTCGTCGAGGGTGCGGGCGACCGCCTCGACTGCGTCATGCTGCCCAAGGTCGAGGACGCCTCGCACGTGGTCTGGCTCGACACGCTGCTCACCCAGATCGAGAAGGCGCACGGGCTGCCCCGGATCGGCATCGAGGCGCAGATCGAGAGCGCCCGCGGTCTCGTCAACGTGGACGCCATCGCCGCCGCGTCCGACCGGCTGGAGACGCTGGTGTTCGGCCCCGCGGACTTCATGGCGTCCATCGGGATGAAGACCCTGGTCGTGGGTGAGCAGCCCCCCGGGTACGGCGAGGGCGACGCCTACCACTACATCCTCATGCGGATCCTGATGGCCGCCCGGGCCAACGACCTGCAGGCCATCGACGGGCCGTACCTGCAGATCAAGGATGTGGACGGCTTCCGCCGCGTGGCCGGAAGGGCGGCCGCGCTGGGCTTCGACGGCAAGTGGGTGCTGCACCCCTCCCAGGTGGAGGCGGGCAACGAGGTCTTCTCACCGTCGCAGGAGGACTACGACCACGCCGAGTTGATCCTTGAGGCGTACGACTACTACACGACCGTGGAGCGGCGCGGGGCGGTCATGCTGGGCGACGAGATGATCGACGAGGCGTCCCGCAAGATGGCCCTCGTGGTGGCGGCCAAGGGGCGTGCCGCGGGTCTGGCGAGGGCTCGGACCTTCGAACGGCCGACAATGGAGTAATGACCGACCCGCAGTGGAACCCGGCCGCCGAATGGAAACCGCCCTCCCAGGGTGACCCGAACGCGCAGGGGGGACCACCCGCGGACCAGCCTCCGCAGGGACCGCCCCCGCAGCAGGGCCCGGGACAACCCGGCCCCGGGCAGCAGAGGCCCGGAGCACCCGGTCCAGGGCACGAGGGCCCAGGTCAATGGGGGCCGGGGGAGCACGGCCCGGCACAGTGGGGTCCGGGGCCGTGGGGTCCGGGGGGACAGGGCCCGGGGCCGTGGGGTCCGGGGCAGCACTATCCGGCCGCGCCGTACCAGTGGGCGCCTCCGCCGCCCCCGGCTCCCTGGGCCATCGGTCCGTCACCGGGCACCCGCTACGACCGGCTCGCCCGTACGGCACTGCATCGCTGGTGGCGGCCGATCGTCGGGACGCTCGCCATCGTCGCCGGATACCTCGTGGTGTCGGTGGTGGCCGGGATCGCCGCCTGGCTGGTGTCGATCCTGGCGGGCGTTCCGATGGTGCTGCAGGGCACCCAGATCTTCGCGGACCCGCTGCTGACGCTCGGGTTCAATCTCGGCCTGATCGCCCTGGCGATCCCCCTGGTGGCCGGGGCGGCCTGGGCGGTGCAGCGGCGGAGGCCGGGCACGCTCTCGTCGGTCGCCGGGCGGCTGCGCTGGGGCTGGCTGTTGTCGTGCGTCCCCATCGCGCTGGTCGCCGTGATCCTCGGTGAGATCGCGCAGCAGCTGACGTTCCTCGCGACCGGCGTGTCGACCGGGTTCATGTGGGTGGGCTGGGACCGCTTCCTGGCTCCATTGATCGTCATCCTGGTGCTGGTGCCGTTCCAGGCGGCGGCCGAGGAGTACGTGTTCCGCGGCTGGATCCTCCAGGCGTTCGGGGCCTACCTGCGCAACCCGGTGCCCGGCATCGTCGTCGGCGCGGTCGCCTTCGCCTCGCTGCACGGCTACACCGACTGGGGCATCGCCTACGTCTTCGGGTTCGGTGTGCTCATGGGGTGGCTGGCGATCCGCACCGGGGGCCTGGAGGCGCCCATCGCGTTGCACTCCGTCAACAACGTGTTCGCCTTCGGCATGACCGCCGCCGCGGGCGGCCTCCAGAACGCGCTGCAGCAGGGCTCAGTGCCCTGGCAGTCGATCGTCGGCACGGTCGTGCAGTTCGCCGTCTTCACCGTCGCCGTCGTGATAATCGCCCAAAGACGATCAATTCAGACTCTGTCCCGATAAATCTCACTAGAGAGGTATGGTCAGCGCGGCGTTCGCTGTGTTGGTCTTTAGAGGTGATCGCCAGCCGGAGACCGGGTATCAACATGCTCGCGTCCGCTTCGCCGTTCTAGTGGAGGCACGGAGCGTGAATTCGGACCCCCCTTCACGCGATGAGGAACACCCGGCGACGCCACCGGCGATCCCGCCCATCCCTGAGGGCCCTCCACAGGGCTCCTCGCCATGGGCGCTGCCTCCGTTCGGTGCCCCCGTACCCGATGAGACGCCCCCGCCGCGCCGCACCGGGCGGCGTCCGTACTCCGACGAGCCCGACACTCCCGACACGCCCGCCAGGCCCCGGCGCCTGGTCGACCGGCCGGACAAGCTCGTCGCCTCCGGCCGTGCCACCCCCCAGGAACCGGCCGAGCCCATACGGGAGCGGGAGACCGGACACACCGGACACACCGGACACACCGGACAGGAGCAACAGCCACACCCGGAGCAACCGGCGCAGCCCGAGCCGGTGCGGAGGATCGGCGCCCCGCCCGGAGGGCGCCCGGCCCGTCCTGACGTGCTCGTGGCCACCGGCCCACCCCGCTCCGGCGGCGGCCGGCACCATCACCACCGGCGGCGGAGCGAGCCCAAGCGCCCGTTCCGCGTCCGCAGGTACGTCGCACCGGTCCTGGCGTTCGCCCTGCTGCTCGCGGCCGCGTTCGGTGTCGCCCGATGGGTGTCGGGACCGTCGGCGGGCGGCCTGCTTCTCGCGTCGGGCGACGGCCAGTCAGGGGACACGGCGTTCCCGGCCCCCGGCCTGCCCGGCAACGGCTCCAGCCAGGTGCTCAACGCGGTCACGTCGGCGGACTCCACGGTCGTGGCCGTGGGCAGCGACATCAGCGGCCCGGTGCCGCGACCACTCTTCCTCGTCTCCACGGACGGCGGCGGGAAGTGGGAGCTGGGGCGGGTCGTCGGCCCGGCCGGTTACGACATCGTCGGCGGAGCGGTGGGCCGGGTCGTGGGCGGCGGCGGACACTGGCTCGCCGCGGGTACGGACGCGCCCGGGTCCGCGGGACCGGCGGCGCGCGGCATGTGGGTCTCCTCCGACGGCAAGACCTGGACCGCGGTGGATCCCGGCCGGTTGACCGCGTTCTGGAGCCAGGATCGGATCACCGACCTGGCCAGGACCGCCACCGGCTTCGTGGCCGTGGGCACCGCGACCCTCCGGGACGGTACGGCCGGCCCGGTGGCCTGGGTGTCGCCCGACGGGCGGGGATGGACCCGCGTGGACACCGGCCAGATCGGCACTCCCGACAAGGTGCGCGGCATGCGCGCCGTCGCCGCGCGCGGCGACCAGGTCGTCGCCTTGGCCGACCCCGGCGAGGGCGACTCCGCCTCGGTGGTGCTCCGCTCGGCCGACGGAGGCAGGTCCTGGCTCCGTACGGCCGTCGCCCTCGCGGACGTACGGCCGGAGCCGGGAGCCCTGGCGGCCACGGGCAAGGGCTTCGTGCTGGTCCCGACGCGACAGCGGTCGGCTGCGGGCGAGGTACGGGTCTTCTGCTCGGGCGACGGCGCCAAATGGGAGCAGTGCGGCACCATCGGGAAGCTCGGCCCCGAAGGCGCGGGCGTGCGGGGCCTGGCCTCGTCCGCGGCGGGGATCGCGGCGGTGACGGAGTCGGCCTGGGAGCGGTACGCCCTCTACACCAGCGCCGACGGGCGCAAGTGGACCAAGAGCGCCGACCTCGGCGAGATCCCCGGGACGCTGCGCGGGCTCACCATCACCGACGAGGGCGTGCTCGTCGCGGGCGGGGACAAGCGCGGGCCCGGAGACGTGGAGAACCTGCCCGTGCTCATGACGGCGAGAAAGGGCAAGCAGGCGAAGGCCGTACCCCCCGGGGAGATCGCGGGGCTGACGCGGCTGGCCAGGGAGACGACCAACCTCGCGGCGGCGGGCGGCCTGTTCGTCGCCGTCGGCTCCGGCGGCGGCGACGCCGGCATCTGGACCAGCGGCAACAACGGCGCCAACTGGAAGAGCCTCACCTACCCCGATCTGCTCGGTGGTTCGGGACGCCAGGCGCTGAGCGCGGTCGCCCACGGGCGGAAGGGATGGCTGGCCGTCGGCACCACCACCTCCGACCCGGCGGTCACCCGGCCCCTCCTGGTCACCTCGGCCGACGGCAGAACCTGGAAGCCCGGCCCGGCCCTCGACGTGCCGGCGGGCCACTTCCTCCTGGCGCCGAACGCGGTCGCGGCCGGGCCCAAAGGGTACGTCGTCGCGGGCGAGGACCGCGGCGCGACGGGAGTGCTTCCCGCCCTGTGGTTCAGCCCCGATCTCAAGCGGTTCACGCGGGCGGCCCAGGGCGCCATGCCGACCGGGGGCGCGGGTGTGCGCATCGCGGACGTCACGGCCACGTCGTCCGGGTTCATGGCCGTCGGAGGCTCCGGCACCGCCGACCGGGAGACGGGCGTCGTCTGGGTGTCCTCGGACGGGGTCGAGTGGACGGCCAGAGGCCGGGTGCTGCCCGACGACACCCGCTCGGCGGGGCTGCGCCACGTCGTGGCGCGGGGGAACGAGGTGATCGCGGTCGGCGTCGCCGACGGCGGCCGTCCCTTCGCCGCGGTCTCGTCGGACAACGGGTCCCACTGGGAGTACGCGTGGCTGCCGGTGGAGGGGGCGGCCGCCGTGCTCGACCTGGTGGCGGCGGACCAAGGAGTGGTCGCGGTGGGGGCGCACGGCCCGGCCGGCGAGGGGGACAGCACGGTCTGGATCTCCGGCGACGGCCTGGACTGGACCCGCCACACGCTCACCGGGGACGGCCTCGGCGGTGCCGGGGCGCAGTGGCTCGGATCGGTCGCGGTCTCGGGGAACCGGGTCGTCGCCACCGGCCGGTCGGCGACCTACACGGAGGACCACCTCACGATCTGGCGGAGCACGTTCACGTCGTCGGAGGACCGATGACCTTCCAGGAGACGAGTGCCTCCACCAGGCCGTCGGTCAGCGGAAGCCGTACCAGCTCGGCGAGATCGCACCACCGGGCGTCGGCGGCGTCGTCGCCGGGCGACAGGCGGCCGTCCGAGGCGGCCACCAGATAGTCGTGGATCTCGTAGGTCACACCCGCCGGCCCGGGACGCCGTACGGTTCCGGCCAGGGAGCCCACCGTGCCGTCGAGGCCGGTCTCCTCGCGCAGCTCGCGCCGCAGCGCCTCGGCGTCGGTCTCGCCGGGTTCGACCCTGCCGCCGGGGAGGGACCACAGGCCCTCACCGGGCGGATGGCCCCTGCGGACCAGCAGTATCCGTCCGGCCGGGTCCAGGACGATCGCTCCCACGCATCTCACCACATACAGAACATTACGACCGGATAACCCAGAGGTCCTTGACGCCAGTGGTTCACGGAAGCACCGTGGGTAGTTGTGAGAGCCGCGCCTTCCTGTCCGCGGTGCTTCGGGCCGCTGCATGAGCCGAGCGTCTGGAACAGCTCCTGGCGCTGCGACTTGCACGGCGACGTGCTCCCGCTCCAGCCGCCCCATCGGCCCTCACGGGCCGCGCTCGACGCGCTCAGGCAGGCGTCACTGGTCCCCGTGTGGTTGCCGTGGCCGCTGCCCACGGGCTGGCTCGTCACCGGGTTCGCCGAGGTGGGAGACGACCGCACCGGCGGCCGGGCCAGCGTGGTCGCCCTCTCCGGCCCTTCGGTCACGCACGGCCCCGCCGACCTGCTGATCGTCGCCGAGGAGCCCGGTGTGGGCCTCGGCGCGGCCTATGCCGGGCTTGACGGGCCCGACCCGGGAGGTGAGTTCGACGCCGGCCCGCCACACGCGAAGATCGAGGTACGCGGGCATCCCGGCGCGCTGTGGTGCCTCCTCAAGGGGGTACCGCCCGACCGCGCCGTGTACGTGGGGGAAGCCCTCGGCAACTGGTTGTGGATGATCGCCTGGCCGGCCGAAGTAGGGTGTTTCATCCCGCTCGCCCAGCTCTCCCTGCGCGACCTGCGTGACAACGACCAGGAACTCGACCTCCCGTACGGTGCCTTCTCCCCTCGCCTCGACGACGAGCCACGAGAGGCATGAGCTAGTAGGGTTCTGAGACGTGACAGCGCGTATCGAACGAGTGGTGACCTCCGGCGTGGTCGAGATCGACGACGCCGAGCACAAGGTTGAGAACAACACGTGGATCGTGGGTGACGATGAGGAGGTCATCGTCGTCGACCCGGCGCGGGACGCCGACAAGATCCTCGAAAAGGTGGGCGAGCGCGAGGTCCTCGCCGTCATCTGCACGCACGGGCTGCCCGACCACGTCGGCGCCGCGATCGAGGTGGCCGCCAGGGACGAGGCCGTCATCGCCCTGCATCCCAAGGACAAGCGCCTGTGGCGCCAGACCTGGGAGGAGACCTGGCCCGACATCGAGATGGAGGACGAGGGCCTGTTCGCCGTCGCCGACGTCGAGCTCGAGGTGCTCACCACGCCCGGCATCACCCAGGGCGGCGTCTCGCTCTACTGCGAGGCGCTCGGCGCGGTCTTCACCGGCAAGTCCCTCCAGGCCGACGGTCCGGGCAGGCTCGGCGGGGAGTACCCCGCGCTGGCCGACCAGCTCACCGCCATCGGCGAGCGGCTCTTCACGCTGCCGCACGGCACCCGCGTGCTGCCCGCCCACGGCGAGGAGTCCACGATCGGCGATCTGGAGCCCCAGTTCGACGGCTGGCTGTCCGGCTCACTCACGGGAGGCGACGAGCAGCACCGGGAGTCGCCCCTCGTGGACGGCACCGGCGCCTCCGGCATCACGCTGAAGCTGGACGACGAGTAGCCGCTCCCATGGAACAGCTGGGATTCGAGGGCATGCCGCGCCGGCTGTACGCGTGCACGCCCTCACGGCTGAACTCGTGGCTCGACTGCCGCCGCCGCTACCGCTTCACCTACCTGGACCGGCCGGCGCCGCAGAAGGGGCCTCCCTGGGCGCACAACAGCGTGGGGGCCTCGGTCCACAACGCGCTGGCCGGATGGTGGCGGCAGCCGTACGAGCGGCGCACGCCGATGACGGCGGCGACCCTCCTCACCAGCGGGTGGATCACCGAGGGGTTCCGCGACCAGGAGCAGTCCACGACGTGGCGTGATCGTGCCCGCGAGATGGTGTCCGGATATGTCGCGGCACTGGATCCAGCGGACGAGCCGGTCGGCGTCGAGCGCACGGTGGCCACCCGGACCGCCGTCATCGCGGTCTCCGGGCGGATCGACCGGCTCGACCGGCGCGGCGACGAGCTCGTCGTGGTCGACTACAAGACCGGTCGCCGGGCGCTCGACAGCGACGACGCGCGCTCCTCGCTGGCCCTGGCACTGTACGCGATCGCGTCGTCGCGCGTGATGCACCGCACCTGCCGCAAGGTGGAGCTGCACCACCTGCCGACGGGTTCGGTGGCCGAGTGGGAGCACACCGACGAGTCGCTCGATCGGCATCTGCGCCGGGCCGAGGAGATCGCGCTGGAGGCGTCCGAGGCCGACGAGGCCTACCGCGCGTGGTCCGGCGCCTCCGGATCCCGTACGGCGAGCACGGACCCGGTGCCGCCGGAGGTCGACGCGCTGTTCCCGCCCAGTCCCGGCCCGATCTGCTCGTGGTGTGACTTCCGGCGGCACTGCCCGCAGGGCCTGCAGGCAGGACAGGAGCGCAATCCCTGGGACGGCCTCCACTAGGTGGCGCCTGACAAGGTAGGTCGTGCCTGGCAGGTCACGGCCTGCTGCGCACGGCCTGCTGCGCACGGCCTGCTGGGGCGTGTCGGGTGCTCCCCGGCCGGTGAACGCCCTGCTGGGCCCCTCCCGGGGCCCGTCAGGAGTGGTGCAGGATCTCGCTCTCCGCGGCGTTCCAGAACCGGGTGAGCGCCGCGGCCGTCGTCTCGGGAGCCTCGACGGCCGGGGAGTGGGCGGCGCCGGGCACGACCACGCATTCGGCGTCGAGCCGGTCGGCCATCTCGGCCTGCAGGAGGGGCGGCCAGCCGTCGTCGTGCTCGCCGTACAGGACGAGGATGGCGAGGCCGCTCTCGGCGAGTTCGTCCACGCGGTCGGGGGCGTCGAGCACCTCCCTCGCCATGGCGAGCAGCCCGGCGGGGGAGTGGGCGAGCAGCCGCTTGCGCAGGAAGGACACGATCTCGTCGGGAACCCCCGCCCTGAGCGCCTCCGGCTCCAGCCGGTTGGCCCAGAGGTACTCGACGCCGTACTCCGGCAGCTCGGTGAGCATGATCCGGCCCGTCTTCTCGCGGGGTCCGATGATCCCCGCGGGACCCGAGCTCATCAGCGTGTATGACGCGATCTTGGCGGTGCCGTCCAGGGCGGCCTCACGGGTGATCAGCCCGCCGAAGGAGTGTCCGAGCAGGTGCACGGGCTCGCCCCCGCCGACGGCGTGGGCGACCAGGTCGATGTCGGCGCCCAGGGCCGCGCAGGTGTACGCCGAGGGATCGTCGGGCCCGGGTGTCTCGTACTGGCCGCGGATGTCGACCGCGACGACCCTGCGGCCGGCCTGGGCGAGAGTCTGGAGGACCGAGATGAAGTCCTCCTTGCTGCCGGTGAATCCCGGGACGAGGAGGGCGGGCCAGCGTTCGGGGACACCGCTGACGGGCTCCGCCGAGAGGACCGCGAACGTGCCCGCCGGCGTCTCGATCTGCTGGGTGGTGACACCCGGGGGCAGCGTCAGGAATCGCGGCGTACTCACGTGGCACCACGATACCCAGCGATGCTGTTGGCGACACCGCCAACAGCACTTTGCCGGTTGTGACCCATAACTCCATGCCTCCTACAGAGGGTTTACCCACTGCCGGATGGCGGTCTCCCGTCCCCGGCCGGCGGGCCGGGGACCGGTCTGTCTCCCGTGGCTATCCGCCTCGCCGTGACCGCGCTGGGCGGCGACGCTGGGCCGCGCGCTCCGTCGCCGCGGAGGGCGCGGGAATGTCGTCCTCCGTCGCGAGGTCGGGAGATCGGAACACCACGACGAACGGGCTCGGCGGGATGATCCGCTCCGGCTGCGGCTTCGGCTGGGGCAGCGGTTCGGGCTCGAGTACGGCCAGCGGCTCGGGCACGAGGTCGCGCTCGGGCACGAGGTCGCGCTCGGGCTCGGCGTGCGGCGTGGGCACGGGCCGGATCTCCTCGACGGCGGCGGGGACCGCCGTCTTCCGGGTCTTCCGGGTCTTGCGGACCTGGTCGACCTCGCGGACCTGCTCGGCCTCGCGGACCTGCTCGGCCTCGCGGACCTGATCGACCTCGCGGGTCTGCTCGACATCGAGAGCCCCTTGTGGCTCGCGTGCCTCGACCGCCGCCTCGGCCTCGGCGCTGCGGCCACCGCGGGTGCGGCGGCGCTCCCTCGGCGTACGGGCGGGGCGCTCACGGCGCTCCTCCCGTCCGGGCCGGTCGCCGCGACCGCGAGAGCGAGTACGCCCGGTCTCGCCGAGATCCTCGATCTCCTCGGCGGCCAGACCGGCGCGGGACCTCCTGGCGTGCGGCAGCACGCCCTTGGTGCCCTCGGGGATGCCCAGGTCCGTGTAGACGTGCGGCGAGCTGGAGTAGGTCTCGACCGGCTCGGCGAAGTCGAGGCTGAGCGCGTTGTTGATGACCTTCCAGCGGGTGAGCTCGGTCCACTCGACGAACGTCACGGCGACGCCGGTGCGCCCGGCGCGGCCGGTCCGGCCGATGCGGTGGACGTAGGTCTTCTCGTCCTGCGGACAGTCGTAGTTGACCACGTGGGTGACGTCGTCGATGTCGATGCCGCGGGCCGCCACGTCGGTGGCGACGAGGACGTTGATCTTTCCGTTGCGGAACGCGCGCAGGGCCTGCTCGCGCTGGCCCTGACCGAGGTCTCCGTGCACGGCCGCGACGGCGAAGCCCTTGTCGTCGAGCTGCTCCGCCACCATGTCGCAGGCGCGCTTGGTCTCGCAGAAGATCATGGTCAGGCCGCTCGTGGTGCTCTGCAGCAGCCGGGCCACGATCTCGATCTTGTCCATGCGGTGCGTGCGGTACACGAACTGCGTGGTCTGCGGGGTCGCCTCGGCCTCGGCGTCGTTGTTCTCCGCGCGGACGTGGATCGGGCGGTTCAGATAGCGCCGCGACAGTGCGACGATCTCGCCCGGCATCGTGGCGGAGAACAGCATGGTCTGCCGCTTCTCCGGGACCAGCTTGATGATGCGCTCGATGTCGGGAAGGAAGCCCAGGTCGAGCATGCGGTCGGCCTCGTCCATGACGAGCATGGTGATCTGGCCGAGGTCGAGGTGCTTCTGCTTGACCAGGTCGAGGAGCCGGCCGGGGGTGCCCACGATGACGTCGACGCCGCTCTTGAGGGCCTCGATCTGCGGCTCGTAGGCGCGGCCGCCGTACACGGTGAGGATTCGGGAGCCGAGCTTGCCCGCGGCGAGGACGAGGTCTTCCGTGACTTGCAGGGCGAGCTCTCGGGTGGGGACCAGGACCAGGCCGCGCGGCTTCTTGCGGTTCTTCCGCGGCTTGCCCACGAGCTGCAGCATCGCGACGCCGAACGCGTAGGTCTTGCCGGTGCCGGTGCGTGCCTGGCCGATGACGTCCTGCCCGGCGAGTGCCAGCGGGAGCGCCATTTCTTGGATCGGGAACGGTGAAGTGATGCCCTCGGTCTCGAGCGCATCGGCGATCTCTGGGATGACTCCCAGGGCTCGGAACGTCGTCAGTGTGACCTGCCTCAGTCGTTGGCGAAGGCGGCCCACCGGAACCAGATCGGCCGGAACTCTCCCAGGCCGTGTTCTCACGGATGTGGCGCCCTCGGCGTCATCAGCGACCGCGGCATCCAGTTACTGGGGGTCTGGAGCCGGACGGCCCAGATCAATACAGTGCGGTCGCACTTTCGCGAACCAGTCTACTCGATACCACAACATGGAACCGTTTTCTCCGTGTTCCCGATGTTCGGTCAAGTGTTTTCGCGTGATCGTTTCCTCCGGGCGCGCGTCGGGTGGGGCGAAACCGGCCCGCGTACGACCCGCGTACGCTGCACCCATGAACGAAACCCCTCCAGGTGTCGTGGACCTGCTCGGCGTGCTCGCGTACGCGGAGCTCACCGCGTTCCTCCGGCTGGCCGAGGACGCGGCGCTGCTCGCGCCTTCGTTGACCGACCGTGCCGCACTCGGTGACGTGGCCGCGGCCGAGTACGGGCACTTCCGGCTGCTGCGCGACCGGCTCGCCTCGCTCGGCGTCGACTCGGAGGAGGCCATGGCGCCGTTCGTCGACGCCATCGACGCCTGGCACGAGCAGACGAAGCCGAGCGACTGGTACGAGGCCCTGGTCAAGGCGTACGTCGGCACGGGGATCGCCGGTGACTTCTACCGCGAGGCCGCCCGGCACGCCGACCCCTCCGTCACCGAGCTGGTGGAGGAGGTACTGGCCGACGAGGTGCGGTCCGCGTTCACCGTGGATCGGGTGCGTGCGGCCATCGAGCAGGATCCGCGGCTGAGCGGCCGGTTGGCGTTGTGGGCCCGCCGGATGGTCGGCGAGGCGCTCAGCCAGGGGCAGCGGCTCGCGGCGGCCCGCCCCGACCTGGCGGTCCTGCTGGTGGAGCCGGGAAGCGAGGACCTGGCCGAGATCGGGCGGCTCTTCGCCCGCCTGACGGAGGCGCACGGGAAGCGGATGTCCGCCCTGGGACTCACGCCGGGCCCGTGAGCGCCGGGCCCGTGAGCGCCGGGGCCGTGATCACTGGGCGCGTCGAGCGTGTGGGACCGGACCTCTGGCCATCGATCCCGGAGCCGCCGGGGCCGGTACCGATAGGGCAGCCGGTCCGCTGATCGAGCGGCGTGAGGACGCCAACGGTTGTAGCGTGCGAGGCATGAGCGCCTCGCGCCGCTACGGCAGTTCCTTGACGAGATGTGGGCCGAACCGCTGGACGACACGCGCTGTGTTGCGCAGGGGCAGCGCGGGCTGTCCCACCATCAGCCGCAGGCGTGACGAGGCGCACCGCATGGCCGTGGTCCGCCGTCCTCCCGGGTGCGCGTACGGGCCGCGCTGATCCGGAGCGGCGCAGGAGACCACCGTCCCCCGCCGCGCCGCGACGGGGGACGCGACTCGGAGGGCCGGCCTAGAGTGTCCCGCCGAAGCCGATCGTGCGCTGCTCGTCCTCGCCGACCTCGACGAAACCGAGGGCGGACACGGGCACGACCACTCGGCGCCCGTTCGTATCGGTGAGCGAGAAGACGCCCTTGTCCGCGGCGAGAGCCTGGCGGAGCTCCTCCTCGATCTGCTCGGCCGACATGTCGGTCTCCACGACGAGCTCGCGGTGCACCGACCGAACAGCGATCTTGACTTCCATCGGGCTCCCCTTTCCAGAGGGCTGCGTCACGCAGCGCCTCACCCCCATCGTCGCCGTCCTCCGGCGCGGTGAGCCCTCTGATCGCGTCAAGCGAACAGGAAATCCCGCGCGTTCAGCCGGTCCGGGGGAAGCCGCTGATGCCGCGCCAGGCGAGGCGGGCCATCAGCTGGGTGGCGGCCTCCTTGGGGATGGAACCGTGGCTGCTGAGCCAGTAGCGCGCGCTGACCTCGGCCATGCCGACCAGGCCGACCCCGAGCAGGTGCGCCTCGTCGCTGGAGCAGCCGGTGTCCTCCTGGATGACCTGGCTGATCGCGTCGGCGCTCTCCCGCAGGGACCGCTCCATCCGCTGGCGTACCGGGGCGACGTTGCGCAGATCGGACTCGAAGACCAGCCGGAACGCCTCACCCTGGCTGGACACGAAGTCGAAGAACGCCCCGATCGCCGCCTGGACCCGCTGCTTGTTGTCGCTGGTGGACGCGAGGGCCTCGTGGCACCTCGTCACCATGTCGTCGACGTGAAGATCGAGCAGGGCGAGGTAGAGCTCGAGCTTGCCGGGGAAGTGCTGGTAGAGCACCGGCTTGCTGACACCGGCCCGCTCGGCGATCTCGTCCATGGCCGCCGCGTGGTAGCCGTTCTCCACGAACACTTCCTGCGCCGCGCTCAGGAGCTGACGGCGGCGGGCCATACGGGGCAGGCGGGTGCCCCGGGGCTTGGCGTCCGGGGTAGCGGTCACGGCACTCTCGTCTCCTTGTTGCGGGAACTCGCCCATCCTACGTGTGGGTAACCAGGTCAGCGGTAGTCCTCTTCGCCGTACTGCTCGACGACGCGTTCCTGATCGGTGGCGTCGGCGGCGTCGGCCTCGATCGGCACCTGCTCGGGCCAGCGGGGTTCTTCCGCGGACTTCAGCCGCTGGAGATCCTCGACCGCGTCCTCTTCCGGCGTCTCGCTCGAGATCTCCTCAGGCGGGATCTCCTCGGACAAGGTCTCCTCAGGTGTCTCTCCGAGGGAGTCCATCTCGGACATCTGCCGTCCTCCGTTCCCGGCCCCGTCGACGCCGCGACAGGTCCAACACTACGGCCACGGGCCGTACCGGCTAAGTGGTGGAGGCCCGGAACAGGTCTCCATGCCGCTCGACCCGGTCCAGCACGTCTCGTGCCGTGTAAACGAGCTGTCCCGGGTCCGTACAGGCATCCACCTCTGCCCACGAAAGCGGGGTCGACACGGTCGGGACGCTGCCGGCCCGCAGGGAGTAGGGGGCGACGGTGGTCTTCGCCGGGTTGTTCTGGCTCCAGTCGATGAACACCTTCCCCGGCCGTTCCCGCCTGGCCATCACGCTGGTGACGAACGTGTGCTCGCGCTCCAGCCGCCGAGCGAGTTCGCGGGCGTACGCGTTCGTGTCCTCGTCGCCGTTCCACGGCACGTAGAGCTGCATGCCCTTGCTGCCGCTGGTCTTAGGTGATCCCTCGCGGCCGTCCTCCTTGAGCACCTCGCGGAGCAGGAGGGCCACCTCGCAACACTCCACGATCGTCGCGGGGGCGCCGGGATCGAGGTCGAAGACCAGGGTGTCCGGTGGCAGCGGGTCTCCCTCCTCGGAGACGCGCCACATGGGGACGTGAAGTTCCAACGCGGCGAGGTTGGCGTAGTAGACGAGCGTCGCCAGGTCGTCCACGATCGCGAATTCGATCTTCTCTCGCCCCTTCGAGCTGCCGGGGGCGGGCAGGGTGGCCGTACGGACCCAGTCGGGGGTGTGGCCGGGCACGTTCTTCTCGAAGAAGAACTGGCCGTCGACGCCGTCGGGGTAGCGCTTGACGGTCAGCGGGCGGCCGCGCAGGTGGGGGAGCAGGGCCGGGGCGATCCGGGTGTAGTAGTCGATGACCTCGGCCTTGGTGAACCCGGCGTCGGGGTAGAGCGTCTTGCCGAGGTTGGTCAGCACCAGCTCCCTGCCCTCGACCTGGACCCGTACCTTCCTGGTCACAAGCGCACCTCCGAGGCGGCCGATAGGGCACCGCCATAGTGGGTACCTGCCCAACAGGTAAGTCCTTTGAATCCCGAGATGGTGTAGTTCGAACAAAGAGACGAGAATGTGGCTATGCGCAGCATCTGGAAGGGCGCCATATCGTTCGGGCTGGTCACCATTCCCGTGAAGCTCTACTCCGCGACGGAGCAGAAGGATGTCGCCTTCCACCAGGTGCACCGGGAGGACGGCGGGCGCATCAAGTACAAGCGGGTGTGCACGGCCGACGGCCAAGAGGTGTCCTACTCCGACATCGCCAAGGGCTTCGAACTGCCGAGCGGCGACATGGTGGTGCTGACCGACGAGGACTTCGCCGACCTGCCGCTGACCACGTCCCGCCGGATCGACGTACTGCAGTTCAGCCCCGCCGAGCAGATCGACCCCATCTACTTCGCCAAGTCGTACTACCTGGAGCCGGAGGCGCAGGGGGCGAAGCCGTACGTGCTGCTGAGGGACGCGCTGGAGCGCTCGGGCCAGGTGGCGGTCGTGAAGGTGGCGTTGCGTCAGCGCGAGTCCCTGGCGACGCTCCGCGTCCGTGACGGCGTGTTCGTGCTGGAGACGATGTTGTGGCCGGACGAGGTGCGCACGGCGGAGTTCCCGTTCCTCGACGAGGACATCGACGTCCGCCCGCAGGAGCTCAAGATGGCCGAGTCCCTGATCGAGACGATGGTCGCGGACTTCGATCCCGGGGAGTACAAGGACACCTACCGCGAGGCGCTCCAGGCGACCATCGAGGCGAAGATCGCCGGCAAGGAGGTGGTGGCCCCCGAGGCTCCCGCCGAGGAGGCGCCCGCCGTCGACCTGATGGCCGCGCTCCGCGCCAGCGTCGAGGCCGCCAAGAAGGAACGCGAGGGACGCGCGCCGGCCAGGAGGGCGGACGGCGGGAAGGCCGCAGGGAAGGGCGCTGGGAAGGCTGCGAAGAAGGCGGACACCAGTGCCGAGGAAGAGGAGAAGGCGCCTCGCAAGCGCGGGGCACGCCGCTCCGCGTGATCCCGCTCCGCGTGAGCCTGGGGCCGTGTGACCCTGGGCCGTGTGATCCAGCGCGGCGTGACCCTGGGCCGCGTGATCCCCGGCTGGTACGGGTTCGCGTCTGGAAAACGAACTGCGTGACGTCCGGACGGGAAGAGAGATGGCCATCCGGCCGGATCAACCGGGCCGGATGGCCGTAGTGGGTTGGAAGGCGAGGACCCGCGGGATCTCACCCGTGGCGTCCGCCTTTCTGCGCTGGATGATGAATCTCATCGTGTGGGCGAGGAAGCAGACGTGTTCCTCGTCCGTGTGGTGGCGCCTCTCCGCGTGCCTCCCGTCCAGGATGAGCGGGTATCACGGTGAGGTGGCCGACGGAGGTCGGCTCAGCCGGCGGCGACAGGCGTGAGGGGCGCCGCGGTGGTCGCGTCGGTCGGCTCAGCGCGCTCTTCGCGAACATCCCTGGGCAGACGGATCGTGATGTTGTTGATCACGTGCTGGCGCTGCCGCTGGTGCTGCCGCTGGTGCCCGCGCTGGTGCTGGCGGTTGCGGTTGTGGTTGCGGTTCCAGTTGCGGTTGTGGTTGCGACCTGCGCCGCCCCAGTTACCGCAGCCGCAGCCGCCGGTCTGGACGACGGCGGCGCTCGCCGTGGTCGCGGTGGTCGTGGCGCCGAGGGCCACGGCTCCGCCGGTCATTGCGGTGCTGATCACCAGCCCCGCGATGGCGCTCTTCAGCATGGACATTGCGCTTCTCCTTTGAAAGGAATTGATTTTCCTCCACATTTGGGCATTCTCTGGATTGCCGCAGACAATGCCCGAGAGATCGTCCTTTGTGGATCATCTCTGTGATGTCTTGATTGCCTGACCGGCCAGGTGGTAAACGATGGAATTGGTCTTTTATGGTGTGCTTGCCGTTTCGTTGACGACGTCCGCAATGAGGGATTTGCTGCGTAGCGAGGGGAAGGTCGCCGGTGAGTCGTGCGGTCGATCGGGGCACATGTGGGATATCTCTCCGGCCCGGTGGAATTTCGCGATGAACGCGGCGCCGAGTGAAATCCGGCGCGGTTCCGTGTCGCCGTAGATGGGGAAAGGCCCGTCCGATCGGCGTGGCGCCGGCCGGACGGGCCTCGGTGTTTCCGGAATGGTGAGCCCTCGGGCGTCCCGGTGGTTGTCACCCCTTACCCGGCCCGCTTGTCCGCGCCGGTGTCGTGGATTCATCCTCCGATGCGGACGACAGGTGAACGGGGCGGGACGATCATCCGTCGATAGCTCGCGGTCTCACGGTTTGGTGGATGCGCCTACTTACTGCTGGTTGGCGGTGCCTGCGGCGTTGCCGGTGCCCCCGGTGCCGCCGTTGGCGTTGGAGTTGGTGCTGTTGGTGACGCTGCCGCCGTTGCCGCCGTTGCCGCCGCGGGCCAGAACGAGCTGGGCGAGGATGTCCTCGGCCCGCAGGCCGCGCTCCTCGCGCTCGCGCTCCCGCCGCTGCTCCGGCTGGCGGATGCGGATGTTGTTGATCACGTGCTGGCGCTGACGCTGCTCTTCGCGCTGGTGCTCGCGCTGGTTCTGGTGGTTGCGGTTGTGGTTGCGGTTGTGGTTGCGGTTGCGGTTGCCGCGACCCCAGCCGCCGCCGCCCCAGCCGCCGCCGCCGCAGCCGACCTGGACGACGCCGGCGTTCGCGGCGGTGGTGGTGGTCGCCGCGCCCAGCGCGACGGCTCCGCCGGTCATCGCGGTGCTGATGGCGAGAAGCCCGACGAGGTTCTTGAACTTGGGCATTGCGTTTCTCCCCCGAAAAGGAATCGTTTCCTCTTGACGCTCTGACATCTTCGCGAAATCCCCCGAAGACGCCCCGGATGCCCTTGATGTGGCATTTCCGTATTGTCTTGATTTCCAGATGAGTGGGATGACAAACGCGACCGTTCCGGCCTTAGCCAGCTCTTTTCATTTCATTGGGCGCGTCGATCGCGACATGTTTCCCTCGATGGCGCGGGGCCGTTCACGAGGGGATTCCGTCGCATACGTCAGTGCGGGCATTTGTGCGGCTTTTGTCCCCTCTTCTTGGGGTAACAGAAGAGGTGAACGCGAAAAACCCTGCCCGGCCCGCACGAAGCGGGCCGGACAGGGTGGTGTTTTTCGGCGAGGGGCTGAGTCGCGCCCTCGCTGTCGGCGCCGTAGCCGGTCTGACCCCCGGGACCTTTCGGCCTTCCGGCCTCCTCGCGTTCCTCGTGAACGCGGCCAGGAAGAACCGCGTCCCGGGTGGGACGCGGAGACCGTGGAAACGGCTTTCGGATGCCGCGGCGGCCTGCTGCCGCCGGTTTTCAGAAGATGAGACCGGCCTGGCGCTTGTCGCTCGGTGGTCTCACGGTCGGAGAATGCGCTTATTTACTGCTGGTCGGCCGCGCCCGCGGCGTTGCCGTTGCCGCCGGCGCCGCCGTTGGCGTTGGAGTTGGTGCTGCCGGCGATGGCGCCGCCGTTGCCGCCGTTGCCGCCGCGGGCCAGGACGAGCTGGGCGAGGATGTCCTCGGCCCGCAGGCCGCGCTCCTCGCGCTCGCGCTCCTGCCGCTGCTCCGGCTGGCGGATGCGGATGTTGTTGATCACGTGCTGGCGCTGCCTCTGGTGCTGGCGCTGGTCGTCGCGCTGGTGCTGACGGTTGCGGTTGTGGTTCCGGTTCCAGTTACGGTTCCGGTTGCCGCGACCCCAGCCGCCCCCGCCCCAGCTGGCGAAACCGCCGGCCTGGACGACGCTGGCGTTCGCGGCGGTGGTGGTGGTCGCCGCGGCCAGCGCGACGGCTCCGCCGGTCATCGCGGTGCTGATGGCGAGAAGCCCGACGAGGTTCTTGAACTTGGGCATTGCGTTTCTCCTGAAAGGAATGGGTTCCTCGTGGCGCTCTGACATCTTCGAGATCTTCTCTGAAGAATATTACGAACGCCCCTAGGCGGGTCATTTCCGTATCGTCTTGATTTCCGGAATTTGGGACGGCAAACGAGGTCATACGCTTCTTAGGCGGTACTTTTCGTCCTATTGGGAGTGCCGCGTGGGCGGATTGTTGCCGCGCGGATGATGGTGTGATTCCCGGGCGCCTCTATCACGTACGGGCGATGCGCACGTATCAGCGGATCGCGGCGCGTCATGGTCCGCGGCCGAAAGGGCCAGAAAATTGAAATCCTGTCCGGCTCGCATGGCGCGGGCCGGACAGGGTGATGTTTTTCGGCGAGGAAAGCGAGGCGCTTCGCTTACGGACACTCTCGCTTTTCGCGCCGGATCCCGTTCTCAACGCCTGGGACCGGCGTGGTCCCTTCCGGCCTGCCCGTGCTCTCCGTGAACATCGAGCAGGAAGAACCGCGTTCCCATGAAACGCGGAAAGCGTTGAGACGGCCTTCAGGCGCGACGGCGGCACATGCCGCCGGTTTTCGGAAGGTGAGACCGGCCTGGCGCTTGTCGCTCGCTGGTCTCATGGTCGGTGAATGCGCTTATTTACTGCTGGTTGGCCGCGCCGGCGGCGTTGCCGTTGCCGCCGTTGCCGCCGTTGGCGTTGGAGTTGGTGCTGCCGGCGATGGCGCCGCCGTTGCCGCCGTTGCCGCCGCGGGCCAGGACGAGCTGGGCGAGGATGTCCTCGGCCAGCACGTCGCGGAGGTCGCGGCCCTGCTCGCGCTCGCGCTCCTGCCGCTGCTCCGGCTGGCGGATGCGGATGTTGTTGATCACGTGCTGACGCTGGCGCTGCTGCTGGCGCTGGTGCTCGCGCTGGTGCTGGCGAAGGCGGTTGTGGTTGCGGTTCCAGTTGCGGTTGCGGTTGCGGCCCTGGCCGCCCCAGTTACCGCCGCAGCCGCCGCCGCAGCCGCCGGTCTGGACGACCGCGGCGCTCGCCGTGGTGGCGGTGGTCGCTGCGCCCAGCGCGACGGCTCCGCCGGTCAGCGCGGTGCTGAGGGCGAGGAACCCGATGAGGTTCTTGAACTTCGGCATTGCGTTTCTCCCTTGAAAGGAATTGATTTGCGCCGACACTCCGACATCCTCGAGGTTCTTCTCAAGAGAATGTCTGGATGACCCGTGGTGGATCACCTCTGCGTTGTCATTGGTTTCCGTCCATGTCGGACGGCAAACGATGGTTGGCCGCTCTTAGTCTCTGCTTGTCGCTCTATTAATGAAGTGAGACAATAGAAGGTGATTTGTGGCCGATGTGCCTTATGTCGGATTTGGTCAGGGTGGATTTCCGCCGGAAGGTCCGGAGATGCATCCGACTCCGTGTCATCCGCGTGCGTTCCCCGTCGATGAAACCCGTATGGGCGGGGTGAAAAAGAAATCCGGCCGGCGGGATGCCGGCCGGATCGGTGCGTTTTCAGTTGGGTGTCGTGACGGCTCGCGACCGCGAGAGCGGCCGTCCGCCGCCAGAAACCGGCGTCCGCCTCTCGGAGGAGGAACGGACATCCCGTCCACGTGTGGCGCCACGGGTCCCGGGCGTGGGATCGCGCCTCCGGCCGAAAGACGAGTGGCCGCTTCCCGGTCCGGCCCACGTGCCGAGGCCGGGCTCAGTCGAGGACCCTGAATTCGCGAAGGATGTCCCTGCCGTTGTTGCTGGACGTCGTGGTGGCGGTCGGCGGGAGGTTTCGGTCCTCCGGGACCACGACGTCGTTGATCAGGAACTGGGTCTGCTCCTGGTGCTGGTTCTGCTGGTTGTGCTGGCTCTGGTGCTTGTTGTTCGTGTTGCGGTTCCAGCCTCTGCCGTTGCCGCCGCAGCCGCCGTTGCCGCAGCCACCGGTCCGGATGACGGACGCGCTCGCCGTGGTGGTGGTCGCCGCGCCGAGCGCGACCGCACCGGCGGCCATAGTGGCGCCGACGGCGAGAAGCCCGGCGAGCCTCTTGAACTTGGGCATTGCGTTTCTCCTTCGAAAGGAATCCGTTCGCCCCCCGTTTCGACTTTCTCGGATATTTCCAGAGTCGCTGCGGCGGACGGCGGGGTGACCTCGTTGATCACTCCTGCGGGTCTGTGATTTCCTCCCGTATCTAGCGGCAAACAGTAATTGACTGCTCTTAGTTGCAGCTTGTCGCTCTATTACTAATGTTGAGTTGATAAATTTCGATTCGCGGGTATTTGTGCGATATGTCCGAGTTGGTGTGATAACAAAAATCCGGCCGGCGGGATGCCGGCCGGATGGGCCGCGTTCTCGGCGAGGGCCGCGGACGTCGCCGCCCCCAGCGGAGCCCTGCCACAGGCAGGGCTCCGCCTCTCCTCCGGGAGCGGGATGTCCCTCATCTAGCGTGCCCGCGCTCCCCGTGACCGCCCTCGCCTCCTGCTTTGAGGCGTACGGGGCCCGGTGGAACGCGGGCACGCGGGATCATTCCTCGACGCCGACGACGTCCGGCTCTTTAGAGCTCGTTCGTGTTGGACAGGATCTCGGGCAGGTCGTCGTCGAAGTCGTCGTTCCGGTCCACCCGGATGTTGTTGATCACGTGCTGGCGCTGCGTCTGGTGCTCGCGCTGGTGCTCGCGCTGGTTCTGGTGGTTGCGGTTGTGGTTGCGGTTCCAGTTGCGGTTGCGGTTGCGGCCCTGGCCGCCCCAGCCGCCGCCGCAGCCGCCGCCGCAGCCGCCGGTCTGGACGACCGCGGCGCTCGCCGTGGTGGTGGTGGCAGCGGCGCCCAGGGCGACCGCTCCGCCGGTCAGCGCGGTGCTGAGGGCGAGTAGCCCGACGAGGTTCTTGAACTTGGGCATTGTTGTTCTCCCTTGGAAGGAATTGATTTGCCCCGACACTCTGCAGCTCTCCGAATTCGGAGAATATGCGGATGACCCTTATGCGGATCATCTTCGCGCCGTTTTGATTTCCTGCCACGTCGAGAGATAAACGGCGATCGGCGGCTTTTACCCTCTGCTTGTCACTTTATTGGAGACGTTGAGCGATTAGTGCTTCTTATGTAGTGAGATGTCGCTGATGTCGCAATTGTCGAGATTCATGGGTATTGCTCCCTTGGGAGTGGCGACGGCCTCGTAGGCTCGGATGGTAGGCGGCGGCCACTGCGCCTGAAGTGCGGCGGGTCTGGAGCGCCAAACGAATACGCGCGAAACGCGAAAAGGCCATCCGGTCGGCAGCGCTGCCGACCGGATGGCCTTTTCGCGATTCGCTGTGGTGAGGGCTCCCGCGATCTTCCCTCGCGGGAGCCCTCGCATCATCGTGGGCAGAGGATCACGTTCACCTCACAGTGAGGAACTCACGTGATCCACCTTGCTCTGGCGTGTCGGCCGCCCGCCGAACCTCGCGTTCCGGAGAACCGAGATTCCGGTAGAGCGTCGGTACACGTCGCCTCGCCTGCGCCCTCCGTGATTAGAACTCGTCGTCGAAGCCCCGGCCGCGGTCGATCCTGATGTTGTTGATCACGTTCTGGCGCTGCGCCTGACGCTGGTTCTGGTGGTTGCGCTGGTGCTGGCGGTTGTGGTTCCGGTTCCAGTTGCGGTTGTGGTTACGCCCGCCACGGCCCCAGCCGCCGCCGCAACCGCCCCAGCCGCCGCCGCAGCCGCCGCCGCAGCCGACCTGGACGACGCCGGCGTTCGCCGCGGTGGTGGTGGTCGCAGCACCGAGCGCGACGGCTCCACCGGTCAGCGCCGTGCTGACGGCGAGACCCGCGATGACACTCTTGAGCTTGGGCATTGTGTTTCCCCCTTGAAAGGATGGTTGCCCCGTTTTTCGACATTTCCCAAATACTTTGGAAAACGGCTTGGATAGTCCGTGAATGGTCCATCCTGGTTGTCATGATTTCCGGGTAGCCTGCCCGATAAACGGCTATCGTGCGCTTTTACTCCTTGCTTGTCGCTTTATTGACGATGTTGAACTCTTATTGCTAGTTATGCTGCAAAATGTCCCTCTATGTCCGGTTTGTGGCTGTGCTGGCCGGAGGTGGCGATATCGTCGGAACATCGTCGGAACGGCGGGCGAACAGGGGAGGTCGCGTGGGTGTCGAGCCGATTCCGGACTGGCCGGGCGAGCTGATCGAGCTGGGGAACACGCGGATCCACGTGCGGTCCACTCCCCGTGGCCCGGCCGAGGCCGGGGTCTTCGTCCACGGCCTGGCGGGCTCCGCGACGAACTGGACCGACCTGATGGGCGAGTTGGCGGGCGAGGTCACCGGATGGGCGCTCGACCTGCCCGGCGCGGGTTACTCGCCGGCGCCCGCGGACGGGGACTACTCCGTGGACGGCCACGCCCGTGCGGTCATCGCGCTCATCGAGCACCTGGGCGGCCCGGTCCACCTGTTCGGCAACTCGCTCGGCGGCGCCGTGTCCGTACGCGTCGCGGCCACCCGGCCAGAGCTGGTCAGGTCGCTCGTGCTGGTGTCACCGGCGCTGCCCGACCTGCTTCCCCGGTACGGCCCGGCCCGCGTGGCCGTCTCCGCGGCGCCGCGCCTCGGAGAATGGGCGGTCCGGCGGCTGAGCACGGTCCCCGCCGAGCGCAGGGTGCAGGCGACCCTCGGCATGTGTTACGCGGACCTGCGCAGGGTCCATCCCGAACGCCTGAGGCTCGCGGTCGAAGAAGTGCGGCGGCGGGACGCGCTGGCCCACGCCGGCCAGGCGCTGGTCGGCTCCGCCAGGGGCATCGTCGGCGAGTACTTCCGTACCGGCCCGGAGAACCTGTGGCGGCAGGCCGCGCGGGTGACGGCGCCCACGCTGGTCATCCACGGCCGGCGTGACCGGCTGGTCGACGCCCGGATGGCGACGCGCGCCGGGCGGACGTTCCCCGATGTGCGTCTCGTCACCATCCGGCACGCCGGGCACGTCGCCCAGATGGAGTTTCCCGAGATCGTGGCGCGCGAGGCCAGGCGCCTGCTCGCCGAGGCGCGCGTCCACGCCGGTTGACCTCTCGATTGGGGAATGCCGGAGGCCCCCGGCTAGGTTGTCACTAGATGCTTGTGATGACCCCCTGAAATGGGAGTGGGACTGTGTCGTTGCCACCACTGGTAGAGCCGGCAGCAGAGCTGACCGTCGACGAGGTGCGCCGTTATTCGCGCCACCTGATCATCCCCGACGTCGGGATGGCCGGGCAGAAGCGGCTCAAGAACGCCAAGGTGCTCTGTGTGGGCGCCGGTGGCCTGGGTTCCCCGGCGCTGCTGTACCTCGCCGCGGCGGGCGTCGGCACGCTGGGCATCATCGACTTCGACGTCGTGGACGAGTCGAACCTGCAGCGGCAGGTCATCCACGGGCAGTCCGACGTGGGCCGCCTGAAGGCCGACTCCGCAGCGGCGAGCGTCCGCGAGATCAACCCGCTCGTCAACGTGGTGATCCACAACGTGGCCCTCACCACCGACAACGTGATGGACATCTTCTCCGGCTACGACCTGATCGTGGACGGCACCGACAACTTCGCCACGCGTTACATGGTCAACGACGCCGCGGTGCTGCTCGGCAAGCCGTACGTCTGGGGATCCATCTACCGCTTCGACGGGCAGGCCAGCGTGTTCTGGGCCGAGCACGGCCCCTGCTACCGCTGCCTCTACCCGGAGCCCCCGCCTCCCGGCATGGTTCCCTCCTGCGCCGAGGGCGGCGTCCTCGGCGTGCTGTGCGCGTCGATCGGCTCCATCCAGGTCAACGAGGCCATCAAGGTCATCACCGGCATCGGCGAGCCGCTCGTCGGCCGTCTGATGATCTATGACGCGCTGGAGATGAAGTACCGCGACGTCAAGGTCCGCAAGGACCCCGAGTGCCCGCTCTGCGGCAAGAACCCCACGATCACCGAGCTGATCGACTACGAGGCGTTCTGCGGCACCATCTCCGACGAGGCCCAGGAGGCCGCTCTCGGCTCGACGATCACCGCGGCCGAGCTCAGGGACATGAAGGAGCGCGGCGACGACATCTACGTGATCGACGTCCGCGAGCAGAACGAGTACGAGATCGTCAACATCCCCGGCGCCGTGCTGATCCCCAAGGGCGAGTTCATCAACGGCTCGGCTCTGGAGGGCCTGCCGCAGGACAAGAAGATCGTCCTGCACTGCAAGTCCGGCGCCCGGTCGGCCGAGGTCCTCGCGATCCTCAAGAACGCCGGCTTCGCCGACGCCGTCCACGTCGGCGGCGGCGTGCTCAGCTGGATCAAGACGGTCGACCCCTCGCTTCCCACCTACTGACGGCCACTCGCCCGGCCGCCGTCCTCATGATCAGGACGGCGGCCGCGGTGTGGTCGTTTCGTCTTTTTGAAGGATTTATGCCTGGGTGGGGTTAAGGTCGCTGACGTGAGTGGGACACGGACGTGGCCGGCGCTGATGGTGGCGTCCGCACTCACCGTGATCTGCGTGATCATCGCCGGAGTCGCGGGGAGCGCGGCGGCCGGCGAGCTCACCAGGGGCCCGAGCGCCGGAGAGCTGCGGCAGGCGTCCGCCGCCGAGGTGGCCCGCCGCTGGGAGCTCTGGCCCGCGGGCCGGATCTTCCCCGCGACCCTCGGTTACACCGGCGAGCAGGGCGGCCGCGAGAAGGCCAGAAGAGTCGGCGTCTCCTCACGTACCGACTGTGCCGCCTCCGTCGACGCCCCCCTCCGCGCCCCGATCCGCGCCGCCGGATGCCGGGCGGTCCTGCGCGCCACCTACCTCGACGCCCTCCAGGGAATCGTCATCACCGTCGGCGTCGCCGCGTTCCCCGACTCCGTCTCCGCCTCCGCCGCCGAGGCAGCGTTCCCCAAGGGCGGGAAACCCTCACCGGGGCTGCGCGCCCTCGCCTTCCCCGGAACTGTGACCGACCGGTTCAGCGCCGCCAGCCGCCAGGCCGGTACGGCCAGGCAGGCCGGGCCGTACGTCATCCTGACCACGGTCGGGCAGGTGGACGGGCGGCCGGCGCGCTGGGTGGGCAAGCAGCGGCCCACCATCTTCACCTTCACCGGCGATCTGGCCGCCCAGATCGCGACGGCGCTCACCGCGCCCGCCGCCCCCGACTGCGAGGCGAAGGAGTGGCGATGCTGAGGCCGCGCGTCCTGGCCGTGCTCGCCGCGCTCACGGTCGCCCTGCTTCCCGGTACGGCGCGCGCCGACGACGTGCGGGCGAGCCAGCACCCCGTGTTGCGGACCCTGGACCTCGCCGAGGCGTGGCGCCACACCAAGGGCGAGGGCGTCACCGTGGCCGTCCTCGACTCCGGAGTGGACCCCCGGCACCGGGACCTCGCCGGATCGGTGGTCATCGGCAAGGACTTCACGGTGGGCGCGAACCCCAGAGGTGTCGCCCCCACCCGCCTGCACGGCACGTACATGGCGTCCCTGATCGCGGGACACGGGCACGGCCCCGGGCGCGAGGACGGCGTGATCGGTGTCGCGCCGGACGCGAGGATCCTCTCCGTGCGGGTGATCCTCGAAGACGAGGAACCCGGCTTCCGGACGTTCAACTCCGATGTGCGCTACGAGGGCGTGGTCGCCAAGGGCATCAGGTACGCCGTGGACCGCGGCGCCGACGTGATCAACCTGTCGATCTCGAAGGACCTGCCGACCGAGGAGGAGCGGGACGCCATCCGTTACGCCATCTCCAAGGGCGTGGTCCTGGTCGCGGCGGCGGGCAACGAGGGAGCGGGGAAGCGCGACGCCCCCTACTCCTATCCGGCGGCCATCCCCGGCGTCATCTCGGTGGCCGCGGTCACGCCCGCCCTGCGCCGGGCGTCGTTCTCCAACCGGAACTCCTCGGTCATGGTCGCCGCGCCCGGCGTGGACATCCTCGGCGCCGGTCCGGGCGACGAATACTGGGTGGGCCGCGGCACCTCCCAGGCGACCGCCCTGGTCTCCGGCGTCGCCGCGCTGATCAAGGCGCGCCATCCACGGATGTCACCCGCCCTGGTCGCGCAGGCACTCACCTCATCCACTTCCACCCGGAACAGGTACAACACCGGCACCGGATTCGGTGTGGTCAACGCGAACCGGGCCCTGACGACGGCGGCGGCGCTCGCCCGGCACCGGGCCACGGCGTCGGGACCGGGCGTGCAGGACCCCTCCCGGAAGATCGGCGCGAAGGAGCGCGATCCCGAACCGGTGGCGGTGGTGCGGCGCGACCAGCGGGCCATCGTCGTCTACGCCGCCGTCGCGATCGGCGGCCTCATCGGTGCCGGCACCGGCCTGGTCGTCCTGGTCCTTCTCGTACGGCGGGCCAGGCGTGAGGACGACGACACCCTGGTTCCGCCTGCTCCTTGGCGTACGGAGCCTCAGACGTAGCATCGAGGTATGTCGCCCGACCAGCCGGGGAAACGTCCCCGCGCGCACCGCTGGCCCGCGTCCGCGCGGAGGGCGGAGGCGGCCCAGGCGGCCGCGGCGCGGGCCGAGCTGGCGCGCGGCGTCAGGCTCCGCTCGACGTACGTCGCCATCATGGGCGTCGTCCTCGCCGTCGCCGCCGTGAACGTTCTGCTCGGGGCGGTCGGCGTGCTGCGGGAGACGCGCTCACGCCCGCTGACCGGCGCCGAGCGGGCCAGATACGCCCAGGAGGACGTCGCCCGCCGATGGCGGGCCTGGCCGGTCGGGATGGTCTTCCCCGAGGAGCTCGAATACGCCGGGCTGGGCCGCGCGCAGCAGTTCGCCCGCCGGGTCGGGATCGCGCCCGAGAGCGCCTGCACTGCCGCGGTCGACGCGCCCGTGGCCTCCGTCCTGCGCAGATACCGCTGTGTCACCATGCTGCGGGCGACGTACGTGGACCAGACGGCGACTTTCGCCGTCACGGTCGGCGTGGCGGTGCTCCGCGACGAGCAGACCAGGGTGGACGCCTCCGCCAAGCTGCCGCAGGACGACCGGGTCGGCGTGCGGCCGGTCGCCTTCCCGAACACGGTGACCGACCTCTTCGGCGCGGCGCAGCGGCAGCGTACGGGTTGGGTGGGGGCCGGGCCGTACATCGTCTTCTCCTCCGTGGGGTACACCGACGGTCGAACCCGTGACTCCGTGTCCCCGGAGGAGCAGTTGAACAGCGAGATGTGGCCGGTCGCGCAGTCGATCGCCGCGCGCATCGCGCGTTCCCTGGCCGAGCCGCCCGACGTCCCACGCTGCACCCAGGGGAACGTGTGCTGAGGCGCGCGGCGCGGTGCGCCGCCGTCCTGTCGGTCCTGCCCGTCCTGTCGGTCGTGTCCGCTGCCCCGGCCCTGGCGGCGCCAAGCGGCGACCGCGTGGTGCTCGACGCCGTCAACGCCGAGAAGGCGTGGAAGGTCACCAAGGGCGAGGGCGTGATCGTCGCCGTCCTCGACGGCCGGGTGGACGGCGGCGCGTCCGAGCTGAAAGGGCGGGTCGAGCAGGGCCCCGACATGACCGGCACCGTCTTCGGCCGGGCGAAGTCGTCCCCGGGGGAGGCCACGGCCACGGCGTCCCTGATCGCCGGCGACGGGAGCGGCGGCGGCGCCTGGGGCGTCGCGCCACGCGCGCGCATCCTGTCCATCCCCGTGATCTCCGAGACTCTGCCCGGCGACTTCGTCGATCCGCAGGCGGAGCCGGGAGCCGCGATCGACAGCCCGCTCGCCCGGGCGATCCGGCACGCCGCGAACAACGGGGCGAGCGTCATCAGCGTCCCCACGGGCTCCTATGCCGTGGGCAGGATGGACCGCGACGCGATCTCGTACGCGCTCTCCCGGGGCGTGGTGATCGTCTCGGGCGTGGGCGACGGCGGGGACTACTGGCGGTTCCCCGCCGGATATCCGGGAGTCGTCGGCGTGGCCGCGGCCGGGAAGGACGCCCCCACCAGCACGAACCTGTCGGTGCTCGTCGCCGCGCCCGGCGTGGACCTGCCCGTGGCCCTCCCGGACGGCCGGCACGGCCACAGGACGGGCAGCGGCCCGGCCAGCGCGATCGTCGCCGGCGTCGCCGCCCTCATCAAGGCGCGCTACCCGGACCTCAAGCCCGAACTGGTGACCCGCGCCCTCATCACCACCTCGCGCCGCGGGGTGCCCGGATACGACAAGAAGACCGGCTTCGGCGTGGTCGACGCGGCGGCCGCGCTCGCCAGGGCGGGGGAGCTGGGCGGGTACGCCCGTACGGTGCCGGTGGAGGAGGATCTGCACTTCGGTGACGGCAGGCTCACCCCGGGGCCCGCGCGCCCGGGACCGGATCCCGTTAGGCTCTGGATCTACGGCATCGGCGTCCTTCTCGGCGTCGGCGCCTTCGTCGCGGCGGTCGTGGTGCTCACCCGCCGGTGATCACGTGTTGATGGCCGTTCGGCTGCGTTTCGGCTGCGGTATGGCCGATCTCGGCACTATCGGGCACAGGCGGGGGCAAAGGTTCGCTAAGGTCGCGGCTCATGGGGTACGAGCTGCGCGTCGAGCGGGAGTCACCGCTCGCCTACGCCGAACTCGCGAGCGTGATCTCGGCGGAGGCCGGATACGAGCTGCGCGGGTCGCAGGAGGCCGGCGAGGTTCTCGCGTGGCACGGCGACGCCGTGCATCCGGTGGCGACCTGGTCGGGCCGGCTGTCCGGCCAGCCGGGGTCCGACTGGCATGTGGCCCAGCTGGCCCGGCTCTCCGATCTCGTAGGCGCCAGCCTCATCGGCGAGGACGGCGAGGCGTACGGCATCAGGAACGGCATCGTCGAGCAGATCAACGGCACGTCGAGCTACGAGTTCGGGAAGCTGGAAGAGATCATCGCCGCCGGGCCGGCCGAATGGAGCACCTGAGCGGCTACGCCGAGCGGGTGCTCGAGGTGGTCGAGCGGATCCCACCCGGCAAGGTCATGCCGTACGGCGACATCGCGGAATACCTGGGGGAGGGTGGGCCGCGGCAGGTGGGACGCGTCCTGTCCCACTGGGGCGGCGGCGTTCCGTGGTGGCGTGTGCCCAGGGCGGACGGATCCCCGCCCGCGGGGCACGAGAGCGAGTGCCTCACCCGGTGGCGCGAGGAGGGCACGCCGCTCCGGGGAGACCGAGCTGACATGAGACGCGCTCGATGGGACGGACGCGCTCGCTGACCGCTTACCATTTCTAGAACACCGGTCTCCGAAGGGTGGTGCCTCCCCTATGACACCCGCGCCCACGAGCGACACCGTCGCCGACCGATTGCGGGCTGTTCAGGAGCTTTATGACCGGGGTGAGTCCATAGGGGCGCTGGTCGCCCTGGTCCGGGAGGCGGGCCTCGGGCCGGCGGAGCGCCGCGGCGTCGATCGCGAGGCGCTTGCCGGACCGCTCGGACTGCGACTGGACGCGGCGGCCAAGCGCGGAGCCGCGCGCCGCCGCGAGGCGATCTCGGTGCTGCGCCCCTATCTCGCCGAGGTGGACCCCAGGGTCAAGCGGGACCTCCCGGTCGGCCGCCGGGCCGGATACCACCTGGTCGAGACCCGTGACCCCGAGGAACTGGCCGAGAGCGACGCGCTGGCCAAGCTGGCCGCCGCCGCGGCCGAGCCGTCCCGGCGGGTCCGCAAGGGGTTCCGGTGGTACGCCGACCTGCCCGTCGAGGTGGACGACAAGCTGCTCCGGCTGCGCAGGGCCGACCTCGTCCCGGTGACGCAGATCGACGACATCTCCTGGGTCGGCGGCCGGCTGCGCATCACCGGCCACGCCTACCTCGCCGGCCTGTCCGTGCGCAGCCGCCGCTTCAACCACGCGACCGTCGTGCTCAAGGGCCCCCGCTGGCTGCCGCGTGTGACGCTGAAGACCCGCCGCGTCTACCGGCCGGAGGCCACCCACGCGGCCAAGGAGCCGGGCTGCAACTACGACTGGGCGGGGTTCACCGCCGAACTGCACCCGTTCTCGCTCCGCTGGCGGGCCGCCCTGCGGGCCGTGGTCCGCGGCGGCAAGCGGGTGCTCCGCCGCCGCAACACGGTCCAGGACACCACCACCTGGCGGGCCGAGATCGCGATCTGGAGCCGCATGGCCCGGGCGACCGGCACGCTCCGCGGCCCGGCCATCGGCCGTACCGAGCGCCCGGCCGGCCTGCAGGTCAAGCCGCGCTGGTGGGTGCGCCCCGTGTGGACGTCCGACAAGTCGCTCCAGGTGGTCCTGCAGCCGACGAGAGCCGAGCTGACCCGCGTCCGGCTGGACGGCGACAACGTCGTGCTCACCGGCTTCATCCCCGGGCATCCCGTCACCAGGGGCAAGGCCCGGGTGGGCGGCCACCGGATGGCCGCCGAGTTCGCCCCGGTCGAGGGCGGCAGCGAGTTCACGCTGGCGCTGGGTGTCCAGACGCTGCTCAAGGACCGCGACGCGCGCCGGTTGTGGGTCGAGCCCAAGGGAGAGCCCGCCGCGGCCGTGATGCTGGAGGGCGGCGAGGAGACCCGGCTCATCGTCGGCGACCGTGAGATCACCGTCCAGGGCGACCGGCGTGACCGGGTGGTCATCTCCGGGCACAAGATCCTGCCCGTGATCACCTCGGCCGAGTGGCAGGACGACGCGCTCACCCTCACCGGTACGTACCCCGACCCCGATCCAGGTCCGCGAGACCTGCTGTTGCGGCACCGCGGCGGCCTGATCATCCGCGTTCCCCTGCGGCGTGACGGCGAGGAGTTCTCCGTACGGATCGCGCCCGGCGCGATGCCCAGGTTCGGGAGCACCGTCCCGCTGGCCGAGGGCGTCTGGAGCATGTCGGTCGCGCCGCCGGGCAAGCACGGCCCCGCCATCGCCCCGACCCGCTTCGACCACGCGGGGCTGGACGCCCTGGACGAGGAGCAGCGCACCGTCGACGGCCGCGTCTACCGGTTCGTCGCGACCCGTTACGACGTCCCCGTGCTCGTGGCGGCCGAGGACCGGCCGGGTGACGAGCGCAGCGCGGCCGGAGTCTGGGCGCTGAGCCGCAACTTCTACCCCGCGGAGCGGGCGCGGCCGCTGCGCGAGGCCGCGGTCTACGTCTCCTACGACGGCAGGTCCTACTCCGACAGCCCGCGGGCGATCTATGAGGAGCGGCTGCGCCGGGGCGACGACAGCGAGCACATCTGGGTCGTCAGGGACGGCGCCTTCGTCCCGCCGGGCTCGGCCGACCTCGGCCTCGGCGGGGACATCGTCCCCAAGGTCGTCAGGGAGGGCAGCCGGGAGCACTACGAGGCGCTGGCCCGCGCGAGATACGTCGTGTCCAACGGCTTCCTGCCGCCGTGGTACCGCACCCGTGACGACCAGGTGTGCGTCCAGACCTGGCACGGCACCCCCGTCAAGCACATCGGCCGCGACCTGCCGCACATGCGGCGCGAGCCGAGGCCGCCGGTCTGGCACCGCCAGGCCGTCGAGGTGCGCGGATGGGACGTCCTGGTCTCGCAGAGCGCCTGGGCCTCCTCCGTGATGCGCAAGGCGTTCGGCTACGAGGGAGAGATCCTCGAGAGCGGATACCCGCGCAACGACGTGCTGGCCGGGGACCGCGAACCCGCGGCCGCCGCGATCAGGCGCCGGATAGGCATCCCCGAGGGTAAGCGTGTGGTCCTCTACGCGCCGACCTTCCGCGACTACGACCGCAGGAACGCCTCGGTGAAGCTGGACCTCGTCGACGCGCGACGCGCCCTCGGCGCCGACCACGTCGTCCTCGTACGCGGTCACGCGATGCAGGCGTTCCCGCACGTGCCGTCCCTGGACGGGTTCTCCATCGACGTGACCACCTATCCCGACATCGCGGACCTGCTCCTGATCGCGGACGTGCTGGTCACCGACTATTCCTCGACGATGTTCGACTTCGTGGCGAGCGGGCGGCCGGTCGTGCTGTTCACGCCGGACCTGGACCGCTACCGCTCGGCCCGCGATCTCTACCTCGACCTGGAGTCGCAGCGGCCCGGACTCCGGCTCGCGACGTCTCCGGAGGTCGTCGAGGCACTGCGGTCGATCGACTCGGTGTCGGCGAAGCTCGCCGACCGATACGCCGCGTTCGTCCGCACCTACGCGCCGCACGACAACGGCAAGGCCGCCGCCCGCCTCGTCGATCACGTGTTCTCCTCCTGACCCTGTGCCCAACGGGGCACGATCAGTCCCCGTGGTCTGGTGGAATGGCGTGTTATGAGTTATCAGCTGGTACGTCGTGGGGCGGTTGGGCGGCATGCTGCCCCCGTTCTCGACGAGCACCAGCGCGCGGTCGTCGAGCACGGGTCCGGCCCGCTGCTCGTGCTCGCCGGGCCGGGCACGGGCAAGACCACCACGATCGTGGAGACCGTGGTCGACCGGATCGAACGGCGCGGCGTCGATCCCGAGCGCGTCCTCGTCCTCACTTTCAGCCGCAAGGCCGCCGGTGAGCTGCGGGAACGCATCACCGGCCGGATGCGCAGGACGACCAGGACGCCACTCGCCCTCACCTTCCACAGCTACGCGTACGCGCTGCTGCGCCGTGAGGCGGTGCTGGCGGGCGAGCCGCCGCCCCGGCTGCTGACCGGCCCGGAACAGCTCCTGGAGGTCCGCAGGCTGCTCCACGGCGAACTGGAGGACGGCGCGCGGCACTGGCCGTCACGGATGCGGGAGATGCTCGGCACCCGCGGGTTCGCCGAGGAACTGCGCGACTTCCTGTCCCGGGCGGCGGAGCGCGGCCTGGACGGCGACGCGCTGATCCGGCTCGGACGCCGGCACGGGCGGGAGGACTGGCAGGCCGCCGGGCTGTTCTCCTACCGCTACCAGGACCGGTTCGACCTCGACCCGGTGCCCTCGCTCGACTACGCCGAGCTGATTCGCGCGGCCGCCGGCCTGCTCACCGACGGCGACGTACGGCGGCGCGAGCGCGCGGCCTACGACGTCGTGTTCGTGGACGAATACCAGGACACCGACCCCGCGCAGGAACTCGTCCTCCAGCAACTCGCGGGCGACGGGCGCGACCTGATTGCGGTGGGCGACCCCGACCAGTCCATCTACGGGTTCCGTGGCGCGGACGTGCAGGCGATCCTCCGGTTCCCGGAGCGGTTCCGCACCCTGGACGGCCGCGAGGCGCCGGCCATCGCGCTGCGGGTCTGCCGCCGCAGCGGCCCCGAACTGCTCGACGCGTCCAGGCGGGTCGCGGCGCGGCTTCCCGCCACCCGCACCGGCCATCGCGACCTGCGGCCGGTGACCGGAGCGGAGCCGGGCGGCGTGCGCGTCCTGATCGCCGACAGCGCCAGCCAGGAGTCCGCCGTCGTCGCGGACACCCTGCGCCGGGCCCATCTGCTCGACGGCGTGCCCTGGTCCCGGATGGCCGTGCTCGTGCGCAGCGCGGCCAGACAGATCCCGGTCCTGCGCCGCGCGCTGGTCACGGCGGGGGTGCCGGTCGTCGTCGGCGGCGACGAGGTGCCGCTCATCCAGGAGCCCGGGGTACGGCCCCTCATCACCCTGTTCAAGGTCGCGGTCCGGCCCCCCGCGCTCGACGCGGCGACCGTCGAGGAACTCCTCACCGGCCCGCTGGGCGGCACCGACATGATCGGCGTCCGGAGGCTGCGCCGCGCCCTGCGGGCGGAGGAGCACGCCGAGGCCGCCGACGAGCAGACGTTGCCGTTCGAGCCCCGATCCTCGGACGAGCTGCTCGTGGCCGCGATCCGTGAACCTCAGACGCTGATCCCGGTGGAGCCGCACGTGGCCGCGCCCGCCGAGCGTGTCGCCAAGCTGCTCCAGATCGCGCGCTCCGCCGTACGAGACGGGCCGGAGGCCGTGCTGTGGGCGATCTGGCAGGCCAGCGGGCTCGCCGAGCGATGGACCGAGACCAGCATGTCCGGCGGATCCAGGGGAGCCCAGGCCGACCGCGACCTGGACGGGGTCGTGGCCCTGTTCGACTACGCCGCCCGCTTCGTCGACCGGCTGCCCAAGGCGGGCGCCGAGGTCTTCCTCGACGACCTGATCTCGCAGGAGATCCCCGGCGACTCGCTCGCGGAGCAGGCGCCGGACGGCGAGGCCGTACGCATCCTGACCGCCCACCGGTCCAAGGGCCTCGAATGGGACGTCGTGGTGGTTCCCGGCGTTCAGGAAGGCGTGTGGCCGGACCTGCGGCTGCGCGGTTCCGTCCTCGGCATCGAGACGCTCGTCGAACTGGCCGGAGGCACGGCGCCGGACACGGCCGCGCTCGACACCGGCGCCGCCGCGGCCGCCCTCGCCTCCAAGCTGCTCGCCGAGGAGCGCCGGCTGTTCTATGTCGCGGCCACGCGGGCGCGCCACAGGCTGGTCGTGACCGCGGTCGGCGGCGAGGACACCGACGAGCGTCCCTCCCGCTTCCTGTCCGAGCTGCTGCCCGGCGGCGCCGAGCCGGTGACCATGGACGACAAGGCGCGTTGGCTCAGCATGCCCGCGCTCGTCGCCGACCTGCGCGCGGCCGTCTGCGACCCGACGAAGCCGGAGGCGCTGCGTCGGGGCGCCGCGACGCACCTCGCCCGGCTGGCCCGGGCCGGGGTGCCGGGCGCGAGCCCGCACGACTGGTACGCGCTGACCCCGCTGTCCGACGACCGCCCGCTCGGCTGGCCGGACGACATCGTCCGCGTCTCGCCGTCCGCGGTGGAGAACTTCACCAAGTGCGGACTCCGGTGGGTCCTGGAGACGGCCGTGGGCGCCGGGAGCTCCAGCGTGACGCAGAGCCTCGGCACGGTCATCCACGCGATAGCCGTACTCGCGACGGGCGACGACCCGGACCTCGGAAAGCGGCTGGACGAGGTCTGGGGGCAGTTCGACTTCGGCGGGGTGTGGTTCAACCGCAAGCAGCGCAAGGTCGCCGAGCAGATGGTCGAGCGGTTCCTCCAGTGGCACAGGAACAACGAGCGCGACCTCGTCGCGCTGGAAGAGCCGTTCACGGTGACGCTGCCCGACGCCGGCGTACAGATCAAGGGCCGGGTGGACCGGGTCGAGCGGGACAAGGACGGCCGGGCCGTCATCATCGACATCAAGACCGGCGGCACCAAGCCCAAGGACGGCGAGCTGGACCGGCACCCGCAGCTCGGGGTCTACCAGCTCGCCACGCTGCTGGGCGCGTTCAAGCGGCACGGCCTGGTCGAGCCGGGCGGGGCCGCGCTCGTCCAGGTGGGCAAGGCCGCGGGTGTCAAGGGCGAGGCCAAGGAGCAGGCGCAGGGAGCGCTCGGCGAGGACGCGGATCCCGGTTGGGCCGAGGACCTGGTCACGACCGTCGCGGCCGGCATGTCCGAGAAGGTGTTCGTCGCCAAGGTGAACGACGGCTGCCGCACCTGCGCCGCGAAGATCTGCTGCCCGGTCAACGACAGCGGAGGTCAGCTGTGCTGAGCCCGGTCGAGCTCGCCGGGAAGCTCGGCATCCTTCCCCCCACCCCCGAACAGGCGGCCGTGATCGAGTCCGGCCTGGAGCCGATGGTCGTCGTGGCCGGCGCGGGATCCGGCAAGAGCGAGACCATGGCCGGCCGGGTCGTCTGGCTGGTCGCGGCGGGCCTGGTCCGGCCGGAGCAGATCCTCGGGCTGACCTTCACCCGCAAGGCCGCGGCGGAGCTGGCCGACCGGGTGCGCAGGCGCCTCGCCGGGCTCGCCTCGGCCGGTCTGGTCCCGGCCGAGCTGCTCGACGCCGAACCCACCGTCTCGACCTACCACGCGTACGCCGCCCGGCTGGTCACCGACCACGCGCTCCGCGAGGGGCTGGAGCCGACGATGCGGCTGATGACGCCGGCCGTGGCATGGCAGATGGCCGCGCGTGTCGTCGGCCAGTACGACGGCCCGATGGACCTGGTCGACCTCGGGCCGCCGAGCGTCACCGCGGCGGTCCTTGAGCTCGCGGGCGAGTTGGCCGAGCATCTGCGCGGCCCGGGCGACGTCCGCGAGGTGGGCGCGTGGCTCCGTGAACGCCTCGCCGCCGTGCCGGGGAAGGCCACGCTGCCCCAGCAGCGGCCGGTACGGACCCAGGCGGTGCGCGAGCAGCTCCTGCCGCTGGCCGAGGCGTACGAACGGGTGAAACGCGCCAGGGAGGTCATCGACTACGGCGACCAGATGGCCCTCGCCGCGCGGATCGCGGCGAACCACCCCGAGGTGGGCGCGTCGGAGCGGTCACGGTTCTCGGTCGTGCTGCTGGACGAGTACCAGGACACCAGCCACGCCCAGCTCGTCCTGCTTCGGGCCCTGTACGGCGGTGGACACCCGGTCACGGCGGTGGGCGACCCGTGCCAGTCGATCTACGGCTGGCGCGGCGCGTCGGCGGGCAACCTGTCCCGGTTCCCCGAGGACTTCCCGACGGCGGCGGGAGATCCCGCGCCGGTCCGTCAGCTCTCCGTCAGCTTCCGCAACGGCGAGCGGGTGCTCGACGTGGCGGCCAAGATCCAGGTCCCGCTGCGGGACGGGCGTCGCGGGAGCGTGCCCGTGCTCGTGCCCGGCTCCAACCGGGTGGATCGCGGCCGGGTCGTCTGCGCTTTCCACGAGACCGCGGAGAACGAGGCCGCCTGGATCGCGGACGGCATCGCCAGGACGCTCGGCGCGGAGCAGGCACCCGACGGCCTGCCCTGGGCCGAGGGCGAGCGGGGGCGCGCCCTGCAGGCCAGGGACGTGGCGATCCTGGCGCGCAAGCGAGCGCAGTTCCCCGCCCTGCGCCGGGCCCTCGAAGCGCGGGGCATCCCCGTCGAGGTGGTCGGGCTCGGCGGCCTGCTGACCGTCCCCGAGGTGGCCGACATCGTGGCCACGCTGCGCGCGCTCTACGACCCGACGGCGGGTGACGCGCTCGTGCGGCTGCTGGCGGGGCCACGCTGGCGGATCGGCCCCGCCGACCTGAAGGTCCTCGGCGACCTCGCCCGCCGGCTGAGCCAGGAGAGCAGGCGGGCGAACGACCCGCTGGAACAGGTGATGGCCGACCTGGAGAGCGAGCGTGGCAGCCTGATCGACGCGCTCGACGAGCTGCCCGACCGGCCGGAGTGGCTGGAGCCGTTCTCGCCGCTGGCCCGGGTCCGCCTGCCCGCCCTGGCGGGCGAGCTCAGATCGTTGCGCGCCCGCGCGGGCCAGCCGCTGCCGGACCTCATCATCGAGATCGAACGGCGGCTCGGCCTGGACGTCGAGGTGGCCGCCAGGGGCGGCAGCGCGCTGGCGGCACGGGCCGACCTCGACGCGTTCCTCGACGCCGCGGCCCGGTTCGCGGGCGACGCGGAGGACCCGACGCTCGGCGCGTTCCTCGCCTACCTCAAGGCGGCGGAGAGCGAGGAGTTCGGCCTTGAGGCCGGGCGGGTCGGCGAGACCAACAGCGTGAAGCTCATGACCGTCCACGCGTCCAAGGGCCTGGAGTGGCCGGTCGTCGTCGTGCCCGGCCTGTCGCAGATCACCACCCAGAAGGGCGGCCTGGCCAAGGGCAGCGTCTTCCCCGCCACACCGGTCACCAACTCTCGATGGACGGAGAACCCACGCAAGCTGCCGTACCCGCTGCGTGGCGACGTGTCGGACCTGCCGGAGCTCGCGGGCCTCGACAAGGACGCGATCGCCGAGTTCGACGAACGTTGCCGCGACCGTGACCTGCTGGAGGAACGCCGCCTCGCGTACGTGGCCGTGACCCGGGCGCACTACCTGCTGATCGCGTCGGGATACCGCTGGGGCACCTCGTCGAAGCCGCTCGAACCCTCCGACTTCCTGACCGAGATCCGCGACGCGGGCGCCACGGTGACGCACTGGGACGAGAGCGACGCGGCGCAGAACCCGCTGCTCGCCGAACCCGCCGAGGCGTCCTGGCCGTCCCTGTCCGTACGCGACGCCGTGCTGGAGGGCGCCCGCATGGTCGAGGAGGCCATGGAACGGGCGCTCGAAGGGGTCGACGACCGTACGCCCGCCAGGGGCGAGCGGATGCGGGCCTGGGAACGTGACACCGAGTTGCTGCTCAGGGAGCGCGAGCGGCGTAGGGAGGCGGCGGTCGTCGATCTGCCCGCGCGGCTCTCGGTCTCGTCACTCGTCACGCTGGCCGGGGACCCGTCGGCGCTGGCCCGGCAGGTACGGCGTCCGCTGCCGAGGAAGCCGGCGCCCCTTGCTCGGCGGGGCACCGCGTTCCATGCCTGGTTGGAGTCCCGGTGGGGGCAGCAGCGGCTGATCGACGACTTCGAGCTGCCCGGCGCGTCCGATGACCTTTCCGACGCCGACGTCCAGCTCGCCGAGCTGCAGGCGCGGTTCGAGGAAAGCGTGTGGGCCTGGCGGGAGCCGCTCGACCTGGAGGTTCCGTTCGAGACGATGATCGCGGATCGCCTGGTCCGTGGCCGCATGGACGCGGTCTTCACCGACGGCGACGGCTATGTGGTGGTCGACTGGAAGACCGGTGAGCGACCGCGGGGCAGGGCCGCCAGGACCGCCGCCGTCCAGCTCGCCGCGTACCGTCTGGCCTGGGCGTCGCTCGCCCGGGTGCCGCTGGAGAAGGTCGGGGCGGCCTTCCACTACGTCCGCTCGAACGAGACCGTGCGGCCGGTCGACCTGCTCGACGCCGAGGGCCTGGCCGACCTGATCCGCCGGATTCCCCAGCTGGATTCGTGAGGCGGGGTGCCCCCGGGAGTCAGCCGAAGATCAGTGACGTGTCGAGCTTGATCCCGAACGGCTCGGGCAGCTCCAGTGCCGGTCGGCTCGAAAGGAGGGCGGGAGAAGGCTCTCTACCGCAGGGTGAAGAGACCCTGTCCGGCGGCTCCGGCGAACGCCGGCGTCAGGCGAGGGGGTTGGCCACGGGGACGTATCCGGCGGACCGGTCGGCGTCCCTGGCCCAGCGCACGCCGAGGTTGGCCTTGGCGGGCAGCGGCGTGCCCGCGAGCAACTCTGCCAGCAGGGGCGGCGAGCCGTGGCCGGCGGCGTACGCCTCGATGACGTCCCTAGTGATCGACCAGAGCCGGGGCAGCGTGTCCCCGCCCGCGTGGTCGGCGACGGTGGCGGCGATCTCGGCGAGGTGGTTGACCAGGAGGCAGTAGACGACGCGGTTCCAGCCGCGCTCGGTGTCGTAGGTGATCGCCGAGGCCACCGCGGGGGGCAGACCCGACACGTCGTGCCGGTCCCTGACGAGCTTGGTCCCCTCCATGTCCCGAAATATGGCTTCAACGGGGAAGCCGTGGTGATCGACCCCGAGCAGCACGTTCTGCAGGTGGGGTTCGAGGACGACCCCGTGCGTGAAGTACGCGTCGAGCACCGGCGGCGCCACGCGTTCCACATAGGCGTGCCACCAGGCCAGGGGGTCGGCCGCGCCGTACGGAGCCGAGGCCGGTGTTCCCGGGTGCCCTCCCTGAAAACGCCCGGTGTGGGCCCCGGAGCGGTTCCCCGTGCCCGGCACGGCAGCGGCCAGCGCTCCGGCGAGGACCGGGGTGACGCCCGGACCGCACACCTCCCACGGACCCGGCCGGAGGATCACGCCGAGCCCTTCGAGTAACCGGACGCCGAGGTCCGCCGACCGGTAGCCGGGCTCGGGCAGCCGCCGCGTGCCCGGGAAGTCCGCGGCGAGCCGCGCGAACACCGGGCCGAGCCGCTCGCTGAGCTCCACCGCCCCGATCAGCTCATACCAGGCGTTCTTCCGTACGCAGTTGGTGATCCGCACGTCGAGGCTGAACTTCAGGCACAGCCCGGAGCCCGGGTCGTACACGGTCCGGACCGACGAGGTGGGGACCACGGGCCGGGAGCCGTCTCCCAGATCGACGAGCCGTCCGTCGGACAGCGGGCCGCGCAGTTCGTCGGCGAGAAGGTCGAGCTGCCACGGGTGGGCGGGCAGCAGGACGTATCCCGGCGGTGCGGAGCCGAGCAGGCCCAGCGCGCCGGTGTCGCCCCGCCCGGCCACCAGGTCGGCGCGTACGCCGAGCAGTCGGAGCGGGAACTCCACGTGCGCCTCCGGCGCGTAGCGCAGCCAGCCCGAACCTGCGCGTGCCTTGGGGGAGGGGTGGAAGGGGTGGCCCGCCACCAGCGCCTGCTCCGAAGCGAGCCACGGATCGTCGGGGGGCCTGGCACGTTCGCGGGCGCGCAGCAGCGCCGTGACCGCCTCACGGCTGTTCGCCACCTGCCCGGCGAACTCCTCGTTGCCGCCGGGGAGCTCCTGCTCGACCAGCTTGACCAGCATCTCGGAGCTGAGCGGCTGCCACACGCCGCCCGCGAGCCACTCAGGCGGGCCGTCGAAGCGCAGTGCGATCCCGCCGTGGACTCGGGCGCGCAGCAGGGTCCCGGCCACCCGGAGCAGCAGGTACGGCCCGGCCGGCCAGACCTGACCGCGCGGCCCGGCCACCTCGCGGACGCAGCAACGGAGCAGCGCGCCCAACGTCACCGCCTCCGCGACGGCGCGGCGGTCCTCCCTGGCGGTCGAACGGCCCTCGTCCACGGACGGGCGGCCTTCTTCGGCGAACGGACGGTCCTCGTCCATGAACAAGCTGCCTTCTCCCGCGAACGGGCGACTCTCTCCCGCGGATGGACGTTCTGAGGCGGGCGGCTGGTTCTCCGCCGCGGGCACGGCGCTCATCGCGGGAAGCGGAGGTAGTTCGGCCCGCTGGTGCCGTAGAACTTGTTGACGTCCCTGGCTCCCGACCGTTCCTTGTCCACCAGGGTCGCGGCGGTGACCATGGACTTGCCGACCAGCCGGGCCGCGTCCAGGGTCCTGGCCCGCAGCAGACGGGCCATCGGGTGCTCGCCGAACTCCGAGAGCGCGTCGTCGAGCGCGTCACGGACCAGCCCGGACGCGTCCTCGACCGCCCCGAACACGATCGCCGCGGCGGCCAGATGCAACGTGATCGTCACGAACACGTCAGCGAGGGAGTGCGGGTCGTCGGTCAGCATCCGCTCGTCGGCGAAGGCCGGTACGGCGAGCCCGGCCGAGCCCAGACGGTCCGGGGCGGCGAGGAGCCCGTCGTTGTCCTTCACCATCAGCCGCATGGTCCCGTCCGTGAACACCAGCGACAGGTTCTGCTGGTGGGCCTCCAGCGCGATGCCGTACCGCGCGAAGAGCCGGACGTTCCACGCGAAGAGGATGGCCAGGTAGTCGCGGAGGAGCGCCCGGACATCACCCGCGTAGAACCGGGCGGCGATCTCGGGCAGCACACCCGGCGCGGCCAGGGCCGCCACGGGGACGATCTCACCGGGGGGCAGCCTGCGGATCATCCAGCCGAGGTACTCGTGGCCCGCGTGGCCGTGGAGCTGCTCGTCCGCGAGGACCACCGGCAGGTCCGGCTCCCGGCTGAGCACCTCGCGGAGCAGCGACTCGGCGAGCGCGCCGTCTCCCAGCGTGTCCGGCTTGATCGACCGACGGTTCCGCAGCCCGAGCGTGCTCGTCGGGATCGGCAGTTTGAGGTGCAGCCGTTCGCCGGCCACGACCGTGCGCATCGACAGCGTGGGCCGGACCCGGAGGTACGGCAGGCCCGCCACGATGACGCCGGCGATGCCGGTGACCACGGGAAGCGCGAGCGGATGCACGGGGAAGAGCCGGTGCGTGTCCGCCAGCCGTTCCGGGAGCCCCACCTCGGCCATGCAGGGAAAGAAGAGTCCAGGGCTGGTTTCCGCTTCGGAGGAGAGCGTGACGCGGTCCCGGGGAACCGCGGCCCAGCGGAGGTCGAACGCGGGCGCGAACTCCGGAGCGTACGCGAGCAGGCCCTCGGCCGGGACGCCGAGGCGGCAGCGCGCGGTCGGGTACACGGGATGGTCCACGGCCGCCGCGAGCGCCTCGTACCGGATCGGGCCGTGTACGCGGGCGGGCGCCTGCGTCCCGTGGCGGTCGTAGAGCTCCAGCGCGGCGAGGGTCTCGTGGCATTCGGTGGCGAAGGCCGCGACCCCCGGGGCGTCGGCGGGCGTGGCGACCGCCTCCAGCGTCTCCAGCACCTCCGCCAGGGTGAGCGTCACCCCGGGGGCGATGGAGAAGTCCTGGAACAGGCCGCCGGGCGCGAGCCGTACCCTCCGGCCGGACGCGAGGACGAGGGCCACGCCGTCCCTGCTGTGTTCCAGCCGGGACGCCATCCCCGCGAAGTCCTCGCGGAGCAGCGCGTTCAGCACCCTCCTCGCCAGGTACGGCTCCCGCCCCACGGGGTGGAGCCCGGGTATCGCGTTCATGCGATCACCCAGGGCCGGCCGCCTCGGAAGGAGGCCACGGCGGCGTCGACGCTCGCGCGGTCCGGGCCGACCGCGCGCAGCAGGCCGAGATAGTCGCGGTTGGTGCGGGTCAGCTCGACGCGCTCGCCGACCCGCCGCAGCGGTCGATGCCACAGGCGCACTCCGTCGTGTTCCCGAGGTCCGTCCCACGGGCCCTCCCACGGACCCTCCCCCGTCGGAGGCGCGGCGGCCACCACGCCGGAACGGTCGGCGACGAGGCTCACCACCGCGCCGTGCCCGGCGACGGTCGCCTCTCCCCGTTCGGGCAGCGGCTCGCCCGCGTGCACCCGGAGTATCCATTCGAACAGCGGCACGCCGATCAGGTCGGCGAGGAGGAAGTCGCAGTTGTCGCCGATCACGCGGTAGTTGACCTCGATGATCCGCGGCCCATCCCGCGTGACGACGTATTCGGTGTGGCACGCGCCGAAACCCACGCCCAGCGCGGCCAGCGCGGCCAGCACGTGCTCGCGCGCGCCGGGGGGAGGCTCCGGATCCCAGTCGAGCCGCTCCTCGACGAAGTGCGGCAGCGGGCCGAGCGTGGTGCGGAATCCGCCCAGTACGGTCAGGGTGCGGCCGTCGCCGAGCGTTTCGAGGGTGTGGAGGGGGCCGTCGAGGTACTCCTCGGCCACCAGGACCTCGCCGGGCCGCCGCGTCCTGATCCCGGCGACGGCGTCGGCCAGTTCCTCGGCGTCCCTCGCCAGGACGACGTCCTCGCTGGCGACACCCATGGCGGGCTTCACCACCGCCGGGTACGGCACGGCGTCGGGGAGGCCGCCCCCGGGCGTCAGCCGTACGGACCGGACGGTCTCGAGCGGCGTGAGCCGGTGGCGGGTGAGCGCCTTGTTCTTGGCGGTGACGCAGGCGCGCCAGTCCTTGCCGGGGAGGCCGAAGTACGCGGCGGCGAGGGCGGTCTCCGCCTGGATGTGGTCGGAGTTGGAGAAGATGGCGCCGGGCGCGTGGTGCCGGGCGATGGTGTCGATCACCGCTCGGACGTCACGGACGTCCGTCTCGATGGTCTCGAACCCGGGATATCCGCCGGGGTGGTCGGTCAGGATCGTGACGTCCCAGCCCAGAGCCTCGGCCGCGGGCAGGAACCCCCCGGTGACCGAGTCGGTCGGATTCAGCGAGGTGAGGTACAGCCGCACGCAGTGACCCCCGAAGGTAAGGCTAACCTAACCCGGTTCATCCTAGCCTTCGAGAGATCGTTTTGGCGGCGAATGGAAAGATAGGCGAGTGGAATCGACTGACGTGCTCATGGGTCCGCTGCTGCTGTCGCGCGGGGTCGTCGACCGCTCGGCCGCGCTGCGCAACGACGAGAACTGGCTGCGGCGCGTGTGGGCCGACGACGCGACCCGCGTCCTTCTCGTCCACGAGGGCGAGACCCTGATCCGGAGCAGCGGCGCCGAGGCGAGCCTGACGCTGATGTCACCGGCCGAGGCTCCCGAAGGGCCGCGTTACCTGCTCGGCGTGGACGCCGCCGGCGTGCCGTACTTCGCGGTCAAGGCGCCGCTCACCGCCGGGAGCCGGGCGGGCGATCCGATGGGCCTGCGCCGGGCGGGGGCGCTGCTCGACGACCGGGACGCGGGGTTGTTCGTCTACGCCGTCGCCCTGGAGGCGTGGCACGCCGGGCACGAGCACTGCCCGCGCTGCGGAAGCCGTACGGACGTCGCGGCCTCTGGCCACATGCGGATCTGCCCCAAGGACGGCAGCCAGCACTTCCCCCGCGTGGACCCGGCGGTGATCATGCTGGTGCGCGACGAGGCCGACCGGATCCTGCTGGCCAGGGGGCCGCAGTGGCCGGAGGGCCGGATGTCGGTGCTCGCCGGGTTCGTCGAGCCGGGCGAGTCGCTGGAGCAGGCCGTCCTGCGCGAGGTCCTCGAAGAGGTCGGCGTCGTCGCGGCCGCGCCGCGGTACATGGGCAGCCAGCCGTGGCCGTTCCCCCGCAGCCTCATGGTGGGGTTCTTCGCCCAGGCGCTCTCCACCGACCTCCGGCCGGACGCCGACGAGATCGCCGAGGCCCGCTGGTGGTCCAGGGACGAGCTGAGCGCGGCCGTGCGGTCGGGGGAGCTGGGCCTGCCGCCCCAGGTCTCGATCGCCCGCAGGCTCATCGAGACCTGGTACGGCTCGCTGATCGAGACCGACTGACCCGTTCGACGTCCGGTTCCGGGATCGACACGACGGTCGGTTCCGGGATCGACACTGACCCCCCGGTTCCGAGGGTCGTTACGGGCGTTCCGGTTCCGGGATCGTGCGGGCGTGCCGGTTTCGGCGGCGGGTCAGCAGGCGCCGGTGAGGTGCCGCCGGACCTCGGCCACCGAGGGGTTCGTCATGGTGTGGCAGTCCGCCACCACGGTCGGGACGACCTGGTTGCCGTTGTTCACGCTCATCACGAACTCGGCGGCGTCCGGATGCCGCTCGATGTCGATTTCCTGGAAGGTGATCCCCTCGCGGGTGAGCTGGCCCTTCAGCCGCTTACAGGGGCCGCACCAGCTCGTCGTGTAGACAGTGAGCGCCATCTTCGTCCCTTCGTGTGACATGAGCAGTCATTGACAACACGGACGACCACTGCTCATGTTCCCGCTGGGGCATGCCGGTCAGATCACACTGCCCGGCGAACTCGGACCTGCGGCCCAGACGTGCGGCCCCGACCCTCGACTCGGATCTGCGGATCAGAGATGCGGCTCGAAGGTGCGGCTCGGGCGGCTCACTTGGCCAGGCGCGCGGCGATCCACGACTGGACGCCCTCGGCCACGCCCACCTCGCGGTAGAGCGGCGCGCTGTGCTGGGCGCCGGGCATCGTCCGGATGGTCATCTTCACGCCGACCTCCTCGAGCGCCTGCTTGAGCAGCTCGCTCTGGTACGGCGGCACGAACTCGTCCAGGGAGTGAACGGTCAGCATCGGGGCGTCCGACGCGCTCGCGTGGAACGCCACCTCCATGCTCGACCAGATCTTGGGGCACTGGGTCGGCCCGCATCCACCCGCCAGGGCGACCGTGGCCTTGCGCAGCTTGCGCTGGTAGGCGTCCCCGCCCTCGTCGCCGTCGGTGAACGCGGTCAGCGGCGAGATCACGGGCGAGACGCCCACGACGCCGCGCAGCCCCGGGAGGCCGTTGCCGTACGTGCCGACCGCCGCGGCGATGTGGCCGCCCGCGGAGAAACCGAGCACGACGTAGCGGTCCGGATCCATGTTGAACACCTCGGCGTGCCTGCGCACGGTCGCGATCGCGTCGAGCGCGTCGCTTCGCTGCGCGGGCCACGGGGCGTCACCGGAGAGCCGGTAATTGATCGTGATGACGGTATAGCCGAGCTGGGCGTAGCTCCGGCTGATCGAGGTCGTGTACTTCTTGTCGCCGCCCGACCACCATCCGCCGTGGATGATGAAGACCGCCGGGCGCCGCTCGCCCGTGGAGTGCCACCAGACGTCCATCCGCTGCCGGGCGTGTGAGCCGTACGAGAAGGTGCGGACGGTGGTGTCAGAGGACAGCGGCGTGGCGGTTACCGTGGCCGTGGGACTCGGACTGGGACTGGGCGACGGCGTGGGGTCGTCCGCTGCGGCGTCGGCACCCGACGGCGCGAGCAGAACGGCAGCGAGGGCAAGGGATCCGACACCTACCGCTGTCCTTCGCACCGCTCGTTCCTCCCCGGAGCCAGGGTCGCCCCCTGTGGGGAAACCACGCTGTCTCTGTTAGTTGCTGGAAGGATGATGCCAGTTCATCCGTCCGCATCGCATGTTGGGAGCGTTACGTGGACGTCCTCGCGGGACTGGATCCCGAGCAGCGCGACGTCGCCGAGGCGGTGCGCGGCCCGGTGTGCGTGCTGGCCGGCGCAGGTACGGGCAAGACCCGGGCCATCACCCATCGCATCGCGTACGCCGTGGCGTCGGGGGTGGTCGAGCCGCAGTGCGTGCTGGCTGTGACGTTCACCACACGGGCGGCGGGTGAGCTCAGGCAGCGGCTGCGCCGGCTCGGCGCGCCGGGCGTGCAGGCGCGCACCTTCCACGCGGCGGCGCTGCGACAGCTCAGCTACTTCTGGCCGCGCGTGATCGGTGGGGACACGCCCCAGATCGTGGAGTCCAAGCTGCCACTGCTGGTCGAGGCGTGCCGCCTGGCGAGGAGGAACCCCGACCGCGGCGAGTTGCGCGACGTCGCGAGCGAGATCGAATGGGCCAAGGTCACCCAGATCGGGCCGGAGGACTACCCCGCCGCGGCGCTCAAGGCCCGGCGCACCCCGCCGATCGCCCCCGAGGAGGTGGCCCGGCTCTTCGAGGCGTACGAGGACCTGCGCCGCCGCCGCAACCTGATCGACTTCGAGACGATCCTGGAGCTGACCGCCGCGGTGATGACCGAGCACCGCGAGGTCGCCGCCCAGATCCGCCAGCAGTACCGCTACTTCGTCGTGGACGAGTTCCAGGACGTCAACCCGCTGCAGAAGCTGCTGCTCGACACCTGGCTCGGCGGCCGGGACGACCTGTGCGTGGTGGGCGATCCCAACCAGACCATCTACTCCTTCACCGGCGCGACACCGCACTACCTGACGAACTTCGCCGTCGAGCACCCCTCGGCCAAGGTGATCAGGCTGGTGCGCGACTACCGCTCCACCCCGCAGGTGGTCACGCTCGCCAACCGTGTCATGGCGCGCTCGGCGCACCGGCTCGAACTGGTCGCGCAGCGCCCCGACGGGCCCGCGCCCGAGTTCACGGAGTACGACGACGAGCCGGCCGAGGCGCTCGGCGTCGCGCTGACCGTCAAGAAGCTCATGGCCGACGGCGTCCCCACCCGGGAGATCGCCGTGCTCTTCCGGGTCAACGCCCAGTCGGAGGCGTACGAGCAGGCGTTCACCGAGTCAGGCGTGCCGTACGTGCTGCGCGGCGCCGAGCGGTTCTTCGAGCGGCCCGAGGTACGGCAGGCGGTGGTCCTGCTGCGGGGGGCCGCCCGGTCGGCGAACGACGAGGAGCCACTCGCGCCGGGCGTCCACGCGATCCTCTCGGGCATCGGTCTCACGCCCGAGCCGCCCGGCGGCGGCAAGGCCCGGGAGAAATGGGAGTCACTCAAGGCCCTCGCCGATCTCGCCGAGGACATGGCGGCCGAGGGCGCCAACCTGCCGGCCTTCGTCGCCGAGTTGGAGCGCAGGGCGATGGAGCAGCACGCGCCGCCGGTCGAGGGAGTGACGCTCGCCTCGCTGCATGCCGCCAAGGGGCTCGAATGGGACGCCGTCTTCCTCGTCGGGCTCACCGACGGCATGGTCCCGATCGTGTACGCCGAGACTCCCGAGCAGGTCGAGGAGGAGCGGCGGCTGCTCTACGTGGGCGTGACCCGGGCCCGCGAGCACCTGCACCTGTCCTGGGCGCTGGCGCGCTCCCCGGGCGGCCGCAGGTCACGCCGGCCGTCCCGGTTCCTCGAAGGACTGTCCCCGCGTACGGCGACCCCGCCGCCGGTGGAGCGGCGTTCCCCGGCGAGGAAGGCGGCGCTGCCCGTCCAGTGCCGGATCTGCGGCAAGTCGCTCGCGACGGCCGCGGAGCAGAAGCTGGGCCGCTGCGTGGGCTGCCCGGCCGACTACGACGAGGCGCTGCTGGAGAGCCTCAGGTCCTGGCGCACCTCCGTCGCCAAGGAGGCGAAGGTCCCGGCGTACGTCGTCTTCACCGATGTGACGCTCCAGGCCATCGCCGAGCGGGTGCCCGTCTCCGAGGACGACCTCCTGCGGATAGCGGGGATAGGACGGGTCAAACTGGACCGGTATGGTGACGCTGTGCTCGACCTGTGCCGTGCCGCCGCCGGGGTGACCGGCGAGTAATGGGAGGTTCGCTGTGAACTCCGCCCTCAAGGAGCTCCTCGACCTTCTCGATCTTGAGCAGATCGAGCTGGACATCTTCCGGGGCCGCAGCCCCGAGGAGCGCATCCAGCGTGTCTTCGGCGGGCAGGTCGCGGCGCAGGCGCTGGTGGCCGCGGGCCGTACGGTGCCGCCGGACCGCATGGTCCACTCGCTGCACGCGTACTTCATCCGGCCCGGTGACCCGGCGATCCCGATCGTCTACAACGTCGAGCGCGTGCGCGACGGCCGCTCCTTCACCACGCGCCGGGTCGTCGCCATCCAGCACGGCAAGGCGATCTTCACCATGTCGGCCTCGTTCCACGTCGACGAGCCCGGCGTCGCGCACCAGGCGCGGCCGATGCCCGATGTGCCCGCCCCCGAAAGCCTGCCGACGTTCCAGAGCCGGATGCTCGCCGCTTTCGGCGACGACACGCTCTGGCGCGAGTGGGCCGCCAAGCCGCGGCCGGTCGACTTCCGCTATGTCAGCGCCCTCCCGTGGGAGGCGCAGCGTGACCCCAGCCTGGTCAGCACGGAGAACAACGCCTGGTTCCGGTACGACGCGGAGCTTCCCGACGACCCGCTGCTGCACGTGGTGCTGGCCGCCTACGCCTCCGACTTCACCCTCGTCGACACCGTCCTGCTCGCGCACGGCATGGCGTGGGGGGCGACGAATGTCAGCGGCGCCTCCTTGGACCATGCCATGTGGTTCCACCGGCCGTTCCGCGCCGACGACTGGCTGCTGTACGCCCAGGAGTCGCCCTGGTCCGGTGGCGCGCGCGGTCTCGCCCGCGGAGAGATGTACACGTCGTCAGGGCAGCTCGCGGTGTCGGTGGTCCAGGAGTGCCTCATCCGCGTCAGTTAGTGCCCCTCCCGTCCCGTGCGCGTCCTGTGCCAGGGCTCCGGAGGCATCCGGACGAGCGCCGGAGCGGCCGCATGCCGGGCCGAAAACCGCGCCCGGCCACGCCGACCCGAGGGGCGGTCCCGGGCCGCGTACGAGGTCGGTGCTAGCCTGACGGCCAGTGTCGCGAAACCGTGAAAATCGCAGGTAGAAAATAGGTTGCCGGGTTCCCGGTTTCGCATTTAGGGTCATGAAAGTCGGTCGGGCGGCCCAGCCCGACCATCGCATTCAAATGGAGGTGAGTCCTGTGGAGAGCACGATCATGTTTGCCACCCCGTGGCTCGCTTCCGCACGCCCGGCCGCCGATGTCGCGCCAGTCGCACTGATGCGCGGCAAGGCCGCTCGTGCCGAGGCTCTGCCCGGTTCGGCTGCCTTCGGCGTTCTCGCCGACGTGCGCCGTGGCATCCCCGCCTACCGTCCGTCCATCACGGAGCGGCCGATGGGCGCTCAGCAGACCAGCCACACCGCCAATGGTGGAGTGCGCGGTTCGCGTTACGCCTGGAGAGAACCAGTCACAACCTGACTGGTCTTCCTCTTCAGGCCGCGGATCCGCACACAGGATCCGCGGCCTTCTTGTTTTGCCCGCCAGGTTCCGCCCACCACAGAGGACAAACCAGCCCAAGAAACCAATCAAAGAGGTGACGCAGATGGCGGCCCCGGTCATGGACCTGATCGAAGCCGAAATCCCCTGTCGTACCGAGCCCGACCTGTGGTTCGCCGAGTCTCCGGAGGACGTGGAGTTCGCCAAGGCGCTCTGCGGAGGCTGCCCGATCCAGAAGGCCTGCCTGGCCCGCGCGCTGGAGCGCGAGGAGCCGTGGGGCGTCTGGGGTGGCGAACTCATCCTGCGGGGGGCCATCGTCCCCCGGAAGCGGCCGCGCGGGCGCCCCCGCAAGACTCCGGTCGCAGCCTGAACACCACCGCACGCAGCACTACCCCTGAAAGAGGAGAAGAACCGATGAGCATCAACCCCACCGCCGCCATGTATATGCATCAAGAACTGGTCGACGAGCGAATACGCGGCCTCCACCAGGAGGCCGCCGAGCAGCGACTGGCCAGTCGGATCCAGGACGTACGGAGGGCGCGCCGCAAGGCCGAGCGCGCCTCCCGGCGTCTGCTCGCGGCGCTCGCGCGCGCCTGACCGCTCCACCTCTGGGAGCCCGCGTCACCGAAGGGCGGCCGAGACGGCCGCCCGGCGCACGGCGGAACATGACCGAGGCCCGGGCCGTTCGTCGGCCCGGGCCTTCGTCGTCCGTACGGCGCCCGGCCAGGTCAAGCGACAGAAGATCCTGCGCCGGGACCGGACCGGACCGCGCCAGGGCCTCCCGGAGGGCGGGCTGGCACCGGAGACCGCGTCAGGGCCTCCCGGAGGGCGGGCTGGGACCGGAGACCCCGCCAGGTCAGACGGCGGTGAGGGCGGTGTCCTCCTCCGGCTCCTCGTCGGAGAAGCCCGGGACCCAGGTGATCACCTCGTCGCGGAACCTGGCGGTCGTGCCGAGCTGGCACAACACGCCCACACCGGCCGCGTGCACACGGTGGATCAGCACATACGACGGGGGAAGGTTGAGCTGGCGCACCACGTTGCCCGGCCGCAGGTCGGCCACGGCCGCCGCCTGTCGCTGGAGCCATTCGCGGCTGAAGGTGAACTCCTCCACCCGGGTGGGTTCGACGTAGGGGGCGAGGAACGCCCGCAGAGCGTCCACGTCGACGTCGATGTGCGGCCGGATGAACCCCTCGTCGCGCAGCCCCTGGACCACCGCCTCCATGTCGCCCTGGTTGAAGATCCGGGTCAGCGTGCCGAACATCCGGGGATAGCCGTCAGGAAGCCGGTTGACGGCACCGAAGTCGAGCACCCCCAGGCGCCCGTCCTCCATCATCCGGAAGTTGCCGGGGTGCGGATCGGCGTGCAACATGCCGACCCGCGCGGGAGAGCAGAAGAGGAAGCGGACCAGCAGCAGCCCGGCGAGGTCGCGCTCCTCGGTGGTGCCGTCGGTGATGATCCGGGACAGCGCGCTGCCGGACATCCACTCCGTGATCAGGATCTGCTCGTTCGCGGCGATCACGTCCGGTACGAAGAAGTCGGGATCGTCGCGGAACTCCTGGGCGAACGCGTGCTGCGCCTCGGCCTCGCTGAGGTAGTCGAGCTCCTCGGCCACCCGTTCCCTCAGCTCGCTCAGCACGGACTTCACGTCCAGGCCGGGCAGCAGCGCCCCGAAGAGCTTCCCGAGCCGCGCCAGCTGGTTGAAATCGGACAGCAGCGCCTTGCCCGCGCCGGGGTACTGGATCTTCACCGCCACGGGACGGCCGTCGTGCCACACCGCCCTGTGGACCTGACCGATCGAGGCCGCCGCGGTCGGCGCGTCGTCGAACTCCAGGAAGTTCTCCCGCCAGTCGTCGCCCAGCTGCTCCGCCAGGACCTTGTGGACGACCGGAGCGGGCAGCGCGGGAGCGGCGTCCTGCAGCCTCGTCAGCGTCGCGCGGTACGGCCCGGCGATCTCCGTGGGCAGGGCCGCCTCGAAGATGGACAGCGCCTGGCCGAACTTCATCGCGCCGCCCTTGAGCTCGCCGAGCACCTTGAAGATCTGCTCTGCCGTACGCTGCTGGATCTCCTGGGCGACGATCTCGGCGGACTTGCCGCCGATCCTTTTCCCCAGGCCGAGTGCGGTCCGGCCGGCGAACCCCAGGGGAAGGGCGGCCAGCTTCGCCGAGCGCGTCACTGCACGTCGCGGAAGGTCACTCACGCGACCATTGTTAGCGAATTCCGACGGTTTCGACTACAATGACATCTCGGATGGCGGTCGTAGGCGCGCCGCCGCCAGTCCCAGTCGGGTGTTATCTCCAGTGTGTCGTTGCTCACAGCCGCGCCTTCGAGCCAGGCGAGCGCCTGCCCCGCGGCTTGTGCGGCGACCAGCGCGGAGAGGGCGGCGTCGCACGCGATCTCTCCCGCGGGGAAGCCGCCGAGCCGGGCCTGGACGGCGGGCCAGGAGGGGTCCCGGTCACGCCGGAACAGATCGCGGCAACGCAGGCACGGGGTGACTCCGGGGATCACCAGCGGCCCGACACATCCGCACCCCTCGTACGCGCTGACGAGCAGGTGCGGGATGCCGGCATCGTGCAACTCGCGCACCAGAAGAGAGTCGAGCGGCTCGACCGGGGCGAGGATCACCAGGTCGGGACGGCGGGCACCGTCGGCGGGGTGTGAGGCGGTCCTGCCGGTCCAGGCGTTGACGCCGGGGGCCAGTCGCCGGGCGACCTCGACCGCGCCCTCCTCGCGACTCGTCCCCACCTCCGGCCGCCCCAGCCCGCCGGGCGCCACGTCCTGGGGCCGGGCCGTGCCGGCGTCGACGACGCAGAGGTGACCGACGCCGGAGGCGGCGAGCAGGGAGGCGACCTGGGCGCCCACCCTGCCCGCGCCGTACACCCGGACGTGCGCCGCTCTCCTGCGCCGCAGCCCGGCGAGCCCGCCGTCCGCGGACGTGAGGGAGAGCCGGTCACGCTCGGGACGGAGCAGCTCACGCTCCTCGCGGGACAGCGCGGAGAGCTCGCCGGGCCGGGCGGACGCGTCCTCCACCAGGCCGTGCCGTACCAGCAGGGCGATCACCTCGCGGGCGGCGCCGGCGTCCAGGCCGCTCGCGGACACGGCCTCATCGAGCGTGCGGGTGCCGTCGAGGCTCTCGACGAGCCGGCGCACGGCGGGTTCCAGGTCCGTCAGGACGGTCGCGCGTGCCGGGTGGACGCCGAACTGGAGGGTGCGGCCGTCTCTTTCCACGCGGCGCAGGGCGGTCTTCAGACGAGGTCTCATAGCAGCGTGAGATTAGTCACACCAGGTGAGGCCGTGTTTGTGCCCTGTGGATAACTTCTGTGGCCGGTGGGAAACGCGGGGTCCGCGTTTCCCGTACGGTCGGCCGGTGTTCGCCTGATTGACCAGGGAGAACGTCATTGACCCCCTGTGGAAACAGGCAGTTGTCGGCTACCTTGCATATGTGCCCCCCGAGACAGTCGAGGTTCGTCGGAGCACACGTCGGCGGCGAACCGTTTCCGCGTACCGCGATGGTGACAAGACCATCGTGTTGCTTCCTGCCGGTCTGAGTACGACCGACGAGGAGCAGTGGGTGCGCCGCATGCTCGACCGGCTCGCCGCGAAAGAGCAGCGAAGACGCCTCAGCGACGACGATCTGCTCGACCGCGCGAGGGAGCTGTCCACCCGCTATCTGGACGGCAGAGCGCTGCCCAACAGCGTGCGCTGGGTCGAGAACCAGCAGCACCGGTGGGGATCCTGCACACCGGATCATGCCACGATCAGGTTGTCGACGCGCCTGCGGGGGATGCCCGCGTGGGTCGTAGACTACGTGATCATGCACGAGCTGGTCCACCTGCTGGTCCCGAGCCACGGTCCCCGCTTCTGGGCGCTGGTCGAACGCTACCCCAAGGCGGAGCGCGCCCGTGGCTTCCTGGAGGGTTTCTCCATGGCGGCCAGCGGTTCCGCGGAGGAGTGTTGACCCGCGTCGCGGCCGTCCTCGTCACCCCCGGCATGGCCGACGGGGCGCCTCCCGGAGTCGATCCGGCCGAGTTCCTCATGGCCGTCGCCGAGGACACCTACGAGATGGTCGCCGGTCTCGAACTGGTCGAGCCGGTCATCCTGTCCGCCGGAGTGCCCGGACTGGACGAGATCGCCTGGCCGGGCACGCCGGTCCTGTCCATCGGCTCGCCCGCCGAGGCGTTCGCCGCCCTGCCGTACGGCACCGAGGGGGTCGTGGTCAGCGCCGACGCCCCGGACCTGCCGCCCCTGCTGATCGGCAAGCTCTTCCGCGCGCTGGGCCGGGCCGAGATGGCGGTCTGCCCCGCGGAAGGCGGGGGAGCCGTCGCCGTCGCGGCGCGGCTGCCGCTGCCGACCTGGGCGGACCCCGACTTCGACGACCCCGACCTGGTCGGACGGCTCCGCCGCCAGGCGCCCGGCCCTCGCATGGTCGCCACCGGCCCCGGCTGGCACCGGCTCAGGAAGCCGGTCGACGTGGCGCGGCTCGACCCCGGCCTCGAAGGCTGGGACAACACCCGGGCGCTCCTCGGCTAGCGCTCCTCCCGGCGGCCCTCGCCGGTCAGGGCAGCCGCAACTCGGCGAACAGCGCGCGGTGGTCGGTGCCCGGCACGTCGTGGACGCTGACGCCGACCGCCGACGCCCGTTCGTCCACGAGCACGTGGTCGATGGTGATCAGCGGAGGAAGGCGCCGGTTCGCGGGCCAGGTCGTGCGCAGCCCGGTCCCCGTGGCGTCGGCCGCGTCCAGGTACCCCCGGCCGAGCACCTCGCGCAGGGCCGCGTGGTCGAGGCTCGCGTTGAAGTCGCCGGCGAGGACGCGGACCGTTCCCGGGACGGCCGGGGGCAACGAACGCAACGCCTCCTTCCAGGTGGCGACATCCGGCCCGAGAGGCGCCATGGTGTGCACGTCGACGAGTTCGACGGTCTGCCCGCCGGGCAGGGAGAACCGGACGTACGGCATGTGGTGCCCGTCCGACGGAGCGAAGTCGGGCAGTTTCGTCAGCGGATAGCGCGAGTAGATGCCGCTGCCCGACGCGCTGTACTCCTGCTGCAGGTGGCTGTACGGCATGAGCGTGCCCAGCCCGGCCGCGTCCAGGGCCTCGACCGCCCGCGGATCCAGTTCCTGCGTGTTGAGGATGTCCGGCCGCAACCGGCGGACCAGGTCGATCACCGTACGGGCGTCGCCGCGCCCGAAGAACAGGTTGATCGTGAGGATCCGCAGGGACGGGCCGGTCGCCGCCGGGGTGTCGCCGAACGCGCGGGGCAGCACCATGAACGCCAGCAGGGTGGACGACGCCGCCGCGACGGCGACGACGGCCCGGCCGCGCGACCCCAGCGCCAGAAGGGCCGCGAACAGCGAGAACAGCGCCACATACGGCGTGGCCGTGATCAGCTCGGTGAGGACGGGGCCGTCGACGCCGGCCAGCCGGACCAGCGCCCATACCGCGCACGGCACCACGGCGATCCAGGCCAGCGGCCTCGGCAGCCGCCGGCGGCGCCGGGGAGTCGTGATGACGCCGCCCACGTCGACCTGAGTCATGTCGCCGACCCTAGCGACTGGAACCGCAAGGCCGCGTAAGTCAGATGTGCGGATCCTGTGCAGACCGGGCGCGGGCGGCGAGCCGCCGGGTCGCCTCGTCGCTCGGCTCGGGGATCTGCTCGATCGGGAACCAGCGCAGGTCGAGCGACTCGTCGCTGATCACCGCCTCGGCCCCGGGCGGGGCGACCGCGCCGTACTCGACGTCGAGGTGCCAGCTGTGCGGCGGATGGCACCAGACCTGGTGCCGGTCCAGGGCCAGCGGCCCGGGCAGCAGCGTGAGGCCCGTGATGCCGGACTCCTCGGTCGCCTCCCTGAGAGCGACCTCGGCGAGCGAACCGTCCGTGACCTCGCAGTGGCCGCCCATGGGCAGCCACATCCCGGCTTTCGGATGCAGGGTGAGCAGCACCCGGGCGCCGTCGTGCGAGATCACCGCGGTGGTCGCCGTCAGGTGGCCGGCCGCGCAGCCGCGCCACATGGCGTCCTCGTACGTGTCGAGGTGCTCCAGGAACTCCTTCCTGAGCAGCTCCTCGTCCGCGGTCGGCGCCGTCCACCCGGTGAGTACGGCGTGCGCGTCCCGGTGGAGGCTCACTCCTCGTCGTCCTTGGGCTCCTCCAGCGCGGACAGGTCGAACCTCGCCTCGCCCTTGACGAAGGAGTCGGGATCGGCCAGGTCGTCGGCGGTGGGCATGAGGTCGGGGTGGTTCCAGACGGCGTCCCTGCCCTCGACGCCACGCTCGGCGGTCAGCGCCTTCCAGAGAGCCGCGGCCTCGCGCAGCCGCCGGGGGCGCAGTTCCAGGCCGACCAGGGTGGCGAAGGTCCGCTCCGCGGGCCCGCCGGTCGCGCGGCGGCGCCGTACGGTCTCGGCGAGCGCGGTCGCGGAGGGCAGCTTGCCCTCAGCGGACTCGTCCACGACGGTGGCCACCCAGCCCTCGACCAGCGCGAGCGCGGTCTCCAGGCGGACCAGCGCGGCCTTCTGCCGCTCGGTCTCCTCGGGCTTGAGCAGCTCGCCGCCGCCGAGGATCTCCTGAAGCTGCTCGGGGTTGTTCAGATCCAACCCTTGGAGCTTCCCTTCGAGGGCGGAGACGTCCACGGTGATGCCCCTGGCGTACTCCTCGACGGCGCCGAGGAGGTGCGCCCGCAGCCACGGGACGTGCTGGAACAGCCGGTGGTGGGCCGCCTCACGCAGCGCGAGATAGATCCTGATCTCCTCGGCCGGCGTCTCCAGGCCCTCGCTGAACGCGGCGATTCCGCCGGGCAGCAACGCGGCCGTGTCCGACAGCGGCAGGCCGATGTCGGAGGAGCCGACGACCTCGCGGGCGAGCGTGCCGAGCGCCTGGCCGAGCTGCTGCCCGACCATCATGCCGCCCATCTGCTTGAGCATGCCCATGAGCGGCCCGGCCATGGCCTGCGCCTCGGGGGGCAGGCCGGTGGCGCTGAGCGTGCCGCCCATGGTCTCGACCATGCGGGCGGCGATCGGCTCGCACAGCTGCTTCCAGACCGGAACGGTCTTCTCGATCCACTCGGACCGGCTCCACGCCTGGGGGCTCGTCACGCCGCTGGGCAGCGTGGTCGCCTCGTTCAGCCAGAGGTCGGCGAGATTGAGGGCGTCCACGATCTGTCGTCGCTCGCCCTCCATGACGCTCGGGTCCCCTTCGGCGACCACGGCGTGTCGTGCGATGTTCTTGGCCATGTCCCAGTTGACAGGCCCGGCGCTCTGCGGGGCGGACAGCATGTCCGCGAACTGCCGCATCGCCGCCGCGATCTGCTCCGGGCTGCCGAACATGGCGAACGGGTTTTCGTTGGGGTCATTTTCACGACCTGGCAGGTCAGTCACCGCGCCACCTCGTGCAGGATGGAGGAGTCCACATCCGCCACGTTATCCGCCGTGGGGCGGATCAGTGCAAAGTGAGGACCTCGTGCCAACCTCGAAACGCCTTCGTCCGCCCGTAGTCGCCGTCACGGGCGCCGCCTCCGGTCTCGGCAGGGCGTTCCTCGCGAAAGTCGCCTCGTCTGCGGATTTCCGCCGCGTCGTGGCCATCGACGACCAGCGCGGAGATGTGCCGGATGTCACCTGGCGTGTTCTCGACATCCGCGATCCGCTCTTGGCGAACCGCATATCCGACGTCGACGTCCTGGTCCATCTGGGCGGCGACTATTCCCTGGACTCCGATCCGGACGAGCGCCGGGCGTACAACCTGCGCGCCGCCCAGACCGTGCTCACCGCGTCCGCCGCGGCCCGGGTCCGCCGCGTCGTTCTCGTCACCAGCGCGATGGTGTACGGCGCGGCCGGCGACAATCCGGTGCCGCTCGCGGAGGACTCCCCGGTCGCGGCCGAGCCCGACACCGGCGTCGTCGGCGATCATCTGGAGATCGAGGCCCTGGTGCGGCGCTCACTCCGCTCGCATCCCGGTCTCGGGGTCACCGTGCTCAGACCCGCCGCGCTGGTCGGCCCGGGCATCGACACGGTGATCACCCGCCACTTCGAGGCTCCGCGCCTGCTCGTCGTCAAGGGATCGCTGCCGCGCTGGCAGTTCTGCCACATCGACGACCTCGTGTCGGCACTGGAGACGGCCGCGCTCGGGCACGTCAGCGGGGTCGTTGCGGTCGGGTCGGACGGATGGCTGGAGATGGAGCAGGCCGAGGAGATCTCCGGCCTGCGCCGTTTCGAGCTGCCCGCCGGATTGACCTTCGGTACGGCCCAGCGGCTGCACCGGCTCGGCATCACCCCGGCCCCGGCGACGGACCTCCACTACGTCGTCTATCCGTGGGTCGTCGACTGCGCCGCGCTGCGCGCCGCCGGGTGGAAACCCGCGTGGACCAACGACGCCGCCCTGCAGGAACTGCTCGACCAGCGCCAGGGCAAGCACGCCGTGGTCGGCCGCCGTCTCTCCGGCAAGGACGCCACCCTCACCGCGGCGGGTGCCACCGTCGCCGTCATCGGCACCGCGGCCATCGTCCGCGCCGCGAGGCGCAAGCGCCGCGTCTGACGCGGCCGGTACGGCGCCGCCCGTGTTCCGCGGGCCGGCGCCGTACTAACCTCGGGGACGTGGACGTCATCCGGTTACTGGCCATTCGTGACACCCCGCTGTCTGTGGACGAGGTGCTGAGCGCGGTCGAAGACCACGCGGCCGGCGGCACCACGATCTTCGTGGGGACGGTCCGTGAAGAGGATCAGGGCAAGCAGGTGACGCTCCTGTCCTATTCGGCCCACCCGTCCGCCGAGGAGGAGTTGCGAAGGGTGGCCGAGAAGGTCGCCGCCGACTTCCCCGTGACCGCGCTGGCCGCCGTGCACCGCGTCGGCGACCTCCAGTTGGGGGACATCGCGGTCATCGTGGCCGTGGCCTGCCCCCACCGAGGAGAGGCGTTCGAGGCGTCCCGGAGGCTGATCGACGACCTCAAGCACCAGGTGCCGATCTGGAAGCACCAGGTTTTCACCGACGGCGCCGCGGAGTGGGTCGGCGCGTGCTGACGGCCGTGCTGATGTGCGGGGCCGTCGGTCACAGCACATAGAGTCTGACCATGTCCCGACGCGCTCTCACCTTGCTGGTGGCGGGTTTCCTGACCGTGATCCTCGCGGTCGCCGCGGCGTTGCTGCCCGTGCCGTACGTCGTGCTGAGCCCGGGGCCGACGGAGAACACGATCGGCGACGTCAAGGGCAAACCCGTGATCACGATCTCGGGGCACACGACCTATCCCACCGACGGCAAGCTGAGCATGGTGACCGTCGCCTACCAGGGTGGGCCGAGCAACAGCATCGACCTGCTCACCGCGCTGCGCGGCTGGATCGACCCCACCATCGCGGTCGTCCCGGAGGAGACCATCTTCCCGAGGAAGACGACCGCCAAGGAGGTCGAGCAGCAGAACACCCTGCAGATGACCACCTCGCAGGAGGACGCGACGATCGCGGCGCTGCACGCGCTGAAGATCCCCGTTCCCGAGGTCGTCTCCGTGGCCGTCGTGGAGAAGGGGCTGCCCGCGGACGGCAAGCTGCAGGTGGGTGACGAGATCACCGCGGTGGACGGCGCGCCCGCCACTGACCAGAACACCGTCGCCTCGGCCGTGCGGAAGCTCAAGCCGGGCGAGCAGGTCCGGCTCACGGTGAACCGGAAGGGCACCTCCACCGACGTGGTCCTCGGCACCGTCGCGGGCAAGGATGGCAAGGCCAGGGTCGGCGTGACCATGGGGATGAGGTACAAGCCGCCCTTCAAGGTCGACATCAGCGTCGGCGACATCGGCGGCCCGAGCGCCGGCCTGATGTTCTCGCTGGGCATCTACGACAAGCTGACCCCCGGTGCCCTGACCGGCGGCAAGTCCATCGCGGGCACGGGGACGATCACCCTTGACGGCGCGGTCGGCCCGATCGGCGGCATCGAGCAGAAGATGGTCGGGGCCAGGAAAGCGGGCGCGACGATCTTCCTCACCCCCGCCCTCAATTGCCCGCAGGCCGTACGCGCGGTGCCCGGCGGGCTGCGCCTGGTCAAGGTCGAGACCCTCGAAGGCGCCATCAAGGCGATCGACGCGCTGCGCACCGGCACGGGTGACGTCCCAGCATGCACCAAGAACTGAAATCACGACCGGCCGTTTCGCGGTGTAGGTTGCCAGGCACGGACCGTTGTTCTGAGACAAGGGGTTGGCGTTGAGCTTCCGGAGCCCCGGAGCCGGTCGGGCGATGCGCTTGCCCCGCCGGCCGCGACTGCTCATTCCCGTTGTGATCGCTCTCGTGGCGATCGTCGTATTGTTCTTCATCTTCACCGCGATATTCACCGACTTCCTGTGGTACGACTCGGTCGACTTCTCGTCGGTGTTCTCGGCCATGCTGGTGACGCAGATCCTGCTGTTCGTGGTGGGAGCCGTCCTCATGGCCGGCATCGTCGGGGGCAACATGGCCCTGGCGCACCGGACGCGACCGATGTTCGGCCCCGGCATGTTCGGCTCCCCGCAAGGGGCCGACCGCTACCGCCTCGCCGTCGATCCGCACCGCCGGCTCTTCTTCTTCGTCGGCATGGGCGTCCTGGCCCTGTTCACGGGCTCCTCCACGGCCGGCCAGTGGAAGACGTGGCTGCTGTTCGCGAACTCCACGCCCTTCGGCAAGAAGGACGAGTTGTTCCATCTCGACATCGCGTTCTTCATGTTCACCGTCCCCTTCCTCAGGACGGTGCTGAACTTCCTGTTCACGGCGATCGTCCTGTCGATCGTCGCCGCGGCGATCGTGCACTACCTCTATGGCGGCTTCCGGATCGCCTCGCCCGGCGGCGTGCACGCCTCCAGGGCCGCGCGGGTCCACCTGTCCGTGCTGCTCGGCGTCTTCGTCCTGCTCAAGGCCGCCGCGTACTGGCTCGACCGCTACGACCTCGTGTTCTCCACCCGCGGCATCGTGGACGGCGCGTCCTACACCGACGTCAACGCGGTGCTCCCGGCGAAGGGCATCCTGGCCGTCATCGCGCTGATCTGCGCGCTGATCTTCTTCGCGGGGATCATCCGGCCGGGCGGCATGTGGCCGGGAGCCGCCTTCGGGCTCCTGGTCCTTTCGGCCATCCTCATCGGCAGCGTGTATCCGGTCCTGGTCGAGCAGTTCCAGGTGCGTCCCAACCAGCAGGGCAAGGAAGGGACGTCCATCTCGCGGAACATCGCCGCGACCCGTGAGGCGTACGGCGTCGCCGACGCGGACGTCGTCACGTACGACGCGCAGGCCACTCCGCAGAAGGGGGCCGCCACCGACGAGACCGTCGCGGGCGTCCGGCTCCTCGACCCCACGCTGGTCGCCAAGACCTTCCAGCAGAAGCAGCGCATCCGCGGTTTCTACGACTTCCCCGAGCAGTTGGACGTCGACCGGTACAAGGACGCCGACGGCGTCGTACGCGACCACGTGGTCGCCGTACGTGAGATGACCGGCCCGCCGTCCGATCGCAACAACTGGATCAACCGGCATCTCGTCTACACCCACGGATACGGTTTCGTCGCCGCTCCCGGCAGCGAGGTGGACAGCGAGGGCCTGCCGAACTTCGACGCCAAGGACATGCCGGTCTCCGGCTCGCTCGTCCCGAGCGCGGGGCTGAAGGAGCCCCGCGTCTACTTCGGCGAGCAGTCGAAGGACTACGCCATCGTCGGCGGCAAGGAGAAGATGGAGCTCGACTACCCCGTCGACGGGACGACGGGCCAGGAGAACACCTCCTACGCCGGCAAGGGCGGCGTCCCGGTCGGATCGTTCTTCAACCGGCTGCTCTACGCCGCGAAGTACGGCGAGATCAACATGCTGCTGTCCGGCGACGTCAACGAGCAGTCCCGCATCCTGTACGACCGGACTCCGGCCCAGCGCGTCGCCAAGGTGGCGCCGTTCCTCAACCTCGACTCGGATCCGTACCCCGCGATCGTCAACGGGCGGGTCGTCTGGATCGTCGACGCGTACACCACCGCGAACGAGTACCCGTTCTCCCAGAGCAAGAGCTTCTCGGACATGATCCGGGACACCTCGACCAACCCGGGAGTGATCGCGCCGCAGCCGCGTGACCAGATCAACTACATCCGGAACTCGGTCAAGGCCACCGTGGACGCGTACGACGGCACGGTGACGCTCTACGAGTGGGACACCGAGGACCCGATCCTGAAGTCCTGGGAGAAGGCGTTCCCCGGGATCATCAAGCCGAAGGACACGATCGAGCCCGAGCTGCAGGACCACCTGCGCTACCCCGAGGATCTGTTCAAGGTCCAGCGTGACGTGCTGTCCCGCTACCACGTCACCAACCCGGAGTCCTTCTACGGCGGCCAGGACTTCTGGAACGTCCCCGACGACCCGTCGGCCAACGAGAAGAACGTCAAGCAGCCGCCCTACTTCCTGTCGGTCAACATGCCGGGGTCCAGCGGCCCTGCGTTCTCGCTGACCACGACGTTCGTGCCGAAGCAGGGGCCGAACCTCGCGGCCTTCATGGCGGTCGACTCCACCGCCGGGCCCGGCTATGGGAAGCTGCGGATCCTCCGGATGCCGGCGAACACCACGATCGCCAGCCCCGGCCAGGTGCAGAACACGTTCACCAACCGGTTCGCCGGCGAACTGAACATCCTCGGGCTCGGTAAGGCCCAGATCGTGCACGGCAACCTGCTCACCCTGCCGTTCGCCGGCGGGCTCGTGTACATCGAGCCCGTGTACGTGCAGACAGCGGCCGGGGCGGGCCAGGAGCCGTACCCGATCCTGCGGCGAGTCCTGGTGATGTTCGGCAACAGGGTCGGCTCCGCCGACACCCTGAAGGACGCGCTGAACCAGGTGTTCGGCACCACGGTCGAGCAACCGGCCAAGCCCGACGAGAACACGCCCCCGGAGGGTAAGCCCGCGGCCGATCCCAGCCTGAAGGGTGTGATCGAGAAGGCGCAGGCCGCCTATGACGACGCGCAGAAGGCCCTGTCCGCGAAGCCGCCCAACTGGACCGCGTACGGGGACGCCCAGAAGCGACTCAGCGACGCCCTGAACGAGCTCCAGGCGCTGCAGAAGGATCAGCCGCAGGCCACGCCGTCACCGACGCCGTCCTCGACCCCGTCCGAGCCGAAGCCGTCACCTTCGGCGTCGGCTTCGAAGAGCCCATAGCGGCGGACCGATTTGCTTCCACCTCGCGTGCCGGGTAATGTTCTTCTTACCGACGCGGGGTGGAGCAGCTCGGTAGCTCGCTGGGCTCATAACCCAGAGGTCGCAGGTTCAAATCCTGTCCCCGCTACTGATCGAAGGCCCTGGCCACCGGGAAACCGGCGACCAGGGCCTTCGTGTTTCCTTGAATGTCACCTGTCATGCCAGGACGGTCCGCGCTCCGCCGGAGGTTTCCCACCGCACAGGGGGAGCGGACGCGGCCCGGCAACCGTAGAGGGATACGGCCAGGCAACCGGAGCGGTTTGTCTGGAAATTGCGCCATTTGTCCGGATGGTCATTGACGGTGATTCACGCTCGCGGGAGGCGGGTGAACCTATTGGTTTGCTCCTCCCTTCGCACATGGGTAGTCTGTAGACACACACCGACGCGGGGTGGAGCAGTTCGGTAGCTCGCTGGGCTCATAACCCAGAGGTCGCAGGTTCAAATCCTGTCCCCGCTACTGATCGAAGGCCCTGGTCACCGGAAAACCGGCGACCAGGGCCTTCGTCTTTCTCGATCTCCGTTTGTCTGCGGTAGGGCGGCTCGGGGGTCGCCGATCACCGCGGCAACGTACGGCTCACGCCGACGCAGCTCCTCGACCTGCCGTTCGGCCGCGACCGGCGCGCGGGTGTCTCGTCCTCGACGAGCGGGATCAGCGATTGGGCCGTCTTGGCGTCGGACAGGATGCGCCGGGCCTCGGCGTCGTCGGCCGGCAGTTGCCCGTGCTTGTCGAGTTCGTGCACCAGGAAGGTCATCGGTGCGGGATCACCCGCGTTCGACGCGGCCACGGTGGCGCGCGCGGCCGTCAGCAGGCTGAGGTAGTAGGAGCGCAGGGTCGCCTCGCGCACCCGGGCCTGCTCGAGGTCGTCGAGCAGCTCGCTCGCGATCTGCAGCAGGTCAGCCGCGTGCCGGGCCTCGGCCGTGATGTGTGCCCGGATGTCGTCGAACTCCGACCGCGTCATTATGGCTACCTCCACCGGCGAGAGCCCGGGCGGCCGGGATGGCGCCAAACAAGGACTCCCACTCTGCTTTCGTAAGGCGTGGCGATTGCGGACGGCTTGACGACAGGTTGCGATGCGGACCTCATCACTGATGCCGCTCTCCTCGTCCCCACCCCGTGCCGGCCTCGTTGCCGTAGTGCTACTTAGATGCTTGAGCAGCGGATCTGGTTGTCCCCGCTGAACTGCCCGTTTTCCCGGGTATCGCTGCGGACGCTCCGGGAGTTACCGGTCCGGCGGTCCTCGTCGGCATATCCACCGATATCCCCGCGCCACCGTCGGGTTGGAGCGTGGCTGGCGCGGCATGGCCGGCCGAAGGGAGGCGGCGCCACTCCCGGCATCGGGTTGTGACGGAATGCGTCTCGATCACTCCGGAGAGGCTGCTAGTCTTCTCGAGTCGGCGCAGCCCGGCGCCTTCCCTCCCCTTCCGCTTGGCGGTTCAGGCATGGGACGGCGTGGGCTAAACTCGACAAGCCTCCTCAAACGATCAGTTTCTGGTAGTTGGTTCGCGAAGCGGACAGGAACCTGGTAAGTTAGAGGGGTTGCCCCGGAGACGGGGCGGCTGCGATTCCTCTCGGGTTGCAGGGTTCGGGTCAAGTGTTCCGAAATGGGACGGTTTGACACGGATCGGGCGGCCTGAAAGAATAGCGAAGGTAAGAACAAAACAAAACGAAGCGTAAACGCCCCGGAGCGGATGGCTCGGTTTCGAGTCTGAGGTGATGGTGGTCGCGTCCGTTTCTTGAGAACTCAACAGTGTGCTAAAAGCCAGTGCATGATGCACAACCCCGTCCTATCCTGCGCTTTCGGGTGTG